>NZ_BJKS01000002.1:0-366298 GCF_006538445.1 Thermodesulfovibrio sp. Kuro-1 | reverse complement strand
AATTTTTACCACTTTTTAAAGTCTAAAACTTGTCAAAGATCGTTGATACTGTAGCGAAAGCTAATTTAGCCTCTAACCTCTCACGAGATTGTAATTTTATACCACAATATATCCCTCTTCGTCAAGAAGTATTTTACATCCATAAGTTTCTACTCGCTCCCGACAGCCTTCACAAATATAATAAATCCTTAAGCTATCCTGTTTTTCATCTATGTAGGGTAAAATTTCGTTTATCATCTGTTTTAGATATTTTTGGTCAATATTACATTCAAAAACGCTATATTGAACTCTTATTCCATAATCTTTAAGTAATTCTGCAACTTTTTTTCTTTTTTTATCGTCAGAAATATCGTAGGATACTACAATAAACATTCTATTCAATAATAAACGGGATATATTCCTGTTTCATCATTATTGTGCGAGAGATTCTGTAAATTTGTTCTCTTACGATGTTTCTAAAAGAGGTTTTTTCATGCGTACGAGGATGTTCTATTTGATCTGTCATCCGTTTTTCATAATGAATAATAAATTTTTTTAGAGCATCTTTAGTTAGGATAAATCCTTTTTCATTGTCTTCAATAAAGTCATTTTGGGTAATAATTCTGGTATTTACAAGATTTAGAATTAATCTGTCAATGATACTATGTCTGAATTCTTCAACCATATCCAGGGCAAGAGCGGGGCGACCATAATCTATTCCGTGAAGATAGCCAACGTAAGGGTCAAAACCTGTAGCAAATAGAAGCGAAAGGATTTCATGAGTTAGCATGGCATATCCAAAACTTAAAAGAGCATTTACAGCGTCTTTTGGTGGTCTTTTGCTTCTACCAGAGAAAAGCATGTCTGCAAGAATCATTTTTCTGAAAACTCTAAAATAAACTGCTGAAGCTTGCCCTTCAAGTCCAAGTAGAACAGGTATAGGTGGTATTTTTTTAACTTTTTCCATAATTTGCTCAATAGATATTAATTCTTGTGTAAAAACTTGTTCGGGATGATTGCTTAGATGTTTTCTTATGACAGTTTTAGCATTTTTTATCTTTGCATTTACAATTTTTGATGCAAGAGTTCTTTGAAACTCATCGTCAAGATATCTTTCGTACTGAGAGATTCTTAAGAAAACATTTTTATGCTGATTAGGCAGAAGAATGCCCCTAAACTTACCCTTTGACGAGAGAAAGCTAATATAGATTCCATTTTCAAGCACAGAGGCTATTACTGGTGAGGTAATCTGTATGTTCCCGAAGACAACAATTCCATCAAGACCTATTAAAGAAATTTCAGCAATTGTTTTGCCTTCTTTGACAATTAAAAGACGACGGGATATTTTCTTGATTATACTCCCTTGTTCGGTAACATAAAGTATTTTCATTTTTAAATCTCAACGATCCATTGCTTTGTTTCAGTATTTTTAATTCGTTTAAGATTTCCAATTTTTAATTCAATACACTCAATCCCTTTTTGGTTGAATAATTCCTCAAATTTTCTTTCTATTTCTGATAGTTTATTTTCCAATTCTTTCTTATTTTGTTTCAGCCTGAGATATTCATTTACAAGTTCATCTATTTTTATGGAATCCTGCGTGATTTTGGGTTGCTGGTTCAAAACTATCTTTGAAGGACTTCTTTTGAGAGGTTTTATCCCTGCATGTATAACAGGAGATGGATAAGTATCTCTGTCAAGGTTGAAATCGCAGTGACAACCAATTACAGGAGTTATATGGTTTAACCATTCTCTTATTTTTGGACAACTACATGGGCTTTTGCTTAGTCTACCAAGCCATTTCTCAGTGATGTCGTAACTATAATTATAACAGTTGCTTATTATAATATGAATTGCCTTTTTACCTTCTTGTCCAAGATGTCCAAGAGTATTGAGAATGGTTAATCTTTCAAAGTGCGTTAAATCTTTTTCCTGCTGGGCTTTTGTATAAAGATATTTTAGGACATTACATTTTTCTAAAACTTTCTTTACAGAATGTAGGTTTTCAATACTTAGAGACTTTATAGAGAAAGACTCTTCCTTTGTTAAAAGGCTTTGTGCTTTTCTGAACGTTTCAATTTTTACCGGTACTATGTTCCATAGATGGGCAATTTGGTTTTCTACAGGGTTACCTTCATTGTCAATGAATAAACATCTCTTGCCTGTTAGCCGATGAATTCCAAGTGGAAGTTTAATAAGACTGCCAAATGCATTTTCTCTAATAGATTGCTGAAGAGGAAATATCTCACGATTGATACCTTCAGGAGGAGGGCCAACTTTTTTTAAAATTGTTTTCAAAAATTCTCTTACTTCAGTTGCTTTAATTGGAGCTTCAAAGAATATCCATATGTGTATGCCTTTCCATCCGCTTGATTCCATATAGACATTTATTTCAAGATTTTTAAAAAATCTTTTTATTTTTACAGCATCTGATAATACTGATTGCCATAAATCAATGCTCATAGACCCTTGTTGCATAATTATTTTTTTAGAAACATCCAGATCTAATACAGCAAAATTAACTGTATTGTCCATTCTAAGAAGATAGATTCCTAAGGTATGCTTACCATTTATGTGTTTAAGAACATCCTCTTGCTCGAGAGGTTTATGGATTGGAGAATAACCTATTTTCCCATATTCATTAATCCACTGTTTTGCAAATAACCCTTCCCTTCCGGAGAAGAGCTTTATAAAAAGACTTATATCTTCATGGGTTAATTTAAATTTAAAGTTTTCTTCCTTTAATAAACTGTTTTTTAATTCTAAAGATAAAGAAAGCTCAGGTTTTAACTGTTTAGCCTGCATTATTGCTTTTTCAGCAGAACCATAGAGTCCCCATTTTTGATATGCCTCTGCAATGGCAAGATAAAATTCAAAATTATTAGGTGAAAGCTGAATTGCTTTTTGCAAAAACTTTATAGCACGTTCAATTTTCCCCAGTTTTGTTAGTTTTCTGCCGAGTTGATAAAAAGTTTCTGCATTGGATGGTTCAAGTTTCAAAGCTTGATAATACTCATCAAAAGCTTGTTCATCAAGTCCGAGCAGTTCAAATATTATTCCTCTCTGATAATGAAGTTCTCCTTCTTCTGATGAAATAAAAGGCTTTTGAGTTATTAATTCGTATGCTTTATGAGGTTGAGAGTTTTGGATATAAAGCGCTGATTTAAAAATATCAAGAGCTATGGAGTCATTATACTGTCTTGACATATCTTCAACTTCCTTGAGTAATTTATCTTGTTGGATTCCTGAGAGTCCAAAATAGTTTTGCCATCCTCTAATGATTGTTTTAAGCCTGTTTTTGAGTTGTTCTTCTGTAATCTTGTCTGAGAATTTAAGTTCCCTGTCAATTTTTGATTTAAGTTTTTCTATAGATTTAAATGAAGGTTTCTTTCCTTCTGAAGAGAAATGAAACCCTAAAAATGTAAAACCCTCATTTAAATTGCAAATCCTTGTTTTTTCTTTATTTAAAGTAAGCAAAAGCTCATTTTCTATGTAGATATCTATGAACTCAAGAAGATTTTTTGCTTCATCTTGAGACTTACAAAGTACTACAAAATCATCGCAGTATCTAATGTAACCTTTTGATTTTGCTGTAACAGCGATGTCAAGATTATGTAAATACAAGTTTGCTAAAAGAGGAGATAGCACTATTCCTTGTGGAATACCAATTTCTGGAGGCATGTCATACTGTATCCATTTTTTTATTAAACTTACAATTCTTTTATCTTTTATTTTTTCTGAAAATAGAGCGACTATAAGTTTTTTATGAACTGTATCAAAAAAATCTTTTATATCTGAATCAATTATATAGTTAAACCCTTCTTGCAGCAAAGTTTCTACTTTTTTTACAGCCATTAATGCTGATTTGTTTTGTCTGTAACCATAAGAACAATTTAAAAAATCTTTTTCAAACTCTGGCTGAATGACAAGTAACACAGCTTCTTGAACGATTCTATCTTTTACTGTCGGGATTTTTAATAGTCTTTTTCTTCCATCGTGCTTATTTATTTCTTTTGCAATTAGAGGAGAAGGTTCATATAGTCCTTGTCTTAGAAGACTTCTTAATAAAACAAGGTTATTGTGTAAATTTGTCTCAAAGTCTTTTATTGATACATGGTCCACACCAGGACAACCACGATTGGCTTTGACTCTTTGCCATGCAAGATAAAAATTATCTTCGCTACATATTTTTTGCCAAAAATAACCCTCTGTATCCATGATTATGGATGATTTTTAAATTGGTTACTTGAATTTTAAACAAAATGAGAAATTTTGTTCAACAGCATTATGTCGCAATCCCTTTTAAATGAGGTCTTGTTTTCCAACTATAAAAAAACTTAAAGAGATGCATCATAATGTAAACATGTCGCAATCCCTTTTAAATGAGGTCTTGTTTTCCAACACAATAAAAATAAAAAAAGAGAAAATAAAAAATTTAACTGTCGCAATCCCTTTTAAATGAGGTCTTGTTTTCCAACGAGAAGGATTGATCACAGCATACGAAGAATTAAGAAAAGAGTCGCAATCCCTTTTAAATGAGGTCTTGTTTTCCAACTCAAAAGAATCGAAATGCTAAGAGAATTAATTAGAAAGTCGCAATCCCTTTTAAATGAGGTCTTGTTTTCCAACGCAGAAAATGAGTTAGAAACAAAACAAATCATTGATTTAGTCGCAATCCCTTTTAAATGAGGTCTTGTTTTCCAACAGATAGAATGCAAAAAAGAAGGCTTTGAGTTTATGGAAGTCGCAATCCCTTTTAAATGAGGTCTTGTTTTCCAACATGTTGCAGGCGAGTTTACCTACTCTTACTTGATGTATGTCGCAATCCCTTTTAAATGAGGTCTTGTTTTCCAACAATTTAGAGCAATTAGATGAATTAAGAGAAATCGTTAGTCGCAATCCCTTTTAAATGAGGTCTTGTTTTCCAACGGTAGCCTTTGTAACTTACTGATTTTTATGGCTTTTTAGTGCCTTTTTCCGTAACCTCTCTCAGAGAGGGCTAAAATGTAAGTGAATACTTTCAAATTTTTACCACTTTTTAAAGTCTAAAACTTGTCAAAGATCGTTGATACTGTAGCGAAAGCTAATTTAGCCTCTAACCTCTCACGAGATTGTAATTTTATACCACAATATATCCCTCTTCGTCAAGAGTAGAGAATAAGTATCTTGCATTTTGTTTCGGATTTTTATCTGGCTGAATGTAAAATGCTTTAAAAACTCTTGTAATGAAATTAATAATTTATTAAAATTAATGGAAATATTTTTTAAACATTTTTTATGATTCCTGTTTAATTATTAAATTAAGTAAGTAGTATTTAGAGAGGAATTTCATGATTACAGAGATTGAGGTTGTCGCAAAAGGAGGACTTCTTTACAATATTGGTAGGGTTGCTTTGAGAGCAGAAGGTAATTTTAATGAAGAAAATTTTGTTGAAAAAGGAAGGGAATGGATAGAAAAACATCTTAAAAACGATGGCGCTGCTCTCAAGATTGCGAAGTCTTTACAGGAAAAAGATGAATTGTTTTTCTTATGGAAGAAAGCCCACAGTCTTGCCTGCAAAAATGAGGATATTAAATATTTTACCCCCAATCCTATTATTTCGCCTTTTTATAAAATAAGAAACCCAAATAATTTAAATGAAACCCTGAATAAAATTCCTTATTATCAGCTACAATCTGAAAAACCTCAGATTGCTATATATAATAAACCTATTATAAATCATGAAAATTACAGGAGATTGATAGAGAAATTTAAAAAAGACTTACAATCAACAAAGCCACCGTATGGTATTAATCTTTTAACTATGCTTATGGAAAAACATTTAAGTAACATACCTCTGGGAAGTCCTTTTGATGACGTATCCATGTTTAGGCATTGTGTTCTTGTTTCCGCTATTTCAGGATGTTTGTATCTGTATCTAAAAGAAAAACGCAGAGATAAAGATTTTTCAGTAGCAAGTATTGTAGATTGTCTTTCGTCAGAGAAACCTTTTCTTCTTGTGGGGGGAGATTTATCAGGGATACAGAAGTTTATATATACTATAACTTCAAAGGGAGCTCTGAGAGCCTTAAAAGGACGCTCTTTTTATATTGAACTTTTAATAGAGCATATAATTAATGAAATCATTGATAACTTAAACCTTACGAGATGTAATATTGTTTTTTCTGCCGGAGGTAATTTCTGTATAGTTTCACCAAATACAGATAATGCAGTAAGTGAGTTAGATAAACTGAAGAGCAGGATTGAAACTTTTTTATTTAATGAATTCAAAGGAGAACTTCAGCTTCATCTGGAATATATTGCTTTTGGAGAGGAGAGTTTTAAAAATTCAGCCTCTGTTTCTGATGGATTAGGAGAAAAACTTGAAAAATCAAAGAAAACAGGGTGGCAAAAGAGGCTTAAAGATATTTTAAAACCTGAGTCTCCTCATGAAAACTGCCTTACTACTCAATGCGATGTGTGTTTTAGAGAAGACGTTTCGCTTGTTAGTTTACAAAGAGGAGATGAAGCATTGCAGGTGTGTGAACCTTGTTATTTCCAATATAAGCTTGGTGAGGAATTACTTGAGATTTCAGAAGGTATTTCACCTGTTATATATAGGCTTAGTGAGCAACCTCAAGGAGATTATGTAAAAATTGAAAAATTCTATTACTGTTTTAGACGCAGTAGGGACGAAAAATTAGAAAATTTAGCTGATAAAATTTATCGCATCAATAATTTTAATGCTGAAAACTACAATAAACCCAACAATATCTTTCTGCCCTTAGGTATTTATAAAAAAAGGGGGTTAAAAGAACTAACAGATGCAGTGAGTGATTTTGGCATAAATAGACTTGCTGTATTGAGAATGGATGTAGATAACCTCGGAAAAATTTTTGGTTCAGCTATTGCGGAACAGGAAAGAACTTTTGCAAGAATATCTGAAATATCCAATCGTTTAAATCAATTTTTTAAGTATCATCTTAATTATATTGCAGAAGGCAAGGAGATTGACTCTTTGGATATTGCTGAAAGAGGAGTGAAAAATAAAGGTAGAAACCTTATGATTATTTATTCTGGTGGAGATGATGTTTTTATTTTAGGACATTGGCTTGATGTTATAGAAACAGCCTTTGACATAAGAAGATATTTTGAACTTTTTACAGGAAACCGTTTTCTTACAATCTCAGGGGGTATTTCCATAAATCAAGACAGTTATCCTGTCTATCAATATGCAAGAGATGCTGAAGAACTTGAAAGATTGGCAAAGAGAGATAATAAGAAAGATTCTCTGGCTTTGCTTGATGATAGAAAAGTCGGTTGGAACAGTTTTGATAAGGTGATTGAAAGGATAAGGCTTTTCAAAAAATTCCTTAAAACTGAATCCAATGGTTTTGTAATAGATGAGCAAAAACTTCCAAAAACATTTTTCTATAGGCTTTTTTCTCTTGCCAAAGTATTTCGCAAAGAAGGTATTTTGGTGCTTCCTAAGGCTGCCTATTTAATATCAAGGGCAAAATTTAATAATTGTGCTGATGAAGATGTTTTATCCATCAAGGAGGTTATTATGAATTCCAATGAAAAGGAATGGGAGATAACAGAGTTAGCAACCCTGGTAACTCTTATGCTTATGAGGAAAGGAGGAAGAGACCATGAATGATTTCAGAAAACAGCAGGGACAACAAAAATATCATGGACAGAACCAGCAGACTCAAATTAACTTGCGGGAACTTAAAAGAGATATTTCAGGATATTCAAAACTTGAAGATTTACCAGCAGAGAAAGTTATAGATATTTCCGAAAAATTAGGTGCCCATCTCAAGATTATAGGATTAAAAACTTCACAAATACGAAAATTTTTGGATGGAGTAAGAAAACTTGATAATCTTTTTGTAAGAGGAAAAAATTTTGATAAGGAACAGGTGATTCTCCTTAAACCAAAACTCGCTTATGCAGCAGGTAGGCAAAAAGAGATTAAACCTCTTATGGAGATTTTAGGACCTGCCATTGATTCAGGAGCAAAATCTTACAAGAGTTTTAAAAAGTTAATTGCCTTGATTGAGGGCATCATAGCCTATCACAGATATTATGGAGGGGAGTGATGAATAGAAATCTTATAGGTAAAATTCAGATGAAAGGCAAGATAAAATGTCTTACTGGTTTGCATATAGGAGCAGCAAAAGAAAATATTGAAATTGGAGCAATTGATGCCTCGGTAGTAAGAGATCCTGTAACACGTGAGCCATATATTCCTGGAAGTTCTCTTAAAGGTAAACTCAGGGCATTGCTTGAGAAATCTCTATCCATTAAGCTGGGCATTATAGGAACTGAAAATAGAATAAACATCGGAACAAAAACAAATCCAGTTTATATTCATGTATGCACAGATGCTGATAAAGCTTATAAATGTCCTATATGCAGAATATTTGGCTCTACAGGGCAAGGGGGTGGTAAAAACTATCCTTCAAGGCTTATTGTAAGGGATGCTTATTTAACAACTGAGAGCGTGGAAGAACTTTCTCAGATTGATACCGGACTACAGTTTACAGAGTGGAAGTTTGAGAATGCCATAGATCGTGTTACCTCTGCTGCTAATCCCCGTCAGCTTGAAAGAGTGCCAAGAGGAGCTGAGTTTGAATTTGAGTTCATTTATAATGTTGAAGATAAAGAAACAGTTTTAGAGGATTTAGAAAATATAACTCTTGCAATTGAACTTCTTAAACTTGACTCCTTAGGAGGACATGGTTCAAGAGGATATGGAAAGATTAAGATAAACTTTGAAGACATAAAAGTTTTTTCTTTAGAGTATTTAAAATCCGGGCAGGGAGAGGTAAAAAGCATTACAGACTTAAGTAAAAAAGAAGAGTTGCTTTCTGTTTTTAAATAAAGAGGCAGCTAAATGGTTATATATTTATATAAACTTCATTTTAAAACACCTGTCCATTTTGGAGAGACGGGAATATATCTGGAAAATGTAGAAGAAAGATTCAGCTCTGACTCGCTATTTTCTGCTTTAATAAACACAGTGTCAAACTATTATGGAGAGAAAGAATCTGAAAAATGGATTGAGAAATTTGAAAATAATCCGCCTTTTCTATTAAGTTCCCTTTTTATATACAAGTCGGACAAATATTTCCTGCCAAAGCCTCTTGATGACTCTTTTATATCAAGAGAAATAAGAAAGAAAATAGGAAAAGAACTTAAAAAAATTAGATGGCTTGAAGCTAAGGATTTTCTCCTTTGGCAGAAAAGGCAGATAACAAAGGTAGAGGATATTGAAAAAATAAAAATGAATTCAGAGCGTTACAGTGATGCTTTTAAAAGAGAGATACGCCCCAGAGTTACAATTGATAGAATGACTTCTCAAAGCAGTATTTATTTTTGTGGTAGCGTAAAGTTTCAAAGAGAGGCTGGACTTTATGGAATGGTGGCTTTCAGAGATACAGATTTTATTGAAAGATTCAGAATTGTTATGAAACTTCTTGGACAGACAGGAATTGGAGGAGAAAGAACATATGGTTACGGAATGTTTGAGCTTAAAGATTTTAAACCAATTGATGGAGTGCTGAAAGAGTTAATGGAGTCTGATGCTCAAGACTTTACTTTACTGTCCCTTTATACTCCTTCAAACACTGAAATAGATGATTTAGCCCAAAAAATAGTTGCTTATGAGATAAAAATAAAAAAGGGATGGATAACATCTGGCAGGACTGCTTTACCACTTAAAAGAAAATCTCTTGGATTTATTAAAGAAGGAAGTGTATTCAGTAAGCCATTGAGGGGTTGTTTAGCGGATGTTACACCAGAAAATGCTCCTCCAGATATACTGAGACATAAAGTTTACCGCTATGGTTATGCCTTTACAGTTCCCTTAAAGGAGTAAAACTATGGCTTTATTTGAAAAGGCAGAGGTTAAAATTGTTACAAAATCTCCTGTTCATATTGGAGGTGTAGAGCAGAAAAAAACAAGGTTTGAGTTTATAATACATGACAATTATCTCTATCCCATTTCAGAAGATCGCCTTGCTGAGTTTCTAAGTAAAAAAAATCTCATATTTGATTACTGTGCACAGTTAGAAAATAAAGCTCATCTCTTTAATCTGGCAGATTTTTTAAAAAGTAAAGCTTTTATTCTCAATGAAAGTTTACTGCTCAAACTTTCCTCAGATAAAAGAATTTACCTTAATCATAATGCTTCACTTATGCAGGATTACAGACCTTATATCAGGGACGGCTTTGGCATCCCATATATTCCAGGCACATCTATAAAGGGAGTAATAAGAACAGCAATTTTATATAATCTGCTTAAGGAGTTAAAAGAAAGTTCCTATGAGGATTTTGAAGTCAATTTTGAAAGAAGAATCGTAGAAGATATTGAACAAAAAAAGAGCAAGAGAGATTTTTCTGCTTGGCTAAATAAAGAATACTTTGAGGGTTTTAAACTTCTTGGAAAAGAGAAAAGCCCACATACAGACTGGCTTAAAATGCTTAAAATTTCTGATGCCTATCCAGATGGAGAAATACAGACTTCTATTATTCCCATAAATATACTTAAAAAAGAAGAAAGCTGGAAATATAAAGAAGAATACTCTGGAAAGAAAACAACTATATGGACTGAATGTATTCCTGAAAATGTAACTTTTAGATTTGAAGTTTTATGGGAAAGAAGCTTTCTTTCTGAGTTTAAAAAGCAACATTACAGATTTAAAATGCCAGAAAATTTAAACGCTACTTTTGAGTGCATAAACAGATGGGCACAGGATTTAATTAATTTTGAAAAGGAATTTTTAGCTACAAATGCAATGAAAAAATGGTATGAAAACAATGTATGTAACTTCAGAATTGGTTTTGGTTCTGGCATGATTAGCACAACAATTCTGATGCTTCTAAGTGAGCCTTTAAGAAAGAAAATCAGGAACTATGCTGGATTAGACAGAGGAGAAACTATAGCGCCAAAATCAAGGAGAGTATTTCAAAGAGATTCCCTGTTAACTCCTCTTGGCTGGTGTCTGATTACTGTAGATGGGACAAGACATTAGAAAATGACATCACATTTTAAACCCACGAAGAAAAATATTTTAGTTTTCATGGGAATATTCATTTTAGTTTCTTGTCTTTTGTTTTTTTTGTCAGAATACTTCCATGATGTACTATATGGATTCAGCGAAAAAATTCACAGTCTGACAATATTAGTTGAATACTTAAAGACTTCCATTGAGTTGACATTTATATTTATTGCAGTAAAAAACTGGAAGCCTATTTATAGATGGATTTTAGGGAAAAGAGAGTTCAGGGGCACAGGAGATGAATTTACCTTTCCAAAGGATAAAGTAAAAGCCATAATAATACCTGTAAGTAGAAGAGAACAGCCTGAGTGGATAATTAGACATCTTGAACCTAAATATGTAGCTTTTCTGTATACAGGAGAAAGGAAAAAGCATGTAATTGAGCTCATAAATCTTTTTTCTGATAAGGTTCACTTTGTTCATACTTTAAAGGAGATTGAGCAGGGAAAAGATATGCTGTCAGACCCTGATAATCCAAATGAGACTAAGGAAATAGTAAAAAAATTTATAGAAGGGTTTATTGCACAGGGAATTAAGGAAGAAAACATTTTTGTTGATACAACAGGTGGTAAAGTGCCTATGTCAATTGGAGCATTTCAAGCAGCAGAAGAAATGGGCGTGTCATCAATATACATTGTTGGAAAAGGAAATAATGGTAATATTAAAGAACCCACTCTAAGAGAACAGGGTTATCCTATTTTTTTAAGTAGAAAGAATGAATAAATCTGATAGTTAAAGCAAGGGGGAAAGAAATGAAGCATATACATGTTTGCTTAATTTCTGAACAAACAATTCCTAATATTCTTGGAATATTTTATTTTAAGCCTGAGGAAGTTCTTTTTATTACAACTGAGCAGATGCTGAAAAGGGAAAAAACAGAGGCAATAGTAAATACTTTGAAAAGACTTGGACTAAATATACCATTTTTTGAAATTGTTGTCAGAGAAGACTCTATATATGACTGTCACAGGAAAATTGCTCAATGGATGGAAAAACATGAAGAGGATAACTTTACAGTTAATCTTACCTGTGGAACAAAGATAATGTCCATAGCAACCTATGAAATTTTCAAAGACTATGGAAGTAAGATGATTTATATTCCAATCCCTAAAAATGAATTTTTTGAAGTTTATCCTCTTAAAAAGCTTTCAGAACCCCAACCTCTGCCTTTAAGGCTTGGTGTTATAGAGTATCTTACAGCTTATTCTCTCAGAGTAATAAATGAAGCAAAGCTGAATAGATACAAGGAAGAATCAGAAAAGAGAAAAGCACTTACAAACTGGATTGTAACAAATTATAACAGCATTGAGGGGCTGTTAAGTGAGTTTTATAAAGTTCTACAAAAAAGTAGAAATGTAAGTTCCTTTGATTTAACCATAGAGTTTCCTATATCCAATGAGTTGCAAAGAGATTTTCTCAAGGCAGTAGGCTTTAACATCAGTGGCAGAACTATATCAAAAAAACTTTCTCGTTCTGAAATAAGATATTTAACAGGAGGATGGCTTGAGGAGTATGTTTTTAACTCTTTAAATTCAATCAAGGGCAGAGGAATTGATGATGTTGTCATGAATGTAGAGATAGAAAATATTCAGGGCAATAAAAATGAGTTTGATGTTATGTTTACAAAGGATAATGCTCTTTATTTTGTTGAGTGTAAATCTTTAAGTCCTGAGGATGAGATCACAAAGAGTAGTTTATATAAAATTGGTGCTTTACAAAAGGAATTCGGCTTAAGGGTGCAGAGTTTCTTTGTAACAACATCGCCTCATATTATTAAAGATGGACAGATCAGGCAGTCTGTTCGTGCAAGAGCAGAACAGTTTAAGACAGAAATAATCAAGCCCGATGAAATTGTGAATTTTGAAACAATAATAAGAAAAAAACTTAAAATTATGGAGGAATAAGGATGTCTGAGATAGTAATTGACATGAGGCAGATTTATGAGGGGGACCAGGCAAAGATAAAGGATATCCCTGATTATATAAAAAAAGCCTTAGAATTAGCAGGTGAGGGAAATGAAATAATACTTACAGGACAGGGACCAATCTGGCTTTACTTAAAGATTGCCCATGCTTTGCATGGTAAAGCAGTAAAGCTTATTTATCGTAGTCCTGTAACAGGGGATATTGTTATTTTTGACCATTCTCCTTACTGAAGATGAAAATCCATTATCAGAAGTATACTTTTTACATAAAAGCCATTGAACCCCTGTATTTGCCTTACTACAAGGGATCAACTTTTAGAGGAGGTTTCGGTAATGCTTTCAGAAAAATTGCCTGTCCTCTAAGGGTTATAAATTGTGATAAATGCTTACTAAAACAAAAATGTATTTATGCCTATGTTTTTGAGACACCACCCCCTGAAGGTTTAACTATACTGAATATGAACAAATATGAAAAAATTCCTCATCCTTTTGTAATTGAGCCTCCTGAATGGAGACAGCAGTATTTCCCTGAGGGACAAACTCTTTCTTTTAACCTCATTCTTATAGGTTCTGCAATTGATTATATTCCATACTTTATATATACTTTTGAGCAACTCGGGGAAATTGGCATTGGTAAGGGAAGAGGTAAATATGTTCTCAGTGAAGTTAAAATTGACGGGATTACAGTTTATAAAATAGGGATACTAAAAAAAAGTATTTCAAAAATTATGGAAATTCCTTCAAAATTTGAGACTACAGATTCAGTAGAAAATTTGACTTTGAAAATAATCACGCCTTTGCGAATAAGGTATCAGAGAAAATTTGTAACAGAGCTTGATTTTCATATTTTAGTAAGGAATTTAATAAGAAGAATTAGTCTACTTGGATATTTCCACTGTGGAGAACAGTTGCCTGATTTTACTGTTCAAGAAGTTATAAGACATGCAGAAACAATAAATACTATCAATTCAAATCTTAGATGGCATGACTGGGAAAGATACTCATCAAGACAGGAAACAAAAATGAAACTTGGAGGAGTGGTTGGTGAGATAGTATATAGGGGTAATATTGCTCCCTTTATTCCATATTTGAAAGCAGGAGAAATTTTGCATTTAGGCAAAAACACAAGTTTTGGATTGGGTAAGTATGAAATTATTTTAGATGAAGCTTAACAAAAAGTTTAACCACCTTTATTGAGTAAAGGTCAGATAAGGATTAATTTTTATGCCATATATACTCTCTTCTGTTTTTGGGATTTTATCTGGAGTGATTTTCATTTATTTCCCTATACTTTCCATTTTTTTGGCTTCATTACCTATAGCAGTCTGCTTATTAAAGAAAAAATACTCTGTAGCTTTTGTATGCCTTATACTTTCCTTAGTTGGAGTTTTCTATGGGAATCTAAGGGAGGGGAAAAACTTTGATAACAAAGAGACAACCCTAAGTTTTAAAGGATATGTTGTTTCAACTAAAGATAATACTCATCTTGTTAAAACCATTGAAGGGAAAAGATTAAGAGTATACTCCAGAGAAAAACTTGAAGAAAATAGGCTTTACACAGTTGAATGTAAAAGTGTAAATGAACATAAAAATCCCTATGTTTTTAGCAAACAGGACTTTTGTTATGCCACTAAGCTATTTGATGAAGGAAAGCTAAATCAGGGCATATTTGAAAGAGTCCAAAATAATATTAATAAGAAACTCAAACAAAAACTTAATGAGCCTGCTGCCTCAGTCATGATTGCTATGACAACAGGGCAAAGGAATGAGATTCCAGAGGAAATAAAGGATGACTTCCAAAAAACAGGACTTATTCATCTGTTAAGTATTTCTGGAGCTCATTTTAGTCTGCTTTTTACTGTGTTCTTTATAGTTTTTAGAATTCTTACCCGATTTATACCCTATAAATGGCTTGTCCTAATGACTCTTTATATTAAGCCTTCTCAGTTAAGCATCATTCTCTGTTTTCCATTTCTTTTATTTTATTATCTCTTGATTGAGCCAAACTATCCTTCAACAAGAGCATTTATAATGGCATTGTTTTTCATGCTTGGCGTTCTTACAGAGAGAAAATCTTTATGGATAATCACAGTATCACTTGCCTGTCTTTTTATTCTTGTAATAGACCCTTCTTCAACAAAAGACCTTTCCTTTCAGCTGAGTTTTCTTGCAACTGTAGCCATAGGCTTTGCAACAGATATTTATAAAAACTTTAAAAACAAAATTCAAAACAAAGTTTTATCTTACTTATTGCTTAGTTTGCTTATCAGCTTCTCAGCCTCTTTAATTACCGCACCTATTGTAATTTATAAGTTTCATTATTTGTCTCTAATCAGTCCTGTTGCTAACCTAACAGCAGGATTTGTTATTGGGATGTTTCTTTTTCCATTAAATGTAATATTTGTTTTTATCTATCTTATTACAGGAATTTATCCTTTGCCAGAGATTGTCAATACAATTGCTACTTTTTCCTTTAAATTGATGCACTTACTTGCTTCATTTAGCTTCTCTTCTTTATCAATTCCACCTATTCCTTTAGGCTCTGTTATACTCTTTTATTTTGGGATTTTTTTATCAATTTTTGCTTGCTATGGGTTAAAGGGATGGTTTAAAAAATTATCTTTTATGGTCTCATGTTTATTGATTTTTAGTTCAGTTTTAACCAGTTTGGTTTTAGATAATTTACAGAGAAACTTTATAAAAATAACCTTTCTTGATGTTGGACAGGCAGAATCTGCTGTTGTTGAAACACCAGAGGCTGTTTTCCTTGTTGATACAGGTAAAACAGGATTTGAAGCAGTGCAGTATCTTAAAGCTAAAGGATACAGACAGTTGCAGGCTCTTATTATTACTCATGAACAGAAAGACCATGCAGGAGGGTTTTTAAACATCATAGAAAAATTTAATGTAAAAGAGATATGGGATAATGGATATATAAAATACAAAATTCCAATGAATGTGAAACATCTTGAAAGAGGCGATATTCTTAAAGCTGGAAATTGCATTTTTACATTATTACATCCTTACAAGGGATTTTATACTTCTTCCCTTTCAAATGACAGTAATGAGTTAAGCCTTGTTTTTAGTTTAAAATGTAAAACTAAAACTTTTTTATTTACCTCTGATACAGGCATAGAAGTATTAAAAAGTATTCCTGCTACGTATCTCAAAGCAGATATATTTAAAATACCCCATCATGGTAGTAAACGCTCTTTTTATAAAGAATTTTATGAAACAGTTTTACCTCAAATTTGTATAATTTCTGTTGGTAAAAATAATGCTTACGGACATCCACATACAGAGGTCTTGGAATACCTTAAGGATAAATGCAAAATTTACAGAACAGACATTCATGGAGCTATTCAAATAAGAGAAAAAGCCAATGGTGAAATTGAAGTAAAAACTTTTGAAGAGACAAAGTTTAAGCCTTACAGAGAATTGGAAAATTTAAAAAAACTCTTTATTTTATGGTAGAATTAACCCATGATTGCACTTGTTGATTATGGAATGGGAAACATACGCAGTGTTTCAAAGGCAATTGAAGCAGTAGGAGGAGAGGTTTCTATTACTCAAAGCCCTGAAGAAATAAGAAAGGCAAAGGCTATAGTTTTACCAGGTGTTGGTGCTTTTCGTGACTGTATGAGCAATCTCACAGAACTTGGACTTCTTGAGACTGTTAGAGAAGAAATTCTTAAAGGAAAGCCATATCTTGGAATCTGTCTTGGTATGCAAATTTTATTTACAGAGTCTGAGGAATTTGGAATGTGCAAAGGTCTTGATCTAATTAAAGGAAAAGTGACACGATTCAAACTACCACAGGATTACAAAATTCCTCATATGGGTTGGAATACGGTAATTTTTAAGAAAAAAAGTAAACTTTTATCAGAGATTTCTAATAATTCCTATTTCTATTTTGTCCATTCTTACTATGTAGTGCCTGAGGAAAGTAATTTTGTTGGTGGAGTTACAGAATATGGGATAGAATTTACTTCAATGATTATTTATGAAAATATTTTCGCAACTCAGTTTCATCCTGAAAAATCTCAAAAAATGGGGTTAAAACTTCTCAGTAATTTTATTCAGTTTATCCAATGAAAAAGGTAATATTGGGAACAGCAGGACATATTGACCATGGGAAAAGTTCTGTGGTAAAGGCACTTACTGGTATAGACCCTGACAGATTAAAGGAGGAAAAAGAAAGAGGCATAACAATAGACCTTGGTTTTGCTAATATTGTTTATCCCGATGTAGTTGTTGGTATTGTTGATGTTCCAGGACATGAGAGATTGATAAAAAACATGCTTGCCGGTGTAGGCGGAATGGACATGGTAATGCTTGTTGTTGCTGCTGATGAAGGTGTCATGCCTCAGACAAAGGAGCATCTTGCCATATGTAACCTTTTAAAAATAAAGTCTGGTATAATAGCCCTTAATAAAGCTGACCTTGTTGATGAAGAAACATTGGAACTTGCTAAGGAAGATGTGAAAGAAGCTGTAAAAGGGACTTTCCTTGAAAATGCTGAGATTGTTGCTGTGTCTGCAAAAACAGGCTTGAATATTGAGGTATTAAAGGGAAAAATTAGAGAACTTGCTCTAAAGGTCAGTGAAAAATCAACTGGTGGAATATTTAGAATGCCTATTGATAGAGTTTTTACTCTTAAGGGTTTTGGAACAGTTGTAACAGGAACAGTCCTTAGCGGTGCAATAACCATTGACTCTCCTGTTGAAATTCTTCCCGCAGGAATTACTTCAAAAGTGAGAGGACTTCAGAGTCATGGCCAGGCTTTAAAAGAGGTCTATGCAGGACAGAGAGTAGGAATAAATCTTCAGGGAGTATCAAAAGAAGACATTAAAAGAGGAGATATTGTTACGGTCCCTGGAAAACTGAAACCTTCTTCTTTTATTGAAGTAAAACTGGAACTTTTAAAAGATGTAAAACCTTTAAAACACGGAATACCTGTTCATTTTTACCTTACAACATCTGAAACAGTAGGTAAACTAAAACTTTTTAACAAAACTGAAGTTTTACCTGATGAAGAAGCATATGCTCATATAAAGTTGCAGGACCCTATAGTTGCAATGGCTGGAGATAGATTTATTCTGAGAAGATTTTCTCCCCTTGAAACTCTTGGAGGAGGGATTGTTATTGACCCTGAACCACCAAGAAAAAAGAAGGATATAACACCTGAGCATCTTGAAATTCTTTTTAGTGGAGCATTGTATGAGAAATTAGAGGTTAAAATTAAAAGAAGAGCATTTAACGGTATTTCTATTTCTGAACTTGAAGGATGGATAAATAGTGATATAATTCAAATTAAAACAGCTGTAGATGAGCTCATAAAAAAAAGAAGAATTATAAATGCGGAAAATCATCTTTTTCATATAGATATTTTCAACGAGTTTAAATCTTCTCTTTTAAATTTACTTAAAGAATTTCATGCGACCAATCCGTTTAAGGAAGGATTGCCAAAAGAAGAACTAAAGGTAAAACTTTCTCTTGACAGATTTCCAAAAGTTTTAATGTTATTGCCCTATATTGAAGATGTTTCAATACAAGGTAATACAGTAAAGTTAAAATCAGTAAGTAAAGAAAAAATTGATCCGCTATTGGAAGAAAAAATAATAAAAGAGCTTCAAAAAGAATTCCAGCCACCTTTTAAAGATGAACTTGCTCAAACTCTTTCAATTTCTGAGTCAAAATTAACTGACATTTTAAAAATAATTGCTAAACAGGGGAAGATAGTCAGAATCAATGATTCCTTATATCTTACGATTGAGAATTATAACAAAATGATTAATTTGCTTAAAGATTTCTTTTCAAAAAAGAATGAGATGACAGTTTCTGAATTCAGAACACTTCTTAATACAACAAGAAAATATGCTATAGCATATCTTGAGCATCTTGATTCCCAGAAAATAACTCTTCGTGTAGGAGAAATTAGAAAAATGGTCAAACGAGGATAAAATGAATAGGAAAAAACTCAGTTTAATTATTTTAATTTTTGCTATTGGATGTCTAACAGGAGCAATAATCTTTTATTTGATAACTGCACCAAGACAGTCTATTCCTATTTATAGAGATATTACAGAACCTGTCAAAAGCTTTGCTGAAATTGTAAAAGCGGTTTCTCCTTCAGTTGTAAATATCTCCACAACCAGAACTGTACAGACTCCTCCGACACTTGAAGATCTTTTTGAGTTTCTACCACCTTTTGGTAATTCTCATAGCAAGAAATGGAAAGAAATGAGCATGGGTTCTGGAGTGATTGTTTCAAATGATGGATACCTGCTAACTAACTATCATGTTGTTGAGCAAGCAGAAGACATAAAAGTAACTCTTTATGATAGAAGAACATTTAAGGCTACAATAATAGGTGCTGATCCCAAAACAGATTTAGCTGTAATTAAAATAAATGCAAAAGATTTACCTGTTGCACCATGGGGTGATTCTGATAAGCTTCAAGTTGGAGACTTTGTTCTTGCTATAGGGAATCCTTACGGATTAACGCATACTGTAACAATGGGGATAATAAGTGCAACTGGTAGAGCTGACGTGGGAATTGCTGACTATGAGGATTTTATTCAGACAGATGCAGCAATTAATCCAGGAAACTCAGGTGGACCTCTTGTAAACATAAAGGGAGAAATCATAGGAATAAATACAGCAATATTTTCAAGAACAGGAGGATATCAGGGAATTGGATTTGCTGTTCCAAGCAATATGGCACGAGTTATAAAAGATAGCTTGATAAAGGAAGGGAAGGTTATAAGAGGATGGATAGGAATAATGGTTCAGGATTTAACAGCTGAACTGGCTGAAAAATTTGGACTAAAAGAACCTTACGGAGTTATTGTTACAGATGTGACCAAACAATCGCCAGCTTACAGGGCTGGACTTCGTAGAGGTGATATTATTATTGAATATGATGGGAAACAGATAACAGAAAGTGCTATCTTAAAAAATCTTGTAGCTCAAAGTAAGGTCGGTTCAATTGTAAATTTGAAAATTTTCAGAGAAGGACAAAATTATACAACTTCAGTTACAATTGCTCAACTTCCTTCTGAACAGTTTCAAGAAACTAAAATTTTCAAAAAAACAACAGGAAAATTTGAAAATCCATTCAAAGGAATTTCAGTAATTGACCTTGAATCATCAATGGCAAAACAGATTGGAGCAGACCCTGAAGACAGAGGAGTGGTTGTTTATAAGATTGAACCAGGTTCACCTGCGGAGACAGCAGGACTTAGGAAAGGAGACCTGATAATGGAAATTGAAAGGCAAAAAATACTATCCGCTTCTGATTTTCAAAGAGCTATACAGAAAATTTCAAAGCCTGATGTTCTGGTTTTGATAAACAGAGGCGGTAAAAAATTTTATATGATTTTAGGCTCATGAGTTTTTTAATTTTTCTTTTTGCTATAACTCTGTTTGCTATTGTTTCGGTTAATTTACAGGCTCAAGGGTTTATCCTGCATCCCTTCGTGACAGGTTTAATTATTTTAGCAGGTAGTATTTTTTTAACTATTTTTATCTACTTAAAACTGAAAAAAATGACTAGTTCACAAATTTTATTTTGCTTTTTAGGACTTTTTTTAGGAATTTTCACAGGGATTCTTCTAAGTTTGCCTTTATTAATCTTATCCTCAAACCTTAATTCTGTCGCTTTCAGTTTTATAACAGCTTTTGGATATGCTGGTGCGATTTTTGGTTTTAAAAAGGCTGAAACAATCAAACTTGCTGATATTTTATGGATAATTAAAAAAGAAGCTATATGGGAAGAACCAAAAATTCTTGATACCAATGTTCTTATAGATGGTAGAATTGCAGACCTTATAGAACTCGGCTTTGTAAAGGGGACAATATTAATTCCAAGATTTGTTTTAAGAGAAATTCAATATATTGCAGATTCTCCAGACCCCCTAAGAAGAGCAAAAGGCAGAAGAGCTCTGGATATTCTACAGAGGATTAAAAGAGCAGAAAAAATAAGATTTGAGATTGTTGAAAAAGATATTCCAGAAATAAAAGAAGTTGATACAAAACTTATTGAACTTTCAAGAATTTTGAAAGGAACACTAATTACAAATGACCAGAATCTTATAAAAATTGCTCAATTAAGGGGAGTGCCTGTTTTAAATCTAAATGAGCTTGCTCAGGCAATGAGACCTCCTGTGCTTCCAGGTGAAGTTTTAAGGCTTTTCATAGTTAAAGAAGGCAAAGAACCTGATCAAGGAGTTGCTTACTTGGATGATGGAACAATGGTAGTTGTTGAAGAAGGAAGGTCAAGCATTGGTAGAACCATTGATGTTGTAATTCACAGTGTTTTACAGACAGGGACAGGAAGAATGATATTTGGAAAGCCGAAAACTGACGATCCTTTTGGTGAAAAAGAACAATAGAATGAAACGCAGTGTTATAGTAGTTGCAGCTGGTGCAGGAAAAAGGTTCGGTTCTCCAGATAAAGTACTTGTTGAAATCAATAATAAACCTCTTTTTATGTTCCCTCTTCAAACCTTTGAAAATACGCAATTTATTGATGATATATGGATTGTAACACGAAAAGAAGCGATTGAAAGAATAAAAGAAATCATTCAGAGCTTTAAAATTCAAAAGGTAAAAGGAATTATAGAAGGAGGAACTGAGAGACAGGATTCTGTTTATAATGCTTTAAAAGTATTACATAAAGATACTGATGTTGTATTGATTCATGATGCGGCAAGACCTTTAATTAGCAAAGAACTAATAGAAAGAATTATTGACGCTATGAATCCTGAGATTGATGGTGTAATCCCTGTAGTTGAATTAACTGATACGATTAAATGGATTAAACAGAAAAATATTATTGGTGGTACTCTTAATAGAAACATTTTGAGAGCAGTTCAAACACCTCAGGCATTCTGGTTTAAGAGACTTTTTCAAGCATATGAAAAGGCATATGAAGAAGGAATTTATGGAACAGATGATGCTTTTTTAGTAGAAAGATATGGTGGTAAAGTGATTGCTGTAAAAGGTGATGAAAAAAATATTAAAATAACAATAAAACAAGATTTAGAAAAAATGAAGTCATTTTTACAATATGATGAAATGAGTTCCTTAAGGATAGGGATAGGATATGATAGCCACAGACTTGTTTTTGGCAAGAAACTTATCATTGGTGGAGTTGAAATTCCTTATGAAAAAGGACTTGAAGGATATTCTGATGCAGATGTTCTTATACATGCAATAATTGACGCTATATTAGGTTCTGCAGGACTTGATGATATAGGTAGGCATTTCCCTGATACAGATTCTCAATATAAAGATATTTCAAGCTTTATTTTACTTAAAAGAACCCTTGAACTTGTAAAAAAGCAAAAAATTAAACCTGTATGGGTTGACTGCACGATTTTTGCTGAAAAGCCTAAGCTGTCTCCTTATATTTCAGCTATGAAAGAAAATTTGCACAAAATTGGGCTAAATGTAAATATTAAAGCAAAAACTAATGAAGGAATGGGTTTTATTGGAAGAGGTGAGGGGATTGCTGCTCAAGCAATATGCCTGAGCAGCATTACATTAGACCCTTAAGATATTTTGAGGTACATTTTTTACAGATGCAACTCCTGTAAGAAGCATTGCCTGTTTTAGTTCATTTTTTATATTTTCAAAATAAAGTTTAAGTCCTTCTTTCCCTCCACCAAAAACAGCGACCACAACAGGTCTTCCTATAAGCACAGCATCTGCCCCAAGTGCCAAAAGTTTGAGCACATCAACTCCTGAGCGGACTCCGCCATCTGCAATGATTGTTATTTTGCCTTTAAGTTTTTCTGTAATTTCAGGCAAAACTTCTGCAACCCCTGGTGTATGGTCAAGAATTCTTCCACCATGATTTGAGACAACAATGGCTGCTACTCCCATATTGTATGCTATTTCTGCTTCTCTTAGTGTCATTATTCCCTTTAAAATAAAAGGAAGTTTTGTTGCTTTAACAAGCTCTTCAATCTCTTTCGGAGATTTCGGACTTACTGGTTGTCCCTTAAGTGCCATTGTAATAAGTCCAGCTCCATCAATATCAACTCCCACGGCAATAGCTCCTGCCTCTTCAGCAATACGAATTCTTTTAATTATTTCGTCCTGAGTTCTTGGTTTAATTATCGGAATTCCTTTTCCATTATTTTGTTTGATTGCATTAATTCCACTTCCATACATTAATGGGTCTGCTCCGTCACCTATCCATCCAAGAGTGCCTGCCATAAGAGAGCCTGCAATTACTTCCTGTGTATAAACATCCTCAGTAACAGCTCCTCCCATGTTATATGTTGTACCAGTTATTGGTGCTGCCATAACAGGAAGGGAAAGCATTTGCCCGAAGATTTCAACTGATGTATTAGGTTCTTTTACATCATGAATAGTGGAAAGGTTGAGTTTAATCTTATTTAAAGCCTCAATATTAGCCTTAAAAGAAGAGCCTGTGCCAACACCTCCCATTCCCGGAACTTCTCCTGCACAGACAACTCCATTACATACAGGGCATACACGACAATATGGTTTAAGCTTTTCTTTCGCTGCTTTCTTTACTTCTTGCCAGTTCATCTTCCCTCCTAAGAAAAATTTTATTTGATATGATATTATAAAACATAAAGGGCGGTTAGCTCAGCTGGGAGAGCGCCAGAATCGCACTCTGGAGGTCGGGGGTTCAAATCCCCTACCGTCCATAAGATTTTTCAAGGGTTTATGAAGATTGTTAAGTTCACTTAGGATACTACATGTGATAACATTGTGATAAATCCCGCTGTCAAGCACAGTTTTAAACCTCTTTCTTGTGTGACTCTGAAAGATAGGAATATTTCAAGGTCATTGCCAAACTTTTATTTCCTAAAAGTTCTTGAACTGTTTTAATAGCCAGCATCCTTCATGTTTGCAGATTAGATTGATTTTTAAGGAAATTTTAATGCCGAAGGCGGGACTCGAACCCGCACGGGTTTCCCCACACGCCCCTCAAACGTGCGTGTCTACCAGTTCCACCACTTCGGCTAATTATAATAATACCAAGAACTGTAAGTTTGTTTCAAGCTTTTTACGTCCTTAAATTTGTCTTGTCTTTTGTTCATGAGAGATTTTTTGTTTTTTTAAATTTATCCCAAAGAAAAATATGAAATTATTAAAAAATCATGATAACATATGATATGTATAGAAAAAATCTTGAATTGAAGTTAATTGACTAAACTCTTTCAAATATATTAGAAAAAACTATGATGAATCGCTATTATTCATTTGGAGAGTATTTAAAAGAAATATTCGGGAAAAAAGTCTATAAAGTAAACGTAGACGCAGGCTTTACATGTCCAAACAGGGATGGAACACTTGGAACAACTGGCTGTATTTACTGTAACAATGATTCCTTTAGGCCATCAAGTTGCGCACCTTCAAAGCCGCTTATTGACCAAATTAAAAATGGAATAGGATATTTAAAAGCAAGATATAAAGCAAAAGCCTTTCTTGTTTATTTTCAACCTTATACAAATACTTATGCGTCTGTAGACCATCTTGAAAAACTTTATAAAGAAGCTCTTTCTCATCCAGAAGTAGTTGGACTTGCAATCGGAACACGTCCTGACTGTGTTGATGATGAAAAACTTGAGTTACTTCAAATGCTATCAAAAACTCATATGATAATTGTTGAATATGGAATGCAGTCAATTTATGAAAAATCTCTTGCGTATATTATGCGAGGGCATGATTATTCTACATTTCTTAAAGCTGTTTATAAGACTCATGAAAGAGGTATTTTAGTCGGAGCACACATAATTGTTGGAATTCCTACAGAAACAAGAGAAGAATCGCTTGCTATGGCAGATGAGATAAATCGCCATCCCATAAAGTTTCTTAAGATTCATCAACTTCAGGTTGTAAAAGATACTGTGCTTGCCCGTATATATGAGAGAGAGCCTTTTAAGGTTTTTGAGTATGAAGAGTATCTTGATTTTGTGGTAGATTTTCTTGAGAGACTCAGTCCAGATATTGTAATTCAGAGACTTTTTGCAACCTCACCTGATGAGATTTTAATTGCCCCTAAATGGAACCGCTCAAAACAGCAGATTTTGAATGACATAAATAAAAGGCTTGAGGAGAGAAATGCTCGCCAGGGTTCAAAGTGCTCATTTAATAGGCATAGAGCCTTATGCTGTTGATGTAGAGGTTGACATAGCTCAAAGAGGGCTGCCTCATTTTAATATTGTGGGACTTCCAGACACAGCAGTTAAAGAGTCTCGGGATAGAATAAAAGCTGCTTTTAAAAACACAGGATTTCCCTTTCCCATCAAGCAGATTACAGTAAATCTTGCTCCAGCAGACCTAAAAAAAGAGGGCTCTTCCTTTGACCTTCCCATTGCTGTAGGGATCCTGGCTGCAGAAGGGCATGTTCCCAAAGATGTTCTCAAGGATTTTTTAATTGTTGGAGAACTAGCACTTGAAGGCAGACTTAGACCTGTAAAAGGAACACTCTGTATTGCTTCAAAGCTTAATGAACTGGGAGTAAAAAAATTAATTGTTCCCATGAAAAATGCTTCTGAAGCAGCAGTTGTGAAAGATGTAGAAGTTTATGCTGTGGAAGATTTATCAGAGGTGGTAGAGTTTCTTAGAGGACAAAAGAATATTAAGCCATTCACTTCGGAGATTGATTTTTCTGAATCCAGCATCTATGAAGACCTTGCAGATGTAAAAGGACAGTTTCAGGCAAAAAGAGCACTTGAGATATCTGCAGCAGGTGGACACAATATTTTATTTATTGGACCACCAGGAAGTGGTAAAAGTATGCTTGCCCGTAGGCTTCCAGGGATACTTCCTTCCATGACAGTTGATGAGGCAATAGAGACAACAAAGATATACAGTGTGGCAGGACTGCTTCCTGATGGAAAAGGACTAATTACCACTCGCCCGTTTCGCAGCCCCCATCACTCATCCAGTGATGTAAGTTTGATAGGTGGTGGACAGATTCCTAAACCTGGTGAAGTATCACTTGCTCATAATGGAGTGCTCTTTCTGGATGAACTACCTGAGTTTAAAAGAAATGTTTTAGAGGTGCTGAGACAACCTCTTGAAGACGGCTTTGTAACAGTTGCTCGCAGTTATGCTACAGTTCAATTTCCTTCAAGATTTTTGCTGGTTGCAGCAATGAACCCATGTCCTTGCGGACATTCTGGAGACAGTCTTAAACCCTGCACCTGTACACCCCAGATGATAATTCGTTATCGTTCAAGGGTATCAGGTCCTCTTCTTGACAGGATTGACATACACATTGAAGTTCCAAGAGTTAACTATCAGGAACTCAAAGATGATACACCATCAGAAAGCTCAAAAAATGTTCGTGAGAGAGTGATAAGAGCAAGACAGATTCAGCTAAAAAGATTTAAGGACGAAGGAATATACTGCAATGCTCACATGAAAACGAAGCATTTAAAAAAATTCTGCAAAATTGATGAGGACTGCCACAGCCTGCTACAGTCTGCCATGGAAAAATTGGGCTTGTCTGCAAGGGCACACTCAAAGATAATTAAAGTTGCAAGGACAATAGCTGACCTTGAAGGCTCTGAAAACATCAAAGCCTCCCATATAGCAGAGGCAATTCAGTATCGCAGTCTTGAAAGGTTAAGTTTTTAATGTTTAAAGTCCTTTTTATTGGAATTTCATCCTTTATCATAGCTCTATCAGGTGCAATGATGCCAGGACCTCTTTTTGCAGTAACAGTATCAGAAACACCTCGTAGAGGCTGGATTACAGGACCTGTTTTGGTAGCAGGTCATGGAATTCTTGAGCTTTCTCTTTTACTTTTGATTGTTTCTGGTCTTGGAAGTTTTTTACAGATGAATGAAACTTTTATTGCTGTTGCACTGGTTGGTGGTATATTTTTATTTTTTATGGGGCTTTCAATGTTTCGTTCACTGCCAAAACTTAGCCTGCAAAATGAATTTAACAGCCAGGCAAAGGGCTCTCTTTTTTTATCAGGAATTTTGTTAAGTCTGGCAAACCCTTACTGGTCTTTCTGGTGGGCAACAATAGGGCTTGGATATCTTGTTCAATCAATGGAAATTGGCATATTAGGAATTGTGGCATTTTTCACAGGACATATTCTTGGAGATTTAGCCTGGTATTCAGGTGTTTCATTGGGAGTGCATAAAGGCAAGAGAATTCTCAATGACAGACTTTACAGAAAAATAGTCTTTTTCTGTGCCTTAATCCTTATAGGCTTTTCCTTTTACTTCATCTGGAAAGGGATTGAGAGGGTAAAATATTTTTTTTAACTATACTTATGATAAAGTGGCGAGAAATTTTTGATAAGATTGAACCTCTTATTTTTTCTCTCGAAGCCATTGTTATCACAGGAATGAGAAGAACGGGCAAAACAAAGGAATATACCAGACTTGAAAATACAGTATTCTGTTTTCAGATTTAACTTAAAGATATATCAACTCCTCTTTGTAGTATTGAGAAAGGAAAAGAAGCAGATAATCTTTGAGATGCCTTGTTATAAGAAAGTTTTGCTTTACATGGGCATGTCCATTTTTCCCGAGCCACTGTGCAAACTCTGGATTTGAAAGAAGTGTTTTTATTGAATAGGCAGCTCCCTCTATTGAATGGCAGAGCAGACCTGTAATTTTGTGCTTTACCTGAAGTAAAATCCCTCCAACAGCAGATGCGACAACTGGTTTACCTTTCCACAATGCTTCTGTTACTGTTAGTCCGAAGCCTTCTTTTATTGATTTTTGAACAATCACTGTTGCTGCCCTCTGTAGCGCATTTATCTCTATGTCACTATCAGGTGGAAGAAGGAGTATATGTATATCGGGATTTTTATCTGCTACCTCTTTAACCTCTGATAAAACTTTATCTGACTCTGGGTCATCAGTGGCTGTTCCGCCAGCAAGAATTAACTGACAGGGAATTGTTTTCCTCACTATTTCAAAGGCTTTTATCACACCAACAGGGTCTTTAAGATAATCAAACCGCGAAACCTGAAGAATTATAGGTTTTTTTCTATCAATTCCGTATTTGTCCAGAACAGCACTAATCTGTTCGTCTGATAGCTCTTTATTTTTATTGCTTAAAGGGTCAATAGATGGATAAATCAGGAACATTCTGATTTTAAGCATTTTGGCAAAGTTTGGAGCAGAAAAAACAGATGCATCATACTGTTCAACATACTCTTTGATAAAATTCCACACTCTTTCATCAGGCTTTGAAACATCAATATGGCATCGCCAGAGCCATTTTTCTCCAATTTCATGTCTTTTTTGAATAAGAGCAACAGGTTGAGGGTCATGAACGAAAATTATATCTCCTGTAATTTCCATTTCTTCAGAGTTTTTTCTATTTACTTCAAGAAAATACTCAAACTCACTTTCTTTGAATTCCTCTTTTTTCCCATGCAGAGCATTATGAAATTTTTTTGTAATATTGAAAAATTCATTGTCTCCCTTAATAACACTCCACTTGGCTTCTACTCCCAGTTCATTTAAAAATGGAACCATTCTCGCAAGAATCTCGGCAACTCCTCCTCCAATATATGTAGAGTTAATATTCAGAATTTTTTTACCTGAAAGCTTGTCTGCAAGAATTTTTAACTCTTCAAGTGATGATTTACCAATTATTGGCTCATAATCTCTGAGTTTTGGTTTTTGAAACTGCAATTCTTTATCCAACTGTTACCTCCGCTTCAAGATGACTCTCAATTAAGTAAATTATTTGACTTCTTATGCCTTCAATTGTATGCATATAGGGATCTATGCTCATGATAGCCTCTGCAAGTTTTTTTTCACCAAGACTTTCACTGAGCCAAAGAGAAAAATCATTGGAGATTTTGCCAACTCTTAACTTTGCTTCATATATATGAAAAAACAGTGAATTGGGGCTTATAAACTTCAAAATCTGGACAAATTCTCTTAAATCATGGGCAATATAAGGTGTTGGCATTATTACACTTACAGATTTAATAAAATGAAACTCTTCACCTTCCTCACAGTCTTTATCACTGGGGTTATTAATGATATATTCCTCAATTATGTCAGATAGTCTTTTTCTTATTTCTCCAATATTTGAGAACTCAAAGATGTCAATTGTAGAAAGTTTTTCAGCAAGAGCTTCATATCCTAAAATATTTCCAATCCATAGGGCAAAATCATTTGATGGCTGAGGAATGAGATAGTGATACTCCTCAATAAAATCATGAGTATGATAGAAAATAACAGAGTCAGGCATTTCTTTTATGTATTTCAATAGTTCAGTTAGATTTCTTGCTTTCAATCCTGTTAGTTCCTTTGCATTAAGTCTTGTATAAAATCTGAATGGTTCTTTTGCTTTTTTAAGAGGTTTTCTAAGAATCTCAAGCTTGGCTTTGATAAGTCTGCTATTTGGTATAATTAATGTTTTTTCGTCAAAGCTTTTTATCTCAATATGCCTCCAAGTTATGTTTACAACTGTACCTTCTTCACCAGATTCCAGTTTGATATAGTCTCCCTTTTTGATTATCTCACCATTTATAATTTCAAAACCGGCAATAAAATTTGAAATATTTTCTCTCAGAGCAAAAAAAGCTATTGCACAGCCAAGAATTATAAAAAGAATAAATGGAGTTGTGGGAATTTTCCATATTTCAAATAATATCAAAATTCCAACAGTAATAAAAGTAATAATATTGCATTTTTAAGCCTTTGAAAGGGTTTTAAAAGAGGTTTTTTAATACTTTGGGAGTAAAGGTTTAAAATTCCCATACCTGCTCTAAAAAGAACATAAGTTAAAGATATTAGGAACACTGTGATAAGAACTCTGCAGATAATAATATAAAGATTACCCTTAATTGGTGAGAGTTCTACTGCTGTATAGACCCCAAGGATTAAAATAGAGTAAAAAATTATGATTGCAAGATTTGAAATTAATATTTCTTTACCAGCCCACTTTACTGATTTAAGTCTGTCAATAATATATTTAGAGAATTTGAACCTTATAAAGAAAGCTAAGATTACAAATGAGACAAAAACTGTCAGGGGAACAAAAAAGGTAAACCAGTTTTTTTCAAACCATTCAAACATTTAAGACCTCATTCATAATTGTAACAAATTTATAAACCTCACCCTGATTTCTGATAAAATATTTTGCCATTGTTTTTTTTGAATTTCCAACCCTGATGGTCAATCCCCTATCATTAATTTTACTAAATACTGTCTCATCTGTGATGTCATCACCAATAAAAATTGGGTAGTGTTTGTTTTGAAAGTTATCTATCAAAAATGAAACTGCACTGCCCTTATTCCAATTAACTGCTGGTAAAATTTCAAAAACCATTTTTCCATACAAGACTTTTATATAGTTACCTTTATATTTGCTGATCATATCAAAAAATATTTTTTTCAGTTCTTTTCTTTTTTCAGGCTCTACCTGACGATAGTGAATTGTAAAGGAAAAATCCTTTTTTTCAATCAGCATTCCAGCAAATTTATCAGTCAATTTTTTAAACTTTCTGTAAGCCTCATTGATATAAGGGGTTAGCCTTTCAGCATCTGGATTAATATACTTTATCTCAGGGCTTTCTATTTGCAAACCATGACTTCCACTGTAGTAAAGTCCTCTGATTGAGATTCTCTTTCTTAAATCTTTCAAATCCCTGCCACTCAGTATCCCAATTTTTATTTTGTTTTTAAGCTTCTGAAGAAGTTTTTTTAATTCGTAAGATAAATAACAATCTTCCGGATTTTTCATAATTGGAACAAGAGTTCCATCAAAATCAAAAAAGAGAAATATGTTTTTCCCTTTTACAAGCTCAATCCAGTTTGAATTAAAAAGATACTCTGCCATTTCAGAGCCTTACCAGTGAAGCTATAAGATCCCTTGTCCAGCGATATATATTTCTTTCCTGAATAAAGCTCCTCATTTTACGCATTCTTTCCGTTTTTTCTTCTTCATCCATTGTTAAAGCTTCATATATTGCATCTGCTATGCTTTCAATATCATAGGGATTTATTATTACAGCATCTTTAAGCTCACGGGATGCACCTGCAAATTGACTTAAAATAAGAACCCCCTTTTCATCATCTCTTGAGGCAATAAACTCTTTTGCTACAAGGTTCATTCCATCATGAAGAGAGGTTACCATACAGAGGTCTGCTATTTTATAAAAAGGTATAATTTTTGAATGAGAATGGTATCCTTTTAGAAATATTATGGGTTTGTAGTTGTTGCTCTGAAATTTCCAGTTAATCCTGTCTGCAACTTCTTCAACAGCATCCATAATTTCTCTGTATTGCTTTATATGAGTTCTACTTGGAGAACCGAACTGTATAAAGCTAAATTTGCCTATAAATTGGGGATATTTTTCCAGAAATCTCTCAATTCCAAGAAATCTTTCAAGAATTCCTTTTGTATAATCAATTCTGTCAACTCCTACTCCAATGTATTCTGTTTTTATTCCGAGTTCTTTAAGAAGTTTTAGTTTAAGCTCTGACTTATTTTCAATAGGATATGAAAAATCCTCAACACTGACACTTATTGGAAAAGGCTTTACAGTTGTAATCTTTCCTCCTCTTTCTATTGAGAAATGTTCCCAATCTATTTTTGATTCAAGGAATCTGTCAACTGTGTCAAGAAAGTTATTACAGTAGAACTGAATATGAAAGCCTATCAGGTCAGCACCAAGCATACCTATAAGAATCTCTCTTGCCCAAGGACAGATGCCGAATACTTCAGGATTGGGCCATGGGATATGCCAGAAAAGAGCTATTTTTGCATCGGGTCTTTTTTGCTTTATTAAAAGGGGCACAAGGGCAAGGTGATAATCTTGAACAAGAACAAGAGGTGAGTCTTCATATTTTATTTCATCAAGAAGGGCATTGGCAAATTTTTCATTAACTTTCTGATACTCAATCCAGTCATCCTTTCTAAAAACAGGTCTAACATATGTTATGTGACAGAGAGGCCAGAGTCCTTCATTGGAAAATCCATAGTAGTATTTCTTTTCTTCTTCTTTTGTAAGCCAGACCCTTTTTAATGTGTAGGATGGCTTTTCAGGTGGCACTCTTATTTTGTCTTCTGTGTCAACCATCTCTTTGTCCGCATCACCTGCTCCATGGGCAATCCATACTCCGTCACAGGCTTTCATTACAGGGTCAAGGGCTGTAACAAGTCCTCCTGCAGGAACAACACACTTTATGTTTTCGCCATCTCTTATATGCATATAGGGTTCTCTGTTTGAGAGAAGAAATAGCTTTTTATCTCCCAGTTCCATTTCTATAAACTCTTTGAGCCTCTCAGCAGTCCACATAGAGTCTGTAACTGCTTTAAATCTTTCTTCCTCTTCAGCTTTTGCCTTAATCATTGATAGTGTTTTTATTAGATTTGTAACTTCATTTACTAAGGGAGCAAGAACATCTCCCTTAAGAGGCACATCAGAAGGAGGATTTTTAATTTTTCCTGTTCTTAATTCCTTAAGCCATTCAGCCATACGAGCTACCGGACCTGTAAGGTTCCATTTAATTACAAGAAGAGAGATTGCCACAATTGAGATAGTCAAAGCCAGCAGACGAAGCATATTCTGTTTCCACATCTCTTTCAGTCTTATATCAATGTAAGAAGCATCCTGAAATAGTGCTAAAGCGCCAATAAGAGGTTTTTCTTCATAGGAATCTGAAATTATTGGAACTACGTATATATAAAATTTTTCTTTTTCAATCTTTATAAAATTAGATTTGGGTTTTTTTTCAGCAAGAACATTAACAACCTCAACAGGAGTTTTTGAAATATGTGATTTGATAAAAGAGTCTGAAGAAATAATATTTCCTGATGAATCAAAAACAGCAACTCCTTTTAATCTCTCCCGATTACCAAATTTTTCTACAAGACGATTTAATCGGTCTATCTGTGCTGTTTCAATCAGAGTTCCAACAGACTCTCTAAGACTCTCCGCAAGAATGATGCTTCTTCTTTCAATGTCTGCCTGAAGCTGCTTTTTTTCATCATTTATTTGAATCAAAGAGAAAATTACTACAACAAGGGTAATGCCAATAAAAAGAGACAAAATAAGTCTGAAGGTTAATTTCATTAAAAAATTATAACATTTTAGGTGCATTTGCTTAAAATGTTATAATTTTTCATATGGATTTGCATCTTATTTTTCTCTATCTTGCTATTTTACTCTTTTTTGCAAGACTTACAGGCGACATCTTTGCAAAATTTGGAATTCCATCTGTTCTTGGAGAGATATTCGTAGGAGTATTGCTCGGACAAAGTGTCCTTGGAATAATACCTCTCAGCGATGTAATGAGACTTCTTGCAGAACTAGGGATAATACTTCTTCTTTTTCATATTGGACTTGAAGCTGATTTAAAACAACTGAAAGAAGTCGGTTTTTCTGCTGCAGCCGTTGCAATAACAGGTGCATTAGCTCCTATGGTTGCTGGATTTCTTGTCTCCTACTATGTTTTTAATTTCCCGGTAATAACCTCTCTTTTCATAGGGGGAACTCTTACTGCCACAAGCATTGGTATTACTGTAAGAGTGCTTGAAGATCTTGGAAAAATGAGAGAGCGATTTGCTCAAATTGTTCTTGGTGCAGCAGTGCTTGATGATATATTTGGCGTTGTCGTTCTTGCTGCGCTTTTTGAGTTTTCAAAAACTCAGGAAATCAATGTTAATGCTACATTGCTTCTAATACTCTATATTGGAACTTTCTTTTTGTTTGCTCCTATAATAGGTAAATTTTTTGCTTATTTTATAAGTACTCTTTCAAAACGTCTAAATACCCTTGATTTTGTTCCTCCTGTTGTTGTTGCCATAATTCTGCTGTTTGCCTTTGCTGCCCATGAGATAGGGTCTCCTGAAATACTCGGTGCTTTCACAGCTGGGATAGCTTTTTCAAGAAGGTTTACAATTCCTTTTGCAGCAGCCTTTCAGGCAGACAGACAGATTATTCATAAAATTGAAGAATCCTTGAATCCATTAATATGGCTTTTTACTCCCATATTTTTTGTTTATGTGGGACTACAGCTTAATCTGAAAGCAATAGATTTCTCTTCCTTGAATTTCTGGCTTTTAAGTGCTGTTTTGTTCCTGGTTGCTCTTACAACGAAATTATTGGCTGGTTTATTTATCAAAGGAACAAAGAAGGAAAAATTAAGCGTAGGATTTTCTATGCTTCCAAGAGGTGAAGTGGGTCTCATTTTTGCCGAATTTGGTAGAATAAGCGGAGTTTATGATAGCACTCTTTATGCAGTTATTATATTTGTGGTTGCCCTTACTACTCTGCTTTCTCCTATTGTGTTGAAAACTCTTTTAAAAGAGGAAGGAGGAGACAGCTATGGTTAGGCATGATGTAAGTCTTTTTACTGATTTTGATATTTATCTTTTTAAAGAGGGGAATCATTTCAATGCCTATGATAAGCTTGGTGCTCATATCATAGAAGTTGATGGTCAGAGGGGAACTTACTTTGCCGTATGGGCACCAAATGCAGAGCAGGTTTATGTTATAGGTGATTTTAATAGATGGAAACTCTCACATCCTCTTGGGATAAGATGGGATGGCTCTGGCATATGGGAAGGTTTTATCCCAGGTGTTGAGAAAGGAACAAAGTACAAATACTACATAATTTCAAAATATGGTTATCATTTAGAAAAAGGTGATCCCTATGCTTTCCTTTGGGAGACACCACCTAAGACAGCATCAATAGTCTGGGATCTTGAGTATCAGTGGAATGATGAAGAGTGGATGAAAAACAGAGCTAAAAGAAACTCTCTTTATTCACCCATATCAATATATGAAGTTCATCTTGGCTCGTGGAGGAGAGTTCCTGAAGAAGGAAACAGACCTCTTTCATACAGAGAACTTGCTTATTGGTTGCCTGAATATGTAAAAGAGATGGGATTCACTCATGTGGAATTCCTTCCAGTTATGGAGCATCCTTTTTATGGTTCCTGGGGATATCAGGTAACAGGATATTTTGCACCTACAAGCAGATACGGAACACCTCAGGATTTTATGTATTTGATTGACAGGCTTCATCAAAATGGCATTGGTGTAATTCTTGACTGGGTACCCTCTCATTTTCCTGATGATGGACATGGACTCAGCTTCTTTGATGGAACATATCTTTATGAGCATCAGGATCCAAAAAAAGGATATCATCCTCACTGGCATAGTTATATTTTCAATCACGGAAGAAATGAGATTAGAAATTTTCTTATAAGTTCTGCTGTCTTCTGGCTGGATAAATATCATATTGATGGATTAAGAGTTGATGCTGTTGCTTCAATGCTTTATCTTGACTACGGAAGAGCAGAAGGAGAATGGATTCCAAATAAATACGGAGGTAAGGAGAATTTAGAAGCAATAGAATTTATAAAAAGACTTAATGAAACAGTGTATGAAAAATATCCTGATACACAAACTATTGCTGAAGAGTCTACTGCATGGCCTCTTGTTACGCATCCTACATATATTGGCGGACTTGGATTTGGTATGAAGTGGAATATGGGCTGGATGCATGATACACTTTATTATTTCTCAAAAGATCCTATATACAGAAAATATCATCATGGAGAGCTTACTTTTAGTATCTGGTATGCCTTTTCTGAAAACTTTGTGCTACCACTTTCCCATGATGAGGTTGTTTATGGAAAAAGTTCTCTTTTGAATAAAATGCCAGGAGATCAATGGCAAAAGTTTGCAAATCTGAGACTTCTTTTTGGTTATATGTATGCTCATCCCGGGAAAAAACTTCTTTTCATGGGAGGAGAGTTCGGGCAATGGGATGAATGGTATCATGAGGGAAGTTTACACTGGCATCTTCTTGATTATCCAGAACATCAGGGCATTCAAAAATTGGTAAGGGATTTAAATAATCTTTATAAAACTGAGCCAGCTCTTCATGAACTTGATTTTTCACCAGCAGGTTTTGAATGGATTGATTGTAGTGATGCAGACCAGAGTGTTGTAAGCTTTCTAAGAAAAGCAAAAGATCCGAAAAATGTTATTATAGTTGTGTGTAATTTTACTCCTGTTCCGAGATTTAATTACAGAATTGGAGTTCCCTTTAAAGGTTACTGGAGAGAGATTTTAAATAGTGATTCCTGGATTTATGGAGGAACTAATCATGGAAACACTGGAGGAGTTGAGGCAGACCAGATACCTTGTCATGGAAGACCTTATTCTTTGTGTCTGACCCTTCCTCCATTGGGAATTCTGTTTCTTAAATGTCAGGGCATAGTGTAATCAAGAAACTTTTAATTCCCTTTAGGTTTCCTCCTTTGGACATTCCGAGTGTCCTCAATGGGTAAGAGGAATCTCTCTTTGATGCAATAGAAAAAAGGAGGAGATTCCTCGGCTGCTTCCGCAGCCTCGGAATGGCAAAAAGAAGTAAGAGGTGATATATGAAAATAGATAGAGATTATATTCACGGATATACTGACAAAGAAACTATTCGTCTTGAAAATCAGGCTAATTGTTTGAATGATCTTCTTCACTATGATTCTGTTTTTCCAGAGAATTCGCTAATTCTTGAAGCTGGATGTGGCGTAGGTGCACAAACTAAGATTGTTGCTTCAAAAAATCCGAATTCAAAATTCATATCCATTGATATTTCTGAAGATTCATTAAATAAAGCAAGAGCATTAATTCAATCACTTAATATTGATAATGTTGAGTTTCAAGTCGGAGATATTTTTGATTTACAATTTCCAGATGAGTATTTTGATCACATTTTTATTTGTTTTGTTTTAGAACATCTTGCAACTCCCATTGAGGCTTTAAAGTCATTAAAAAGAGTATTAAAAAAGGGCGGAAGCATTACTATAATTGAAGGAGATCATGGTTCTGCCTATTTTTATCCTTATAGTCATTACGCGCAGTTAGCAATAAATGCTCAGATAACATTACAACTAAACATTGGAGGTAATGCTTTAATTGGGAGACAACTTTATCCTCTTTTGACAGAATCTGGTTACAAAAATTGTAAAGTGTCTCCAAGAATGGTTTATGTTGATTCAAGTAAACCAAAATTTGTTGAAGGCTTCATAAAAAACACTTTTATAGCTATGATTGAAGGAATCAGAGAAAAAGCTATAAATAGCTTAATTATTGATGAAGATTCTTTTGATAAAGGAGTTCAAGATTTATATAGAACAACCCAAGCAGATGGAACATTTTGCTATACGTTTTTTAAAGGCACTGGATATAATATTTGACACTACTGAGAAATTTTGATTTGAGTCTGTTTGGGTTATAATAGAATATAAAACAAAACTACCACGTAGAGATTTTGGGGATTATTCTGAGATAGAACAAAAAGCGGAAGCACTTTCAAGTGAAGATTCTAAGGAAATGGATTCAATGAAAAATAAAAAAGATATTTAATCATGGAAATTCATCTTATTTTCCTTTATCTTGCCATCTTGCTCTTTTTTGCAAGGCTAACAGGAGACATTTTTGCTAAATTTGGAATTCCTTCAGTAATTGGTGAAATATTTGTAGGAATCATGCTTGGGCAGAGTGTTTTAGGTATTATTCCTCTAAGTGACGTAATGAAGCTTCTTGCTGAACTTGGGATAATACTTCTTCTTTTTCATATAGGACTTGAAGCAGACCTTAAACAACTAAAAGAAGTGGGTTTCTCTGCCGCTACTGTGGCGATAACAGGGGCACTTGCTCCTATGGTTATTGGTTTTCTTGTATCTTACTATGTTTTTAATTTTCCCACTATCACTTCTTTGTTTATTGGTGGAACTCTCACTGCCACAAGCATTGGCATTACTGTAAGGGTTCTTGAAGATCTGGACAAGATGAAAGAACGTTTTGCTCAAGTTGTGCTTGGTGCAGCAGTGCTTGATGATATATTTGGAGTTGTGGTGCTTGCTGCATTATATGAATTTTCAAAAACTCAGGAAATAAATGTAAATGCAACCATTCTTTTGGTGTTTTATATCGGAACATTCTTTCTCTTTGCACCAATTATCGGCAAGATTTTTGCCTATTTTGTAAGCAGTCTTGCAAAAAGACTTAATACTCTTGATTTTGTTCCACCTGTGGTTGTGGCAATAATTCTGATTTTTGCTTTTGCTGCCCATGAGATAGGCTCGCCTGAGATACTTGGTGCTTTCACTGCAGGAATTGCCTTTTCAAGAAGATTTACCATTCCCTTTGCAGCAGCCTTTCAAGCAGATAAAGCAATAATTCATAAGATTGAAGAGTCTTTGAAGCCACTTATCTGGCTTTTTACTCCTATATTTTTTGTCTACGTGGGACTACAACTTAATCTAAAGGCAATAGATTTCACTTCAGGATATTTCTGGTGGTTAAGTGCTGTTTTGTTCATAATTGCCCTTGTAACAAAGTTAGTTGCGGGATTATTTGTAAAAGGAACGATGAAAGAAAAATTAAGTGTAGGTTTTTCCATGCTTCCAAGAGGTGAAGTGGGACTCATCTTCGCAGAATTTGGAAGATTAAGCGGCATTTATGATCATACCCTTTATGCTGTTATTATTTTTGTAGTTGCTCTTACAACTTTACTTGCTCCGATTGTGCTTAAAAGCTTGTGGAAAAAGGAACAAACTACAACTTAATCTCTGGCAATTGAGATAGAGATTCTTTTATTTTTTCATCAGGATATTCAAAATCAGTAAGCTTACCAGATAAATATGCTTCATAAGAGGGCAGGTCAAGAAAGCCTATGCCACTTAAATTAAAGAGTATTACTTTTCTTTTGCCCTCTTCTTTTGCTTTCAGAGCTTCATCTATTGCAACTTTTATGGCATGAGCACTTTCAGGTGCAGGAATTATTCCTTCGCTTCTTGCAAAAAGTATAGCAGATTCAAAAACAGCAGTTTGTCCTACTGCTACTGCTTCAATTAATCCATCATGGCAGAGTTGACTCACAAGAGGTGAGTCTCCATGATATCTCAATCCTCCTGCATGAATTCCCGGAGGTACAAAGTCATGCCCAAGTGTATACATCATAAGAAAAGGCGTAAGTCCAGCTGTGTCACCATAGTCATATCTGAACTCTCCCTTTGTAAGTGTTGGACAGCTTGAGGGTTCAACTGCTATAACTCTTACTTCCTTTCCATGAATTTTATCATAAAGAAATGGGAAACTGACTCCGCCAAGATTGCTTCCTCCTCCACAGCAACCGATTACAATATCAGGATAATCTCCTGCAATTTCAAGTTGTTTTTTGCATTCAAGCCCAATAATTGTCTGATGAAGTAAAACATGATTTAGCACCGAACCAAGTGCGTAATTTGTATCTTTATGGGTTGCTGCATCTTCAACCGCCTCAGATATTGCTATACCAAGTGTTCCAGGGTGGTCTGGATTTTCTCTGAGAATTCTTCTGCCTGATTCAGTTTTATCAGAAGGAGATGGATAAACCTTTCCTCCCCATGTTTCCATCATTATTCTTCTGTAAGGCTTCTGGTCATAACTAACTCTTACCATATAAACTGTTATCTCTATCCCCATCAATGCTCCTGCCAAGGAAAGTGCTGAACCCCATTGTCCTGCACCTGTTTCTGTAGCAATTCTTTTTATTCCTTCAATCTTGTTGTAATAAGCCTGAGGTATAGAGGTATTTGTTTTATGGCTTCCTGCAGGACCAAGTCCTTCATGTTTGAAATAAATCTTTGCAGGAGTCTGAAGAGCTTTTTCAAGTCCAATAGCTCTGTAAAGAGGTGTTGGTCTAAAGCTTGCGTAAATATTTAAAACTTCTTCAGGAATGTTTATCCATCTTTGAGTGCTTATTTCTTGTTCAATAAGAGATATGGGAAATATTACTTTTAAATCATCTGCAGATATAGGCTTTTTAGTTTGAGGATTAAGGGGTGGTGGCGGTAACTTAGGCATATCAGCCTGTATATTATACCATTGCATTGGTAAATCTTTTTCTGAAAGTAAAATTCTTCTCATTCTGCCCTCCTGTTAAGATTAATTTTTAATTATGAAAGCAATCCCCAAATTTTTGCAACACTTACAGTTTGACATTTATTTATCAAAGTTTGTAGTATTTACAATATGCTTAAAATTGCAGTAATTGATGGACAGGGTGGAGGAATTGGTAGTTACATTATTAAATCTCTCAGAGAAGCATTTGGAGATAAAATAGAAATTCTGGCACTTGGAACAAATGCTGCAGCCACAGCAAATATGATGAAATGTAAGGCAAATAAAGGAGCTTCTGGAGAAAATGCAATTATCTGGAATGTTAAGAAAGTTGATCTCATACTGGGGCCATTAAGTATTCTTGTGTCAAATGGAATGATGGGAGAGTTGACTTCAAAAATGGCTGAGGCAATAGGAAGCAGTCCAGCAAGAAAAATTCTGTTACCAATTAATCAGGAAGGGATTGATATTATAGGTTTTATTAAAGAGCCTCTTCCACATCTTGTGGAAAAATTAATCCTTCATATAAAGGAGGAATTCAATGTGTGAAGCAAATGCATATGTAATTAAAAATGGTGAGGAGGAGATTTATTTAGAATCTGTGGATATATTAAAACCTGAAGGAAACCAAATATATCTTAGAAACATATTTGGAGAACAGAAGGTTTTTAAAGGTAAAATTAAAGAAATGTCACTGCTAAATCATAAAATTATTCTTGAAGAAGAGCGGTAGTATATAAAATTCAACATAATCATGCTCATTCGTTTTATTGAGTTCCAGAAGTTTGATCCATATTTAAATATGGCAATTGACGAATCTATTAGTTTTTTTGTGCGACAGAGTAGAGTTTTACCAACTTTCAGGCTATATGGATGGAATAAAAAAGCGATAACTATCGGAGAGTTTCAGAAAATTGAAGAAATCAATCAGGATTTTTGCCTTAATCATGAAATTCCAATTGTAAGAAGACCAACAGGAGGCAAAGGTATTCTGCACTATGATGACTTCACATACAGTTTTTGTTGTAAAAAAGAAGGAAAGTTTCGTGGTAATCTTTTTAAAACTTATGAAATTATAAGTCGTATATTTTTAAAGGCATTTAGTTTAGTAGGAATCTCTGCTGAAATAAGAAAAGAAAAGAAAAGCTATAACAAAAGTTCTCTCTGTTTTGCTCGCTCATCATTTGGAGAAATTTCTTTTCAAAATATAAAAATTATCGGCTCTGCCCAGAAAAGATGGGTTGATGGTTTTTTACAGCAGGGGACAATTCCTGTGACAGTAGATAGAGATTTATTAAGAAGAGTTTTTTTATGTAACCCTGATGAAGCTGATAGAGTTTTTGGTATAAAAGAATTATTTAAGGATTTTGATATTGAAATTTTTCAGGAACAGATTAAGAAAGCTCTGAAGGAGGAGGGTTTTGAGATTGTTGTTGAGCCTCTTCAAGAGGAAGAGTTTGTTCTGGCTCAGTCCTTGCAACAGAAGCATCAAGTCTTATGTAGTAGGATAGAAATGCAGCAAATACAACCATACTGATATAAACATGGGCAAATTGAGTAATAAATTGATAGGCTGCTACCAGTATAGTTCCTATATGAGGAATTATTGCCAGCAGAGAACCAAATGAGAGAATTAACCCACCTGTTAAGATATATATTACAAATAACAGTGCTGCTCTTCCAATAGATTGAGGATACAAAATTATTAATTTTCTGGTTTCTCTTATTGTTTCTCCTACAGTTAAATTTTTTATAAAAATTCCGAAAAATCCAAATAGTGTATATGTTATCCATAGAATAAATGCGATAATACCTGTAAGAAGTATGCTTAAATAAATAAATACATTGAAAAATACTGATAAGGTATGGCTATAGTGGTTCAAAAAATTTACTATTTTAGAGCTTATTTCACTTATAAATCCAAAAATAAACGTTAAGCAAATGAAAATAAGAACTGAAAACAGTGCAAAAAAACCAGTTTTCCAGAAGAATCTTTTGCCATATTTATGGAAACTCTTTAAATTAAAAACCTTTCCTTCCTGTAAATATTGACACATTACACCTATTGTGCCTGAAAAGATATATATCCAAAGACTGACGATGAGAATAACATAAATAACAAGACTGATAATGAAAATAATAGCAAATATTAAAAACTTTTTCATGATATTTATAGAAGACAATAATATTTCAATAAAACTGCCTTTTAGTATATCTGTCAGGTCAATTCCAAATATTACAAAAAGGATTCCAAGTGGAATGCTCAGGATAAAAAATAGTCCAAAAAAACTAATGAATAAAAATGAAAAATGTATAAATAATAACTGATAGTTTTTATGAACTGTTTTTAAACCATCATTTATGCACGTAAAAAAGTTCAAGGTTGTTTGACACCTACTACAATTATATTAATTTCATTAGCTTTTTCAATAAGCTTATCTCGTTCTATTAAAAAAGTTTTGCCTGCTTCAAGTGCTAAAATTTTAGCATTGGCTTTTCCCATAATTACTATTGTATCTACTCCAGCAGCAGGAGGGTCAAGCCTTAAATCCTGCTGAGGTTTGCTGACTTTTACTACAATGGAGTTTTTTACAAATCTTCCAGCTCTTAAAATTGTTTCATCTGTTCCTTCTATTGCTTCCACAGCAATTACTGACCTTTCTTTTACCACCACTGTCTGTCCTATATCAAGTTCTCCGATTTTTTTTGCAATTTTAAAACCATATTCAATATCTTTCCATTCCTCTTTTGTAGGTTTTTTTCTTGTAAGAACTCCTTCAGGAGTTATAAGTTCAGGACAAAATTCAGATATTTCTGCTATTTTTATTCCCTCTGTTAATAATTCTTTTTCAACAAGTTTAAGAAGTTCATTGTCTCCTCTAATTTTAGCTGAAAAAAGCATCTTTAATGCTCTCATGTCAGGCTTGATTGTTTTTCTTTCAAAAATAAGTTTTTTAGGTACCTTGCCTGTTAAAATCACCTCTTTAACATTATTATTTTTTAAAAAATCTATAATCTGTCCTGCTTTGCCAATATTTATTGATTCAAATACATCGCTATGATTTGATAGTGCATCATCGGCAAGTCCTTCTAATGCAACAGTTATGACTTTATAACCTCTTTTTTTGAGTTCATTTGTAACTATAAGAGGGAGACAACCTCCTCCTGCAATTACTCCTATCTGCATATTCCTCTTTTATTTGCTTCTATGAATTCTAATAGGTGTATAATTTCAGGAATCTGAGGAAGTTCTTTTTTGACTTTATCAATTGCTTCTTTTAACTGAAGTTTATCTCTGAATAAAATTTTATAAGCTTTTTTTAATATATTAATAGTTTCATCACTAAATCCTCTTCTTTTAAGTCCTACAGAGTTTAATCCATAAAGCTTGGCTCTTGGTCCAGAAGCCATGGTAAATGGAGGCACATCCTGTCCAACTCCACTAAAACCTCCTATCATAGCATAAGCACCTATTCTTGTAAACTGATGGATAGCTACTAATCCACCAATAAATGCAAAATCTTCAACCTGAACATGACCTGCCAGAGTTGCAAGATTTGCCATAATCACAGAGTTTCCTATTTTACAGTCATGTGCAATATGCACATAAGCCATTATAAAGTTACTATCTCCAATTACTGTCCAGCCATCTCCTGCAACTGATGCTCTATGAATTGTTACATATTCTCTGATTGTGTTGTTATTACCAATTTTAACTCCTGTTGGTTCTCCTTTATATTTAATATCTTGTGGGGGAAATCCAATTGTTGTAAATGGGAATATAGTGCAGTTCTGCCCTATTTCTGTTATACCTTCAATCTGCACATGATTTATAAGGCGTGTGCCTCTGCCTATCTTAACATTGTCTCCAATTATGCAGTAAGGTCCTATAACTACTTCTTTATCTATTTCTGCTTTTGGGCTAATAATTGCAGTTTTATGTATCTCATTCATTAACTTTTTACCTCACTTTGTAACCATTGCTGTGAATTCTGCCTCTGTTGCCACTTTTTCATCAATCTTTGCAATACCTGCAAACTTCCAGACTCCTCCTCTTCTGTGAATCACACTCACTTCAAAAATGATTCGGTCGCCTGGTATAATTGGTTTACGAAATTTAACTTTTTCAATGCTTAAAAAGAGAACCCCTGTCCCTTCCATACCTGATTTAAATGCAAGAACACCTGCTACCTGAGCCATTGCCTCTACTATTAATACTCCAGGCATAACAGGATTTCCTGGAAAGTGTCCTTGAAAAAACGGTTCATTCATCGTAACATTTTTTACTCCTACTGCTTTTTCATTGGGGATAAGTTCTAAAACTCTGTCTACTAAGAGGAATGGATATCTATGAGGAAGAATATCCATTATTTCTTTGATATCAATCATTGACACCTCCTATCAATTTATTCAATAGTTTTTTGTTTTTCAAGTTGTTTAATTCTTTCTTCAAGTTCTCTTATCTTTTTATAAAGTTCTGGAAGTTTCTGAAAAATTGCATTTGTTCTAAGCCATTCCCTATGAGGCATGATAGGTGAGCCAGAAAATACACCTTTTTGAACTTTTCCAGGCATAACTCCTGATTGAGCTGTGATTATTGTTCCTGCTTCAATTTCTACATGATCCGAAATACCAACCTGTCCTGCAAGTATACATCCATCTCCTACTTGAGAACTTCCTGCAATTCCAACCTGAGCTACGATTATCACATTTTGACCAATTTTTACATTATGAGCAATCTGAACAAGATTATCAATCTTTGTTCCTTTTCCAATAAAAGTATTTCCAGTTGTAGCCCTATCTATAGTTACACAAGCTCCTATTTCAACATCATCCTCAATAATTACACCACCTACCTGTGGAATCTTATGATGCCTACCTTCGTGAAAAATGTATCCAAAACCGTCAGAACCAATCTGAGTTCCTGCATGAATTATTACTCTATTGCCGATTTTAACTCTTTCTCTTACTGTTACATTGGGATAAATCACACAGTCAGAACCTATTAATGTTTCTTTGCCAATAAATGTGAAAGGGTAAATTATAGTATTGTCTCCTATTGTTACATTCTCATCAATATAAACAAAAGGATAGACTGTTACATTTTTACCTATCTGAGCAGTAGAAGCGACAATTGATTTTTCGCTTATTCCTTTACATGGCTGTGGTTTTACATAAAACATTTCAAGAAGTTTTGCAAAAACAAATTGAGGATTTTCAGTAATAAGCTGAGGTTTGTTCAGATTTGGAATTTTTTCTTTTACAATAAATGCAGAAGCTTTACTATTTTTGGCAAGCTCAGCATATTTTGAACTTGCTATATATGTAATATCGCCTTCTTGGGCATCTTCAAAGCCTTTTATCCCTGATATTTCAATTTCAGAATCTCCCTCAATTTTTGCATTAAAAAAATGTGCTATTTCAGAAAGCTTCATTTCTTTCCTTTTTGTTGCGAAGTTTTTTGATTAAAAAGTGAAATGATTTTATCTGTAATATCTACTTCAGGAGTTGCAAAAAGAATAATCTGCTCAGCTTTCTCAAATATTAGATTATAACCTTCTTTCTGAGCAAAATCATTTATTAATTGTCTTATTTCTTTAAGCATGCTTTGAGTAATTTCATTTTGTTTTTTCTGAAGTTCTACTTGATAATCTGCTGCAGTTCTTTGAAAATCTCTTCCTAAACGTTCAATCTCTTCTTCCTTTGCTTTTCTTGCATCCTCACTTAAAACAGAGCGTTTTTTTTCAAGTTCTTCTTTTAAACTCTGAATTTTTTTCTGTTTTTCTTCAAGAGTTTTTTGCCTTGACTCAAGCATACTCTGCAGTTCATTTACAGATTTCTTTCCTTCTTCTGATTCATTCAGAACTCTGTAAAGATCAACTACTCCAATTTTTAAGTCTGCATGGGCAAGTGAAACAAAGGATAGTGTAAAAACCATAATAAATACTACAAATAGAATTCTTTTCATTTCCTCCTCCTAATTTAGAAAAATGAACCAAATCCAAATTCAATCTTGGATTTGGACTCTCCTTCCTTTTTATTGAGATTTATTCCATAGTCTATTTTGACAGGTCCAAGCGGTGAAAACCATCTAAAACCGAATCCAGATGTATATTTTATATCAGAACCAAATTTTTCTGCCTCATTATATCCCTTACCCATATCAACAAATATAAGTCCTTTAAGCTTCATTTCAGCCACTATAGGAAAAAGATATTCAATATTGAATATCATTGCTCTTTTTGCTCCAATTGGTTCATTTTTGCTGTCTTTTGGTCCAGCCTCTCCATATCCCACACCTCTTATTGTATCAAGACCACCAATATAAAACCTTTCATAGAGCGGATATTTCTTGCCAAAAAGAGTATCAGACATTCCGAGTCTTCCTCTTAAATGTAAGGTTGATTCCTCAAATATTGGTATATACCAGCCAAGGTCAAGCAAGCTTTTCCAGAAACCCGTGTCTCCTCCCAGTCCTGCAGTAGTTAAGCTCAAAGAATACCTTCTTCCTTTGCTTGGGTCAATATAACTATCTCGGGTATCATTTATAATCTGAAACGTGACAGCACTTGTAAGAAGATTACCCTGCATATCTTTTATTACTGCATCAGCATCTTCATCAACATCTGTAACATTTGATTTTTCAATATCATAGGTGATTGAAGCAGACCAGTCCTCTCCATATCTTTTGCCAAATGTGAGAGAAAGCCCTGTTGCATCTCTTGTATAGTTAACATACTCTCTTTTCTGCCTATAAAGATTTATTCCGAAAAGAAGAGGTTTATCCAAAAACCATGGGTCTCTAAAAGCAAGAGTATAGTAAGAACTTCTTCCTCCAAGCTCTCCTCTAAGAGTTAAAGAGTAACCCTTACCAAAAAGATTGTTTTGGGTTACATCAACCATACCTATAAGGTTATCAATTGAGCTATATCCACCACCTATTGTCAAAAATCCTGTTGCTTTTTCTTTTACATTCACATCAAGGTCAACAGTTTTTTTATCAGGATCAGGTTTCTGATTTATATCAACTGTCTCAAAGTACTGAAGGTCTTCAAGTCTTTTTTTGCTTTTTTGTATTTTTGATGCAGAATACTCATCACCTTCATCAACTCTGACTTCTCTTCTTATTACTTTGTCAATTGTTTTAACGTTTCCTGAAATATTTACTCTTCCAATAGTAAACTTATCACCTGGCTTAACATTATATGTCACATCAACTGTTAATTTTTCTTCATTTGGAATAACATCAGGAGAAACACTTACAAGAGCATATCCCTTGTCTGAATAAAACGAAGTTATTGCTTCAACATCTTTACGCATTTTTGCTTTACTGAATATTTCTCCTGCTTTTAGCTTTATGAGTTCCTTAAGCTCTGTTCCTTCTTTATTGTCTCTGTATCCTGTGATATTTACTGAAGAGATTTTAAATTGAGGTCCTTCAGAAATCGGAATCATTATTGTCATCCATTTTTTATCTTGGGAAAACTCTATCTTAGGTTCTCCAACTGAGACTTTAAGGTATCCATTGTCGTAGTATAGGTCCTTTATTTTTTCAAGATCCTGTAACATTTCGTACTTTTTATAAAAGCCACTTCCTGTAATAAATGAATAAAACTTTCTTTCAGATGTTGCCATTACTTTTTTAATTTTTCTTGACGAGATTGCTTTATTTCCTTCAAACTTTATCTCTTTTATTTTGACTTTGTTACCTTCATCTATTACATATGTAAGCTCAACTTCTTCCTCTGTTTTTTTCTTTAATACAGGAACAATCTTTGCGAAATAATAACCCTCAGATTCATAAAATGCTTTAAGTCTGAGAGCATTGTCATTTATAAGAGTTACATCTGCTATAGCACCTGCGGTAATTGTAACAACCTCTTTCAATTTATCTTCATCGTACTCTTTATTTCCTTCAAAGCTTACCTTTATAATTGTTGGTTTTTCTTTAACAGAATATATTACTTTTACTCCGCCCTCAAAGGGTTCAATATCAACTTTAACATCTTCAAAATAGCCCATTTTATAAATTGATTTTATATCTTCAGAGATTTTTTCTTGAGAAATAACCTCTCCAAGTTTAAGAGAAATCTTATTTTTTACCGCAGCTTCTTCAATTCTTTTAAGTCCTTTTATATCAATGGCTGTAACTACAGGAAGTTCCTGTGCAAAAGATTGCAATGAAAATAAAAAAATGAAAAAAAATATAAGCACTGCTGGTCTTTTCATGAAAACCTCTTTGTCAAAAAGTTTTTAAGTATATCATAATATTTTAAAAAATTGAAACACTTCAAAAAGCTTCTGATGAACAATAGATTTAATCTCTTCAAGGTCATCTTCTGTTTCAGCTTCAAATCTTAAAACTAAGGCAGGCTGAGTATTAGACGCTCTTATTAATGCCCAGCCTTTTTTGAAATTTATTCTTACTCCATCTATAAAATTACATTCAAATTTCTGGAAATAATCCTTAATTTTTTCTACAATCATAAACTTTTTTTCATCTATACAATCAATTCTTATTTCTGGAGTGCTTTGCATTGTTTTTACTCCACATAGAAGTTTTTTTATGCCATATGGTTTACCAGCTTTTTTTACTATTTCTACTAATCTTAATGATGCATATATTGCGTCATCAAATCCAAAATACTTATCACTGAAAAATATATGCCCGCTCATCTCGCCTGCAAGGAGTGCTCCTTCTTCCTTCATTTTTTTCTTTATAAGAGAATGTCCTGTTTTCCACATAACTGGAATGCCACCTGCTTTAGCAATTTCTTCATACATTACTTTTGAGCATTTTACTTCGCCAATTATTTTTGCTCCTTTATTTTCTTCTAAAATATCTTTGGCAAATATAATCATTAACCTATCTCCCCATACAACATCACCTGATTCATCAATAACTCCTATACGGTCTGCATCACCATCAAATCCTATACCAAGATGGGCTTTTTTATTTATAACAGTTTGTATTAAATCTTCCATGTTTTCAAGAACCACAGGATCAGGATGATGATTTGGAAATCTGCCATCAGGCTCACTATAGAGTTCATATACTTCAGCGCCAAGTTTTTTTAGAATCACAGGAGCAACCAATCCAGCTGTGCCATTTCCTGAGTCAACAACAACTTTTATCCCCTCAAAAGAAGTAAAACCGCTTAACATGTAATTAATATAATCATCTGTTATGTTGTATTTTTCAATTTTTCCTGTTTTATTAAAATTAATAAAATCCTTTTTTTCTATAATTTTTTTTAATCTTCTGATTTTTTCACCATAAATGGTCTCTTTGCCTATACTGAGTTTAAATCCGTTAAATTCAGGTGGGTTGTGGCTTCCAGTTATCATTATTCCTGCATCCACAGGAAGTGTAAAAAGCGAAAAATACTGAAGTGGAGTAGGACATAACCCTATATCAATAACATCTACGCCGCATTCTGTAATTCCTTTGAGTAATTCTTTTTTGAGAGTTTCAGACGAAAATCTTGCATCCATTCCAACTGAGATTTTTCGGGGCATTCTTTTTAGTTCTTTGAATACCAGTGAAACAAAGGCTTTTCCAATTAGATAAGAAATTTCCTCTGTAAGGTCTTCTCCATAAATGCCTCTTATGTCATATTCTCTAAATATCCTGTCTTCCATAAACATCCTCAACTCTTTTTATATCATCTTCTTCCACATACTCTCCTACCTGAACTTCAATTATTTCAAGAGGAATTTTCCCTGGGTTTTCAAGCCTATGAAGCGTGCTTTTGGGAACATATACTGATTCATTTTCATGAACAAACTGTTCTCTGTCTCCAATTTTTACTTTTGCAGTTCCCTTTACAACAACCCAGTGTTCAGAACGATGATGATGCATTTGAAGAGATAGTGTTTCTCCTGGTTTTACTGATATTCTCTTTATTTTATATCTTAACCCTTTCTCAAGTAGAGTATAGCTTCCCCACGGCCTGTAAACTGTTACATGCTCTTCAACCTGTGGAAGCGCTTTTTCAGAAAGAATTTTTACGATATCTTTGACTTTCTGGCATTCTCCTTTTTTTGCAATTAGCAAAGCATCTTCTGTTTCAACAACTACCATATCCTGAATACCTAAGGTAGTAATAAATCTTTTGTTACCTATAATAAGGCTTCCATTTGTCTCTATATTTACGCAATCACCTACTATTGCATTACCAGTTGGGTCTTTATCTAAAACATCATATAAACTTTCCCATGAACCTATATCAGACCAGAATATATCAAGTGGAAGGAGCATTCCTTTTTCAGTTTTTTCCATAATTGCATAATCAATAGAGATGTCTGACAGATTTTGAAACTCTTTCAAAGCTTCATCATATGATTTTTCAAATAATTCTCCCAATTGGGGTGTATACTTCTTAAAATCCTCAATTATTGTATTAACTTTAAATGTAAACATTCCTGAATTCCAGTAGTAGTTTCCTTCTTTAATATATCTTTTTGCATTATCAAAATCGGGTTTTTCCACAAATTTTTCAACCTTATAGAAATTTCCGAATTCTGCAGGCTGACTTTTTACTTTTATGTATCCATAGCCTGTTTCAGGACGAGTTGGTTTTATGCCGAATGTTACAATAGTTTCTTTTTTAGCACATTCTTCCGAAGCTTTAATGAATTCAATAAATTTTTCATCTGGTTTAATTAAGTGGTCCGAGGGACAAACAAAGAATATCTCATCTTGAGAGATTCCTTTTTCTATTGCATATCTTATTGCAAGAGCAATTGCAGGTGCTGTATTTTTTGACACAGGTTCAATTACAATCTCAATTTTTGGCTTATTTGTTAGTTTATTTGCTAACTCTTCTAATTGATTAATAACATAAAACTTATGTTTCTCATTTGTTACAATGAAAATATCTGCATCTGGATAGCAACATATTCTTTTTATAGTCTTCTGAAAGAAACTTTCATGTTCATCATGTTTTGAAATTGAAAACTTTAGAAACTGTTTTGGAAAGTTTTTCCTTGACATAGGCCATAGCCTTGTTCCAGAGCCTCCTGCGAGAACTATAAATTTCATCTTTGCTCCTTAAATATATCCATAGTCCCTTAGTTTCCCAAGAAGTCGCTCTTCTTTAACATTAACTGACTGATTTACAAATTTTTCTACATATTTAGCAATTATATCAGATTCAAGGTTAACTTTGTCTCCAACTTTTTTAAGTCCTATTGTTGTCATATTAGCAGTATGAGGTATAACTACAACTGTAAATGAGTCTGATAAAATATCCACAATTGTAAGACTTATGCCATCTACAGTAATTGAACCTTTTTTAATGCAATATCTAAGAATTTCTTCTGGAGCTTCAATCTCTATTTTTAAATCATTACCTATTTTTTCAATTTTTCTTATTTTACCAATTCCCTCAACATGTCCGCTTACAAGATGTCCTCCAAGTCTTGTATTAAGAGTTAGTGCAGGCTCTAAATTAACATATTCGTCTTTTTTAAGTTCTCCAAGTGTGGTTTTTTGTAGTGTTTCATGGGATACATCAAAAGAAATTATATTTTTTGATTTATCCATCTCACAAATTGTAAGGCAGACTCCGTTTACAGATATGCTGTCACCTATATTTGAATTATCTATCAGTTTTTTTGAAAATACCTTCAGCCTTGCTCCCTGAGCAAGTTTTTGAACTTCATGAATTTTTCCAAGTTCAACAATAATTCCAGTAAACATTACTTTATAAGTTTACCAATCCTTTGAAGTCTTGGTTTATGATTATCATTGTCCCATGACCAGTATATAATAAATGCTTTGCCTTTTACATCTTTTAAATCAACAAAACCCCAAAAACGGCTATCATAGCTCTGATCCCTGTTGTCTCCCATTACAAAAAGTTTATGAGGAGGGACCTTAATTGGTCCAAAATTATCCCTCGGATCAAGCTCTCTTGGATGAATATATGAATCCGTATGTCTTGCATAGGGCTCTTTAAGTTCAATTCCATTAACGAAGACTTTTTTATTTTTTATCTCCACAGTGTCTCCTTCAACTCCTATTACTCTTTTTATAAAATCTCTACTCGGGTCTTCAGGATACTTGAACACTATTATATCTCCTCTCTTAGGAGTTTCAAAAACTAAAATTTTTTCATCTGATAGCGGCGGATTGACTCCATATATGAATTTATTTACAAGAAGATGATCCCCTATCAACAGCGTTGGAATCATTGACCCAGAAGGTATTTTAAAGGCTTGAACAATGTACGCTCTTATAAATAAAGCAATTAATATGGCAATTCCGATACTTTTTACATATTCAAGAATTTTTTTACCTGTCATTTTTTTCTCCTTATTCAACTTTTAGAACTGAAAGAAATGCTTCTTGTGGTATTTCAACTCGTCCAATTTGTTTCATTCTTTTTTTCCCTTCCTTCTGTTTTTCAAGAAGTTTTTTCTTTCTTGTCACGTCACCTCCATAACATTTTGCAAGAACATTTTTCTTAAGCGGTGCTATGCTCTCTCTTGCTATAATTTTGCCACCAATTGCAGCCTGAATTACAACTTCAAAAAGCTGTCTTGGAATTACAGTTCTCAGTTTTTGGGCTATTGCACGACCTTTATAATAAGCCTTATCTTTATGGACAATAATTGATAAGGCATCTACTTGTTCTCCATTAATAAGAATATCAAGCCTTACAAGTTCGGAAGGTCTATATCCAATAAATTCATAATCCATTGATGCATAACCTTTGGAAAGAGATTTAAGCTTATCATAAAAATCCCATAAAATTTCATTCAGTGGCATTTCATAAATAAGAAGAATTCTGTCCTTTGTTATATAGGAAAATTCTTTTTGAATTCCTCTTTTTTCTTGACAGAGTTTTAAAATCTCTCCTACAAATTGTTCTGGTACGATTATGGAGACTTTCATAAAAGGCTCTTCAATTTTTTCATATATTTTAGGCATTTTACTTGGATTGTCAATAAGATATTCTCCCTTTTTATCAACAATTTTATATCTTACAGTGGGTGCTGTACTTATAAGAGAAAGATTAAACTCTCTTTCAAGGCGTTCTTTTATGATTTCCATATGTAGTAAGCCCAAAAAACCGCATCTAAATCCAAATCCAAGTGCTGCTGATGTTTCGGGTTCAAAGAAAAAAGAAGAATCATTTAATCTGAGTTTTTCAAGAGCAGTTTTTAACTCTTCATATTGATGAGTTTCAGTTGGATAAAGTCCGCAAAATACCATTGGTTTAACTTCTCTGAAACCTGCAAGGGGGGTTTTTGCAGGATTTTCTGCAAGGGTAATTGTATCTCCTATTTTTGTGTCAGCAATGTTTTTAATTCCAGCTATAATAAATCCTACTTCACCTGCTTCAAGTTTTTCTATATCCTTAGGAAAAGGAGTGAGAATGCCAAGTCTCTGAACTTCATATTCTTTCCCTGTTGCAAATAGTTTTATTCTCATTCCTGGTTTTATTATTCCATCAAAAACCCTGACAAGAACAATAACACCTAAGTAGTTATCAAACCAGGAGTCAAATATCATTGCACGGAGTGGTGATTGAAGATCACCCTTTGGTGGAGGGATTCTTTTTACAACTGCTTCAAGAATTTCTTTGGTCCCTGTTCCTTCTTTTGCAGAAGCCAAGATTGCTTCAGAAGAACTAATACCTAAAATATCTTCTATTTGCTTTTTTACCTTGTCAGGATCAGCTTGGGGAAGGTCTATTTTGTTTATCACTGGAATTATTTCATGATTATGTTCAATTGCAAGATAAGCATTTGCAACAGTTTGAGCCTCTACTCCCTGCGTTGCATCAACTACAAGAAGGCTTCCTTCACAGCATGCCAAAGAACGAGATACTTCATAGGAAAAATCTACATGCCCAGGAGTATCAATAAGATTCAGGATATATGTTTGTCCATCCTCACTTTTATAGTTAAGTCTCACTGCATGAGCTTTGATTGTAATGCCCCTTTCCCTTTCAAGATCCATTGAATCAAGAATCTGTCCCATCTTGCCACCGAGATTAACAGCACCTGTAAACTCAAGGAGCCTGTCTGCAAGGGTAGATTTTCCATGATCTATATGAGCAATTATTGAGAAATTTCTTATTTTTTTCATAGAAACTTAGTTTTTTGGCTCTTTTAATTTTCTATCAGGAAACTGCTTCAGATTTTCATTTATTAAAATTGCGACAGCACCCAGAACTCCACCTTTATCTACCAGAGAAGATTGAGTTATACTGACTGATTCCGCAATTCCTATCATTGCTCTTTTTTTGGCTTCCTGAATGGCTGTTTCAAGATAGATATTTATTGCTTTAGAAAGTCCACCCGTTAAAATAATTTTTTCAGGTCCGAAAATATTTATTAAATTTGCTATTCCTGCACCAAGAGCCTTACCTGCTTCCTTAAGAACACTTCTACACAAATGATCGCCTTCCATTGCTGCTTTATATATATCTTCTGAAGTTGCTCTATATATATTGCCTTCATAAAGTTTTTTAATATAACTTTCCTCACCATTTTCAACTCGTTCTATAAGATTATCTTTTATAGCCCGAGCTGAAGCATATACTTCAAGGCATCCTGTGTTACCACAATTACAGAATTTTCCCTGATAATTAATGCTCATGTGTCCAACCTCCAATGGAAACTGGGCTATTTCCCCATCAAACCAGAACCCACCACCGATTCCTGTTCCAAGAGTAAGAAGAATAAAACTAAATGAGCCCTTACCTTGTCCAAATAAGGCTTCCGCAACTGCTGCAGCAGTTGCATCATTTTCTATTTTTACATTCATGTTATATCTATTTTCTAATTCCTTTTTTAAAGGGAATTTATTTAAAAAAGGTATGTTAGCGGCTTTAATTACGTTACCTTCCTTATCCACTAAACCAGCAATGCCGACTCCTATTCCTTTAATTTTAAATTCATTACAAATGCTGTCTATTTCTTCAATAATTTTTTCCATAGGATTGTTGCCTGTTGGGAATTTGCATATTTTGATGGTTTCCCAGTCTGTTGAAATTATACCGATTTTAATATAAGTGCCACCTATGTCTATTCCAATGTAATACATAAAAAAATATTATATCATAATATTTAAGTTCCTATCCTTTTAAATTCCAAATTTATTTATAACTATGGGGTGGAATTTTTAGATAGATTTTTTTTATAATTTGATTTTCAGATAATATTCAAGGAGGTTTTTTATGAAAGGACAAACAGCTGTAATAACTGGCTCTTCAAGAGGAATTGGAAGAACCGCAGCTGAAGAACTTGCTAAGAAAGGTGTGCAAATTGTAATTGTTGATATAAATGGGGGTAATGCTGAAAAAGTTGCTGAAGAGATTAAATCACAGTATGGTGTTGAAACCTTAGGAATTAAAGCTGACATCTCTAACTCAGAAGATGTAAAAAGGCTATTTGAGGAAGCAGTAAAAAAATTTTCTAAAATTGAAATTCTTGTAAACAATGCGGGTATAACAAGGGATAATCTTCTTATAAGAATGAAAGATGAAGAATGGGATGCTGTTTTAAATATAAATCTTAAAGGAGCATTTCTTTGTTCAAGAGAAGCTATTAAGATTATGTCAAAAAATAAATATGGAAGAATTATAAATATTGCTTCTGTTGTAGCTTTTATCGGAAATCCCGGTCAAGTTAATTATTCAGCATCAAAGGCAGGCTTGGTGGCTCTAACCAAGACATTAGCAAAAGAGTATGCTTCAAGAGGAATAACTGTTAACGCAGTTGCTCCAGGTTTTATCCAAACAGCTATGACAGAACAACTACCAGAAAAGGTTAAAGAGGAAATGTTGAGAATGATTCCTTTATCAAGATTTGGGACAACTCAGGACGTTGCAAATGCTATAACATTTCTGGCTTTGCCAGAATCTGGATATATAACCGGGCAGGTTATTCATGTAAATGGCGGAATGTACATGTAAAAAAGAAAAAAAGGAGGTAAATAATGGTAGAGGAAAAAGTAAAAGAAATCATAGCAAAGCAGCTTGGTGTTGAAGTATCACAGGTGACACCAGAGGCGTCTTTTGTTGAAGACCTTGGAGCAGACTCTCTTGATACTGTTGAGCTTGTTATGGCTTTTGAGGAAGCTTTTGGAATTGAGATTCCTGATGAAGATGCGGAAAAGATTGGTAAAGTAAAAGACGCTATAGAGTATATAAAAAACAAAATAAATCAGGCATAGTTATTTATGAGCAAAAGAAGAGTTGTTGTGACCGGGTTGGGAATGATTTCCCCTCTCGGTCTTGATGTTCAATCCTCTTGGCAGGCAATTATTCAAGGCAAATCAGGAGTTGGTTACATTACTCATTTTGATGCTAAGGACTATCCTGTAAGAATAGCCGCTGAAGTTAAAGGATTTGATCCGACAAAATATATTGAACTAAAAGAAGTAAAAAAAATGGACAGATTTATTCATTTTGCAATTGCTGCTACTGAGATGGCAATTGCAGATTCGGAGTTAGAAATCACTCCTGAAAACTCAGAAAGGATAGGAATTGTTATTGGCTCTGGAATGGGTGGACTCCCAGCAATTGAGTATTATCATCAGATATTACTTGAAAAAGGCTGGAAAAGAGTGAGCCCCTTCTTCATTCCTATGGTTATCATTAATCTTGCAGCAGGACAGATATCAATAAGATATGGAATAAAAGGTCCTAATCTTGCTGTAACAACTGCCTGTGCTACAGGAAACCATTCAATTGGCGAAGCTTTCAGAATGATTCAGTATGGTGACGCAGATGTAATGATTGCAGGTGGTGCAGAAGCTGTGATTACACCAATGGCTGTTGCAGGATTTGCAATAATGAGGGCTTTGTCAACAAGAAATGAGGAACCAGAAAAAGCAAGCAGACCTTTTGATGCTGATAGAGACGGATTTGTAATGGGAGAAGGTTCTGGAATCCTTATTCTTGAGGAGCTTGAACATGCCTTAAAAAGAGGTGCTAAAATTTATGCAGAACTTGTGGGATATGGAATGACTTCAGATGCTTATCATATTACAGCTCCTGCTCCTGAAGGTGAAGGAGGTGCAAGATGCATGAAAATGGCATTGAATGATGCAGGAATATCTCCAGAAGAGATAGATTACATAAATGCTCATGGAACAGCTACAAAACAAGGAGATGAACTTGAGACGCAGGCTATAAAAACAATATTTGGTGAACATGCCTATAAACTTTGTGTAAGTTCTACAAAATCAATGACAGGACATCTACTTGGTGCTGCTGGAGGTGTTGAGGCTATATTTACAATATTGAGTATATATGAAGATATTGTGCCTCCTACCATTAATCTTGATAATCCTGACCCAGAATGTGATCTTGACTATGTTCCTTATAATGCAAAGAAAAAAGAAATTAAATACGCTATGACAAACTCATTTGGTTTTGGCGGAACTAATGCCTCTCTCATCTTTAAGAAATTTACAGATAATTAAATTAATGTTCTAATAAAGCCTTTCTTCAGTGTTTGTCTTATTCTTTCTACGGAAACATTTTTGTTTAATGCTTCTTTCATCATTCTCATAAATAGAGATGATAAAAAATAAACTACCAGATGATTTATTATACTTTTCTCTGTATAATATTTTGACAATTTTTGTTTCTCTAAGGAACTGAAGAATTTTGAAAAAGCTGATATTAAAGGTTATTCTGAAGAAACTGTAAAAAAGTGTTTACAATCATCTAAAATTTTCATTGATTTTTTCAAAGTTTCTTTTTCAAAATAGTTCCATGCTTTTGAAATTTTTCTGAGGAGGAGGTGAAGATTGAACAGAAAGCTATTTATTCTAAGTATTTTGTGCCTTTGTTTTAGTTTCAGCGCATTAGATATCAGTGCACAGCTCCCGTTAAGTGTGACACCACCAAAAGTTAATGAAAAAATTCAAAAACAAAAACAGCAAACATTACAGCCACCAAAGGTTAATGAGAATATCCAGAAACAACAACCACTACCTACAGTAAAGAGTAGAGAATTCCGAAACATTGACTTTATCGCCATTCCTTATGTCCAAAGCAGAGAGTTTCCTAACATTGATTTTGAAGTAATCAAGCTTACAAAGAGTAGAGAGTTTGCTAATATTGATTTTACTGCTACGCCCCTAATGAAAAGCAGGGAGTTTTCTAACATTGACTTTGAAGCAATTAAGGTTACAAAGAGCAGAGAATTTACCAATATTGATTTTATTGGCGTAAAAATTCTTGACTCACAGAAAAAATAGTAAATTGTAAAAAAAGCTTAAGAGGAGGAAAAATGAAAGTAAATTTTAACAACGCTTTAGTAATCTCTTTAGTAATAACAGTTTTATTATCCTCAGCAAGTTTTGCCTTAGCCCATGACCCTTCAACTACAAATTATCCTCAACTTAGTCACATTCATGTTAAAGGAAAAATAACCGCCCCTGATGGTTCTGTTATTCGCCTTCCTGAAGGAGCAATGGTAAAAGCTATGTCAAGTGAAGCATTTCGTTTTATACCAAGTGAGTGTCACGCGAATCAAAGCCCTGTTACTTCACCTATAAATCCAAATACAGGTGAGTATGAGTTGATATTTTATTTCAAGGCTGATTCCGAGAAATGTAGGGACGAATTTCAAAGAAGACCCTTAGATACATCAAAAATACAAATTATTAACGCTCCTGGATATGAATTTAAAAGAAAAACAAATTAGGAGAATAAAATGAAAAAATTATTTACTTATCTCAGCATTTTAAGTTTAATTTTATTTGTCTTCTCTTTAGCCTATGCAGAAACTCCGCCTCAACCAAAAGACCAGCTTAAATCTCCTGTAGACAAAGATAAACTAAAACAGATTAAACCAATTCCTCCACCAAAATGTCCTGACCCAGCAGTTCAGAGAATTGATTTTACCGTTGTTTCAAAAACGAGTCAGTTCTCAGGAAAAGTTAGAATAACAGGTGTGGTAAAAAATATGGGAGTTGAGCCATACATTTCAGGACCAAATCAGCAGGCTGTTTATCTCTATGAAATTCCTATGGGTGGAAAAGCTAACCTTGTAGCTACAAAAAAATTCCAGAATTTAAATCCCGGGCAGGAAATAACAGTTAGCTATGAACGTAACTGGAATGCCTCCTCACCTTCTGAGGGCGAATTTCCACCATCTTACAGGGTAGTTATTGCCTATGACCCTGATATAAGAATGGATAGCAATCCTAAAAACGATGACTGCAACATGAATAACAATCAAAAAGAAAGAAGCGGGACAGAGATAAACGCCTTATTTAGATAGGAAAACTTGCCTGCAGGAAATGGTGCTAAGAAAATGAGCCTGCAGGCATTAATTTTCTAAAACTGCATTTTCCCTATTAGTTTGACTATTATTTTTTTCTTCAAACCTATCCGCCTGCGATAGGAGGGAAAAGACTTATTTCATCACCATCTTTTATTTGAATAGAAAGGTTGGTAAGAATAACTCCATTAAGAACAACTATGAAGGGTTTTTTATTTAGGCTTAAAAAATCAATTAATTCATAAATAGTTAGAGGTTTCTCAGTTTCCACAATAAGGTCTTTTTCTTCATTTCTGGGGAAGTCTTTTTCTGATTTTATACCACCAAAAAGTTTAACAACTACTTTCATTTTTAAAATTTGCTCAGGGATGGCAGTCACCAACCCTGAGCAGTAGAAATTTTACCAGTTAAATAGTTGGTCAAGCTCTTCATCTTTTACCTGAAATACTGTATTGTGTGGTGGAAGAGGCTCTTTATAGAAAAATCTTGGAAGTCTGTCATGCTCTTTTGTAAATCCTGCACGAAGATTGAAATCTCTTTCAAATTTGAGAACCTTTTTCCCGTATTCAACTACATCTTTATCAGTCATATTCCAACCATAAAAGGCATTGAGCATATCAAGCAAAGCCTGATTAGTTTCTGGCTGGTCAAGTAGTGCAAAAGCTATAAAAAGACACATGCCTGTTGAATCTACAAAAGCTGTTGCAATCTGAAGATTACGTGAGAGCTCAACTTGTCCTTCAGGCTTAAGAGGATCAACAAATCCACCTGTTTTTAAAACATTAAGCGCAATTGAATATCCTGCAGTGTGATCTGCGCCCATAGGGCTTGTTGCATATGTGACTCCGATTCCCTGAACTGCTCTTGGATCATAAGCTGGAAGTGCTTGCCCTTTCACAACAGGCACTCTTTCAACTCCGAAAGCTTTGCCAGTGAATGCTGCTCCATTTCCTATAATTCTTCCAAGATGTGTTCCTTTACCCACCTCATGTAGGAGATTTATTGCAGCATCAGCATCTCCCCACTTAAGCAATCCAGCTTCCATTGCAACTGCAATTGTTGCGCCCATCTCAATGGTGTCAACTCCATAGTTGTCACATAGAAAATCCATCATAGCTATTTTATCTATGTCATCAACCCCGCAGTTTCCACCCAATGCCCATACTGTTTCGTATTCAGGTTGTTTAGTGAGATAATGTCCATCTTTGTCATGATAAATTCCTGAACAACGTATAACACATCCCCTGTGGCATCCATGTGTAGGGTTTCCACCTCTTTGTTTTTCAAGCTCTGCTTCCACTTCACCACTGATTTTTCTTGCTCCAGCAAAACGTCCTTCTTTGAAGTTATAGGTAGGATATGCTCCAACTTCATTTATTATGTTTGTTAATACATTTGTTCCATAAGCAGGAAGTCCTTGTCCTGTTACAGGATGTTTCTGAAGTCCTGCAACAAATTTTTTATTTGCTTCTTTAAATGCTTCTACATTTTTTGGCTGTCTTGGTGTTGTTTCAGTATCATCAAGAACAATAACTTTTACTCCTTTTAAACCCATCACCGCACCAACCCCGCCTCTTCCTGCATGTCTTGTTGGTCTAAGTTCCATATCAGTCAATGCAACAGATGCACCTGACATTTTCATTTCACCTGCAGGACCAATACTTACACAGGCAATTTTTTCTCCGAACTCTTTTTTCATTTTTTCAATAAGATCATAGTTTGGAAGCATTTTAAGAGAATTGTCTTTTTCAACCTTAACACCATTTTTGTTAATATAAATTTTATATGTATCATCTCCCTTAGGCTTTCCTTCAAGGACAATTGCTGCAATTCCGAGTCTTCCAAGAACCTGTCCTGCCTGTCCTCCTGAATTTGCTTCTTTAATCCCTCCTGTAAGAGGACTTTTGCATCCTACAGAAGTTCTTCCAGACATTGCTGCAGCGCTTCCACCAAGAAGTCCGCAGGCTATTACAAGTTTATTGTCAGCACTCAATGGATGACAAAGGGGGTCAACTTCTTTTGATATTATTGCTGAAGTAAGTGCTCTTCCACCAAGTCCTTCATATTGACCTAAATCCTCAAATTTTACTTCAGGTGCATCTTCACTCATGTTAATTCTTAAAATTTTCATAAAGCACCTCCTTTGATTGGACTAATAATTATTTAGTCAATTATATCATACAGTAAAATAAACCGCCACACCATAGACATGCTCCACATGGAACATCATTGGTATAGCAGTCATAGAGAAAATCTTCAAGTTCCATAAGGTCACAAAGGGCAAAGTTACAGTCATAGCAATAAGGAAAGTCATACTTTAAAACTGAATTGATGAAATTTGTGTATTCAGATGAATTGAGTATATAACCAGGGTCTTTGTCCTTAATATTCCCAAATGTCCAGCGTTTAACTGATTTTTTAAGTCCAGCAATATAGCATGTAAAACTGTGCCATAAAAAATAACATGGTGAAACTTCTCCATCAACTCCAATAAATAAACATTTTTCTTCAAGAAAATCACATTTTCTACGAGGTGCAGGATTGGTTTTTGGAATTTGAATTGATATATCCAGTTTTTTTGATAGTCTTTTTACCTCTTTCAAAACTAAATTTACTTCTTTTATGAGTTTTTCATCTCTGTTTATTAAATTTTGCATATGAAGTGTAAGTCCTTTTTCAGTTGCTTCGTCATACATTCCCTTAAAAAGTCTCATAGCTTCATTTTCTTCAGGAAAAAACTCTGGTAGGGCTTTCTTTTTCATAAGCTCAAGCCATTCATTTATTGTATAGCCTGCTTTTTCAAGTAATGTAAGCCATTTCTTGAATATTTTTACTGATTCTTCATTGTTTGTTTCATATGCAACTTTATTTAAAACTAAAGGCGAATAGGGAATTAAATGAGAAAGAATTATAAAATCTATACCATATTTTGAAGCTTCTTTAATGGTGGGAACAATTTGATCAAGGTTATCCCTGGTTATAACAGTTTCTATGCCGCTTTGGAGTTTTCCATTGTTGTTTAGTTTTATACGATAGATAGTTTCAAGAGCCTTTTCACCATACTCAGGTTCATGAAGTCCATTTACAGGAGTAAGGCTATCAATTGAAACACAGATTTTATTTAAGCCAGCCTTTACAAGTTCTTTTAATTTTTCATCTGTTAGAAGCACGCCATTTGTTTGAAATCCGATTAAAGCTCCCTCAGGCATGTAAGCACTTGCTAAAGCAATGAAGTTTTCAATATTTGGATGCAGAAGTGGTTCACCAATTCCATTAAGAATCAGGCTTTTAATATAGGGGAAAAGAGGTTTAAGCCTGCTGAATGTTTCAAAATCCATCTCTGAATCAGGATGATGATAATTAGGACTCTGTTTAGGACAGATCTCGCAATGAAGATTGCATTTTGTAGTTATCTCTACAGAAAGTTTCTCAGGCAGTCCAATCATGTCCCCATCTGCCAGCTATGGAGATATTTATCCTGTTCTTTTGTTAGTTTGTCAATTTTTATTCCCATGCTTTCAAGTTTTAGTCGGGCAATTTCTCTGTCAATTTCTTCAGGTACAGAATACACCTTTTTTTCTAATTTTTTAGCATTTTTAAATATATATTCAGCAGAAAGTGCCTGATTGGCAAAACTCATATCCATAACTGCCGCAGGATGCCCTTCTGCTGCACTCAAATTTACAAGTCTGCCTTCTGCAAGCAGATAAATTCTTCTACCGTCCTTCAGGGTGTATTCTTCAACAAACTCTCTAATGACTCTCTTTGACTTTGAAAGTTTATTTAAACCTTCAATGTCTATTTCTACATTAAAATGTCCTGTATTTGCTACAATTGCACCGTTTTTCATCTTTGAAAATACTTTTTCAGAGATTACATTTATGTTTCCTGTAACCGTGACAAAAATGTCACCAATCTTTGCAGCATCAATTATGGGCATTACATCAAATCCATCCATTACTGCTTCAAGAGCTTTTAAAGGGTCTACTTCTGTGACAACTACCCTTGCACCCATGCCTTTTGCTCTCATTGCAACTCCTCTTCCACACCATCCATAACCACAAACAACAAAAATAGAACCAGCAAGCAGTCTGTTGGTGGCTCTAAGAATTCCATCTATTGTGCTCTGTCCTGTTCCATAACGATTATCAAAAAGATGCTTTGTGTAAGCATCATTAACAGCTATTACAGGATACTTAAGTGCACCATCATCTGCCATTGCTCTTAGCCTTATTACACCTGTTGTTGTTTCTTCTGTCCCGCCAAGAACATGGGAAAGAAGTTTTCTTTTTTCTTTATGAAGTGTTGATACCAAATCAGCTCCGTCATCCATTGTTATATGCGGCTTTATTTCAAGAGCCTGATAGATATGTTTATAATATGTATCTCTATCTTCTCCTTTAATTGCAAACACAGGAATTTTGTAATATTTAACCAATGCAGATGCTACATCATCCTGAGTGCTTAAAGGATTTGATGCACAAAGCGCAAGCTCAGCTCCACCTTCTTTAAGGGTTATCATTAAATTAGCTGTTTCTGTTGTTACATGAAGGCAGGCAGCAAGCTTTACTCCCTTAAGAGGTTTTTCTTTTTTGAATCTATCCCGAATCATTCTTAAAACAGGCATATCCATCTCAGCCCATTCTATACGGAGTTTGCCTTTTTCAGCTAATTTAATGTCTTTGATGTCGTATTTTAGCAAAGTTCAGCCTCCTTTCTTAATGTTTCTGCCATGTCTGTTTGCTCCCATGTGAAATCAGGGTCAGGTCTTCCAAAATGACCATAGGCAGCGGTTTTCTTAAAAATTGGTCTTCTAAGTTGAAGTTTCTCAATTATGCCTTTCGGCGTTAAATTAAAGACTTTCTTAACAATTTCCTCCATCTTTCTATCTTCAATTTTACCTGTGCCAAAGCTGTTGATATAAACAGAAACTGGCTCTGGGACACCTATTACATAGGCAATCTGAATCTCTACTCTATCACAAAGTCCTGCTGCAACAAGATTTTTAGCAATATATCTTGCCATGTATGAGCCAGAACGGTCTACCTTTGTAGCATCCTTTCCTGAAAAACAGCCACCTCCATGTCTTGCTACGCCACCATAAGTATCAACAATGATTTTTCTTCCTGTAAGCCCTGTATCTCCCATAGGACCGCCAATCACAAATCTTCCTGTGGGATTTATAAAGTATTGGACAGTTTCTTCATCAAGAAGTTCTTTTGGAACAACAGGTTTTATTACCTTTTCAACAATATCCTCCCTCATTTCTCTTAAAGTGATGTCAGGTGCATGCTGCGCTGAAACAACTATACTTTTAACCTGATAGGGTTTTCCATCTCTATATTCTATAGTAACCTGAGTTTTTCCATCAGGTCTCAGATAAGTAAGAATGTCTTTTTTCCTTACCTCTGCAAGCTTCATTGCAAGTTTGTGAGCAAGCATTATAGGCATTGGCATAAGTTCTTCTGTTTCATTGCAGGCAAATCCAAACATAAGCCCTTGGTCCCCTGCACCTCCTGGATCAACTCCCATAGCAATATCAGGAGATTGTTCATGAATTGATGTAATAACTGCACAGGTCTCATAATCAAACCCATACTTTGCTCTTGTATATCCAATTTCTTTAACTGTCTCTCTTATAACAGAGGGAATATCTACGTAACAGTTGGTTGTAATCTCTCCTGCGACCATAACAAGTCCTGTAGTTACTAAAGTTTCACAGGCTACTCTTGAATAGGGGTCTTTTGAAATCATAGCATCAAGTATTGCATCAGAAATCTGATCAGCCACTTTATCTGGATGTCCCTCTGTAACTGATTCAGAGGTGAAAATATAGTCCTTTCTGTCTCCTAACATTATATTGCCTCCTTTGTTTTATGTCTGAATACAGCCTAAGCTGTCATTTTTATAAGTTCTTCTGCAATCTGGACAGCATTCAATGCTGCACCTTTACGAAGATTGTCTGAAACAACCCACATATTTATTCCATTTTCAATGGATTCATCTTCACGGATTCTACCTACAAAAACTTCATCTTTACCCGAAGCATAAATTGGAAGCGGATATTCATTCTTTTCAGGATTATCTATAACCACAATCCCTGGCGATTTGCTTAATAATTCTCTTACTTCCTGTGCAGTAATTTTCTTTTCAGTCTCAATATTCACACTTTCAGAATGGCCTCTGAATACAGGCACTCTTACTGTAGTGGCAGTTACTCTTATTGAAGGGTCACCCATTATCTTTTTTGTTTCATTTACCATTTTCATCTCTTCTTTTGTATAGCCGTTTTCAAGAAATTTGTCTATATGTGGTAAGACATTAAAAGCAATCTGATGGGGATAAACTTTTATCTCAATATCTTTGAAATTAAGTAAAGCCACTGTTTGCTGGAGAAGCTCATCCATTGCTTTTTTACCTGTTCCTGAGACTGCCTGAAAGGTTGTAACAACCACTCTTTTTATTTTTGCCACATCATGAATTGGCTTAAGCGCCACTACCATCTGAATAGTAGAACAGTTAGGATTGGCAATAATTCCCTTATGCCATTTTAGGTCATGAGGATTAACCTCAGGGACTACAAGGGGAACTTCTGGATCCATTCTCCACTGACTTGAGTTATCAACAACAACGCAACCAGACTTTGCTGCCACAGGCGCCCATATCTTAGACCTTTCTGCACCAGCGGAAAAAAGTGCTATATCTATGCCATTAAAACAGTCTTCTTTGAGGGTTTCAACTGGAATGTCTTGCCCTTTAAATTTTAGCAGTACGCCTTCGCTTCTTTCTGAAGCAAAAAGCCTGAGTGTTTCCACAGGAAAATCCCTTTCTTCTAAGACAGCAATCATTTCATTTCCCACTGCTCCTGTTGCACCAACTACAGCTACAACATATTTTTCTTTCTTTTTAAGCATCTTTATCCCTCCAGAGGTAAATCTGTCACATATTTTGCTACCAAATCACCTACTTCTGTAGTTGTATATCCCATTTTTCCTGCAGCAAGGCTTTTTAGATGTTTTCCTGTTACTTCTATTACAGCTCTTTCAATAAGTTTACCAGCTGTTTCCTCTCCGAGATTTTCAAGCATCATTCCGGCTGCACATATTGCTGCGAGGGGATTTATGACATTTTTACCTGTGTATTTTGGAGCAGAGCCTCCAATTGGTTCAAACATTGATACCCCTTGAGGATTTATATTTCCACCGGCAGCTATTCCCATTCCACCCTGAATCATTGCACCCAAGTCAGTAATTATATCTCCAAACATGTTATCTGTTACAATAACATCAAACCATTCAGGATTTTTTACAAACCACATTGTAGTTGCATCCACATGGGCATAATCAGTTGTAATATCAGGATAATCTTTTGCAACCTCGTAAAATGTTCTTTCCCAAAGGTCAAAGGCAAAGGTGAGAACATTTGTTTTTCCACATAAAGTAAGTTTTTTTCTTTTATTTCGTTTTTTGCAGTATTCAAAGGCGTATCTAATGCATCTTTCAACACCTTTACGGGTGTTAATTGAAACCTGTATTGCCACTTCATCAGGAGTTCCTTTTTTAAGAAATCCTCCTGAGCCTGTATATAAGCCTTCTGTGTTTTCCCTTACAACAACAAAGTCTATGTCTTCAGGACCTTTATTTTTAAGGGGACAGTCAACTCCAGGATAAAGCTTCACTGGGCGAAGATTAACATACTGGTCAAGTTCAAAACGAAGTCTAAGAAGTATGCCTTTTTCAAGTATTCCAGGTTTTACATCAGGGTGTCCAATAGCACCAAGATATATAGCATCAAACTTTTTAAGTTCTTCAATTGCACTGTCTGGAAGAGTTTCTCCTGTGCGAAGATATCTTTCTCCTCCAAAGTCAAAATAGGTGTAATCAAGTTTAAAGCCTATTCTGTTGCTTACTGCATTTAGAACTTTAACTCCCTCGCGGATAACCTCAGGACCTGTGCCATCTCCTGGAATTACAGCGATTTTGTAAGTTTTGCTCTGTGAACTGGCTTTTTTTGTTTTGCAAACTCTTTTATTCATTTTATGTCCTCCATGCTTAATCTCTTTTTTGTCCATTCAACAAGCCCACCTGCTTTTATCAGTTCTTGCATAAAGGGTGGAATCGGCTTTGTGTTGTATTTTTTACCTTTAGTCAGGTTTATAATCTGCCCTGAGTTCATGTCTATTTCTACTTCATCACCCTCATTGGTTTCATCAATTAGTTCTGGAACTTCAAAAATCGGTAACCCTATGTTGAAAGCATTTCGGAAGAATATTCTTGCATAGCTTTTTGCTATAACTGCCTGTATTCCAGACGCTTTAATTGCAATTGGTGCATGTTCTCTGGATGAACCACATCCAAAGTTTCTTCCTGCGATTATTATATCTCCAGGCTTTACTTTTGAAGGAAAACTGCTATCTGCATCTTCCATAACATGCTTTGCGAGTTCCTTGGGGTCAGAAGTATTGAGATATCTGGCAGGAATTATAGCATCTGTGTCAATATTGTCACCAAATTTCCAAACTTTTCCCTTGATTTTCATCAAACTTCTCCTTATTAAAATAATTTATAATTTTACTGCATAAATGGAAAGGTAATCAACTACTATTTTTTCTGAAATTGGCAATAGGGCTATGTTCAGAAGTTTTTGCTTTAAGAAAAGAAAGAAATTTTTTGCTTACTAAGGTAGATTTAGAATTACAATTGTATTTTTATCTTTAAAATTCATCTCTTGACATTGTTTTTTTTTATGGTGTATGTTAGTAGTTACTACCATGACTGATACGAAAGAAAAAATCCTTAAATCAGCACTCAAGCTTTTTTCACAAAAAGGCTATCTGGGCACAACTACAAAAGAGATAGCAAAGGAAGCACAGGTAGCTGAGGTAACTCTTTTCAGATATTTTACTTCAAAGGAAAATCTTTTCATTGATGTTCTTAAAAGTCAATCATTTTTGCCAACTCTTAAAGATCTCATCCCGAAATTAAAAAAAAGGATTATAAAGACTCTCTAAAAACTATCGCTAAATACTATTTTGATTTGCTGAAAAAAAAGAGGGATTTAATATGTATAATGCATACAGAAATTTTTCAATATCCTGCTGAGATAAGAGCAATCCACAGTAAAATGATTCATGAAGTTTATCTTGTTTTTGCTTCATATCTTGAAGAACTTAAAAAAGATGGGGTCTTAAAAAAAGATTTAGATTCTAATTACGCTTCTTTAGCATATTTTGGAATGCTTTTTAATCTCTTCATAAAGAAAGAACTCCTCAGAAGAAAGATAGATTTCAAGAAAGCTTTACAGACTTATATTGAGATATTTTATGAGGGAACCAGGAGGATTGAATGAAAATTAAGATATTATTTGTTTTATTGCTTTTTATTTTTACTGAGCAAGCAATTGCCCAGGAAAATTTAACAATTTCAGATGTTTTTTCGCTTGCTTTAAAAAAGGCTGAGAAAGTTAGAATTGCTGAGGAAAATATAGTAATATCAAAAGAAGGTCAATATAAAGCATTGGCAGGACTTCTTCCAACTATCACTGCCTCTGGTAAATATACTGACTACACCAAAGAAAAACTTGTAAATACATCTATTGTTCAGCCTGACAGAAGTATGCTCTGGGGACTGACCATTGAGGAAAAACTTTCTCTTGGTGGTAGAGAATTTACAAACTATGCAATATCAAGGGATACTCTTACAAAAACAGAGTTTGATGTTGCCTCATTTAAAGAGCAATATTTGATAAGAGTTGCTCAAGACCTTTATGGTTATCTAAAAGCAAAAAGAGCTGTAGAGATCGCTGAAAGTAATGTTCAAAGATTAAAGAAACATAGAGATGCAGCAAAAATAAGGCTTAAAGTCGGAGAGGTCACAAAAACAGACCTTTTAAGGGCAGAAGCTGAGCTAAGTGGTGCAGAAGCTGATTTAATATCTGCAAAAAATTCTTTGAAAGTTGCGAAGGTTATTTTAGCAAGAGATGCAGGAATTGAGGGAGATTTTGAAATATTAGAAACAAAATTAAATGATCCCTATTTTAGCCTTACTGTTGACCATGTTAAGGCTCTTGCAAAGGAACTAAGACCAGAGATTAAGGTTGCTCTGCTTTCAAAAGAAATAGCGAGGAAAAATGTAAACTACGCAATTGGTTCTTATTTCCCTACTCTGACCATGTCAGCAAACTATCAGAAGCTTGATCAAAATCCTTCAAACCAGTTAACAAATAAAGAATCAACATATGCTATTGCATCAATTAACTTTCCGATTTTTGAAGGTGGACTAAGAAGGGCAGAAGTCGGTGAAGCCAAAGCAAAGCTCAGACAAGCTGAACTTCAATATGAGGATACAGTTAAAGAAGTATTTATTGATGTAGAATCTGCGTATCATAACTATATAACTTTCAGAGACACAATCAAATCTCTTGAAGATGAAGTAGCCTATGCAAGAGATAATTTTAATTCTGTAATGAAACAGTATCAATACGGACTTGCTAACAGTATTGATGTTACAGATGCCAATACATTTCTTGTAACTGCTGAAAGGAAGCTTATGGAAGCTCAATACAACTATCAACTTGCAATACTCAGACTCAGGCAGGCAACAGGGACATTGCTTAAGGCATTTACAGGCAATGAAATTGTTGCTCAAGGAGCGAACAGGTGAGTCTTAAAAGCATAGGTGAAAGATTTAAAAACTCAAAGAAAATTAAGATTGCCATATTAATTGTTGTCGCAGTAGGAGCTTTAATCTTTATGTCTAAGGAGATTTATTATTACATTGTTTATGAAAGAACAGATGATGCTTACATTGAAGGAACAATAGTTCCTATATCTCCGCAAGTTTCAGGAAAAGTATCTAAAGTTTATGTTGATTATAACCAGAGAGTAAAAAAGGGTGAACCGCTTGTTGAGATAGAAACAGATGATTATCTTGCAGATGTAAAAGCAAAGAGAGAAAATGTAAATACATTGTATAATCAGCTTCAAGAAATATCATCATCATTAAATGAAGCAATGGCAAAGCTTAAAACCGCAGAAGCTAATCTTCAAGCTGCTCATGCTCAGAGAGTGCTTGCTGAAAAAGAGTATCAAAGGATAAAAGGGCTTTATGAAGAAGACCTTGTTTCAAAAAGCAGATTTGACTCTGCAGAAGCATCTCTTAAGGTAGCAATAGCCCAAGAAAGAGCTGCAGAAAGCCAAATAAAAGAAGTTAAATCAACGATAAATACCTTTACAGTGAAACTCAAAACTCAGCAACATCTGATAGGAAAAGCACAGGAAGAACTCAAGATTTCTGAGATAAATTTAAAAAGAACTTTGATTTTTTCTCCAAGAGATGGAAGAATTGCCAAAAAATCAGTTGAGGTTGGACAGTATGTTCGCCCTGGGCAGCTTATTATGGCTGTTGTGGATGAACAGGATATATGGGTAGGTGCTAATTTTAAGGAAACTCAGATAGAAAAAATGCGAGTTGGACAACCTGTCAGAATTAAGGTTGATGCCTATCCCGGCAAAATTTTCAAAGGTCATGTTGCAAGTTTTCAACCAGGGACAGGTGCTGTTTTCAGTCTCTTCCCGCCTGAAAATGCAACAGGAAATTTTGTTAAAGTTGTTCAGCGTATTCCTGTAAGAATAATAGTTGATTCTCCCTTTGAGCCTGATTATCCTCTCTGGCCAGGGATGTCTGTCATCCCCTATGTTGATGTAACAGTAAATACAGGAGCAAAGTTAAAGGATGTTATAGGCAAACAATGAAAAAAAGAATTGCTTTAATTTTCCTGATAATTTTTTCCTTTTTGAATCCTTTATATGCTCAGGAACTTAAAACATTGTCTCTTCAGGAATGCATTGACATAGCACTGAAGAAAAATCCAGATATCCTTGCTTCAAAGTCTACTGTTGAGAAAAGCTTTTTCAAAATCGGAGAGGCTCGTTCTGGTTATTTTCCTGAAATAGATTTGTCTTTAGGATATCAGAGAACATACCAGGAAAGTAAAACTGGCGAGGAATACTCAAAACAGTATTCAGGACAAATCAATCTTACACAGACTCTTTTTGATTTTGGAAAGACATCAAAACAGGTGCAGGTCCAAGAAGAACTTTACAAATCAACACAGTGGCAGGATAAAGACACGCTTTTACAAACAATTTACAATGTTAAAGAAGCATATTTCAGTGCTCTGAAAGCAAAGAAGCAAAAAGAAACCGCTCTGGAGGTTATTAGACAATCTAAGAGACATCTTGACCTTGCAAAAGGATTTTATGAAGTTGGGCTTAAACCAAAAATTGAGGTAACTAAGGCAGAGGTTGAGCTAAGCAATGCAACCCTCAATTTAATAACTGCTGAAAAACAACTTTCTCAGGCTCTTTTGAATTTAAAAGTGGCAATGGGAGCGGTTGATATGCAAGATTTTGATATAAGGCAAGAAGAATATGCTGTAAGAAAACTTGATGAAAAAGAGTTATTAGACATTGCTATTGAAAGAAATCCTCAACTTCAAGCAATAAAATTTAATAAACAGGCATCAATCTCTACTGAAGAACTGGTAAAAAAAGAGTATATGCCTAAATTTACAGGTTCAGCAAGCTATGGATATCTTAATGAAGATTTTCCTCTTGATAAGAAGTGGACACTGTTTTTGCAAATGAGCCTTCCTCTGTTTAGTGGATGGTCTACAACATATAAACTTAAACAGGCAAAGGCAGATACAACATATTATTCTTACAAGGAAGACTCTATTAGGCAACAGATAACATCTCAGATAAAAAATCTTTTTGTCCAGCTTAAAGAAGCTTCTCAAAAAATAGAAACACTCAAAATAGCTTTAAAACAGGCGAAGGAAAATCTTGACCTTGCAATGGGAAGATATGAAGTCGGAATAGGAAGTTCAATAGAGGTTGTAGATGCTATAGTTCTTTATGAACAAACAAATACTCAGTATTGGCAGGCAATTTATGACTATAATGTAACTTATGCACAAATACAGAAAACAGTAGGATGGGCAGAATGAAAAATAGGAAAAAAATAGTATTAATTTCAGGAGCACTATTAGTTACTGTTGTGCTACTTTTAATAATTATTTTTTCGGGCTCAAAGAAAATGGAGTTTAAAACTGTTAAAGTTCAAAGAGGAGATATTATTCAGACAGTTACTGCCACAGGAAATGTAAATCCTGTGACAACAATTCTTGTTGGAACCAGAGTTTCTGGAACAATTGTAGCTTTGTATGCGGACTATAACTCTTTGGTTAAAAAGGGACAGCTTATTGCTCAGATTGACCCAACTCCTTTTGAAAATGAACTTAAACAGTCTGAGGCAGACCTTTACAATGCAAAGTCAAACCTTTTCAAATCTGAAGTTAGTTTAAAAGATGCTGAAAGGACATTGAAAAGAAAACAGGAACTTTTCAACCGAGACTTTATTGCTCGTAGCGAACTTGATGATGCAGAGACAGCATACAATACTGCTAAGGCTCAATACGAGATAGCTATTGCGCAGTTAAAAAAAGCAGAAGCAGGACTTAGACAAGCAAAAACAAATCTTGGATACACGAGAATAGTGTCTCCTGTTAATGGTGTTGTTATCGCAAAAAATGTTGAAGTTGGACAGACTGTAGCAGCGAGTTTTCAAACTCCGACACTGTTTACAATAGCTCCTGACCTTACAAAAATGCAGGTTGACACAAATGTGGATGAAGCAGATATCTCCAAAATCAAAAATGGAATGGAGGCAACTTTTACAGTTGATGCCTATTCTGATAGGAAGTTTAAAGGAGTTGTGGCTCAGATAAGACTTTCTCCAACAGTTACTCAAAATGTAGTAACCTATGATGTTGTAATAGCAGTTGATAACACTCATTTACTTCTCAAACCAGGTATGACTGCAAATGTTACTTTTGTTGCACAGGAAAAGAAAAATGTTATCAAGATTCCAAATGCTGCTTTGAGATTCAGGATGCCCAATGCTGTACCTTCAAAAGAACAGGGAGTATGGATTTTAAGAGGAGGAAAACCTGTTAGAGTCAAGGTAAAAACAGGAGTAAGTGATGGTGAATGGATTGAGGTAGTTGAAGGAGATATAAAAGAAGGTGAAGATGTTATTGTTGAGATTCAGACTGGCAAAAAAACATCTGGCTCATCTACCAGTCATCCTCCACCAAGATTTTAAAAATGTTGATTATAAAACTTGAAAATGTAACAAAAATCTACAAGATTGGCGAACAGGAATTAGTGGTGCTTAATGGGGTTTCTGTTAGTATTGAAAAGGGAGAATTTGTCTGTATCATGGGTCCTTCAGGTTCAGGAAAATCAACATTTATGAATATTGTTGGATGTCTTGATACTCCAACAACAGGAAAATACTATCTTGAAGGCATAGATGTTTCAACAATGGATATAGATGAGCTTGCTGAGATAAGAAATAAAAAAATAGGGTTTGTTTTTCAACAATTTAATCTTCTTTCAAGAGCTACTGCTGTTGAGAATGTTGAACTTCCTCTTATTTATGCAGGAATTCCTTTACGACAGAGAAAAGAAAAAGCTCTTGAGACTCTTTCATGGGTTGGACTTAAAGAGAGAGCAAATCATTATCCAAGACAATTAAGTGGTGGGCAACAACAAAAAGTAGCAATTGCCCGTGCTTTGGTTAATGGACCATCAATAATACTTGCTGATGAACCAACTGGAAATCTTGATTCTAAGGCAAGTATGGAAATAATGGAAATTTTTAAAAAACTTAATGAACAACAGGGATTAACAACAATTATTGTTACCCATGAACCAGATATAGCAGCTTTTGGTAAAAGACAGATAAGATTTCTTGATGGTAAAATTATAAGCGATACAACATCATGATAGAGATTACATCCATAATTAATATTGCCTTGAGATCACTTATAGCTAATGCCATGAGGTCTTTTCTTGCTACACTTGGAATTATTATAGGAGTTGGTGCTGTAGTAACAATGGTTGCAATCGGAACAGGTGCAAGTGAAAAAATTTCTGCTCAGATATCAAGTATGGGAAGCAATTTAATTCTTATTCTTCCGGGAGCTACCACACAGGGTGGTATAAGAATGGGAGCAGGAACACAACAAACTCTTAAAATTGTAGATGCCGAGGCAATCTCAAAGGAGTGTTCTCAAGTTTCCGCAGTAGCTCCTGTAATATCAGGCACAGCACAGGTTGTTTTTGGGAATCAGAACTGGTCAACTGCTGTGCTTGGAACAACTCCTGATATGGCTATTGTTCGTGAGTGGGAAATTGTATCAGGAAGATTTTTAACAGAGCAGGATGTAAGAAGTGGAACAAAGGTTGCTGTAATTGGACAGACTGTTAGTGAAAAGCTTTTCGGAGACCTTGATCCTACCGGAAAATTGATAAGAATAAAGAAAATACCTTTTGAGGTTGTGGGCGTTCTTGGCAAAAAAGGACAGTCTCCTACAGGACAGGATCAGGATGATATAATATATGTTCCTATTACAACAGCTCAGAGAACACTTTTTGGCAATGTTTTGCCTGGTAGAGTAAGATTAATTTATGCTAAGGCTGTATCTCTTGAGGCAATTCCTTTGGCAACAGAGCAAATACGAACGCTTCTAAGACAGAGACATAGAATTGGACAGGGACAGGAAGATGATTTTACAGTCATGGACTTAACACAGATGTTAAAAACTGCTGAAGAGTCCACAAAAACCATGTCCGTCCTTCTTGGTGCAATTGCTTCTGTTTCTTTAATAGTAGGTGGAATAGGTATTATGAATATAATGCTTGTTTCGGTTACAGAAAGAACAAGAGAAATTGGAATAAGAATGGCAGTTGGAGCAAAACCAAAGGATATCAGAATGCAATTTCTTATAGAATCAGTTTTTTTAACCATGATAGGTGGAGTTGTCGGACTTCTTTTTGGAATTGGTGCTTCGTTAGTTGTATCTTCTATAATGCAATGGCCCGTAAGTATTTCATTGTTTTCAGCTTTGATAGCCTTTAGTTTTTCAGCTTTTGTAGGGATTTTTTTTGGTTTTTATCCTGCATATAAAGCATCTTCGCTTAATCCAATTGATGCATTAAGGTATGAATAATCTGGTATAATAAAAAAATTGGAGGGGTGGCCGAGTGGTTTAAGGCGGCGGTCTTGAAAACCGCTGTAGGGGTAACTCTACCGGGGGTTCGAATCCCTCCCCCTCCGTTTAAAAATAATTTGCCATAAATCTTCTGAAGCAGTAAATCTCCAATTGTTGTGGAAAAGGATATTTTCTATCAGGGGTTTGGTTCAATTCCGTAAAATTTAATTTTTTCCCACAAAGCCTTTCGGCTTATGCCAAGTTTTTTTGCAGCTTCTGTTTTTTTCCATCCGCATTCCTGAAGAGCTTTTATTATCAGATTTTTTTCAAAGTTTTCAATGCATTCTTTAAGTGAAAAGTTACTTATAAAACATTTTTTTTGAAATGATGAAAGCGGGGAAAATTCTTCAGGAAGATGTTTAATATCAATCACTCCATCTTTTGAAAGAAGTAACGCTCTTTCAATTGCATGTTTTAACTCTCTTACATTTCCAGGATAGTCGTAGGATAGCAATGCCTCATAAGCTGAAGGAGAAATAGTGATATTTTGTTTGCCATATTTTTCTGAAAAAATTTTTAAAAATTTTTCAATTAATACAGGAATATCTTCTTTTCTTTCTTTTAAAGGAGGAATTGCTATGGGCATTACATTTATTCTGTAAAAGAGGTCTTCTCTGAATTTTTCAGCTTTTATTAACTCTTTAAGATTTTTACTTGTAGCATAAATACATCTTACATTAATTTTAATAGGCTCTTTACCTCCAAGACGATACACAATTCCATCCTCAATAACTCTTAGAAGTTTTGCCTGAAGACTGAGTGGCATATCTCCGATCTCATCAAAAAATATAGTTCCTCCGTTTGCAAGCTCAAATTTACCCTTTTTGGTTTCAGTTGCACCTGTAAAAGCACCTTTTTCATATCCAAAAAGTTCAGATTCAAAAAGAGTCTCAGGTATTGCAGCACAGTTTATTTTGATATATGGCTTTTCTTTCCTTAAGCTCTGTTTCTGAATTGCATTTGCAATGAGTTCTTTGCCAGTGCCGCTTTCACCCTGAATTAAAACAGGCACATCTGTCTTAGCTACGGCATCAATTTTATCAAAAATTTCTTTCATAACAGAACTTGTAGAAACTATTCCCTCAAATTCATCTTTCTTCTTAACAAGCTCACTCAGATATTTTACTTCTTTTTCAAGAGTGCGGAATTTTAAGAATCTTTCTATTACCAAAAGAAGTTCCTCATTTGTAAATGGTTTGGCAATGTAGTCAAAAGCGCCATCTTTTATTGCCTGAACAGCAGTTTTTACTTCGGCAAATGCTGTTATAATTATTACTCCAGTTTGTGGAGATATTGTTTTTATATGTTTGAGTAAAGTAAGTCCATCAACTCCGGGAAGTTTAAGGTCAACAATTGCTATGTCAAATATTTCTGAATCAAGGATTGATAAAGCCTTTGCTCCATCATCGCAGGATGTTGCTTCATAGCCGTATGCTCTGAGAAAATGATTCATACCGAGTCTCATTGCAGGGTCATCTTCAACTATAATAATTTTTTCTTTCATTTTACTGGCAATTCCACAGTAAAAGTAGTACCTGATGAAGAAGTTTTAACAAGAATTCTTCCACTATGTTGTTCTATAATAGATTTACTCACAGATAGTCCAAGACCTGTTCCCTGTCCAACTGGTTTTGTTGTAAAAAATGGGTCAAAAATTTTTGGTAATATATCATCAGGAATACCATTGCCTGTGTCAGTAAATGCAATATAACATTTTCCATTTTTCAGAAAACTCTCTATAGTTAGAACTCCTTCTTTTCCATCCATTGCCTGGATAGCATTAAGCACGATATTTAAAAATACTTGTTCTATTTTATTTGAGTCAATCATGATTTCAGGAATCTCGTTAGATAGCTTTTTTATGACTTTAATCCCTTTTTTAGAGATAAGATAGTCAGTTAATTTTAAAACATTTTCTACAAGATTATTAACAGAGACAGCTGAAATTATAAGCTCTGTTTGTTTTGAAAAATCAAGAAGTTGTTTTATTATTTCCTGAATTTTTGTAAGTCCGTGATTTATAACCTCAACATGCATATTTTTTGTTTTTTCATCCATCTCAGTGTTAATCAAATTATTAAAACAAAGCCTTATTCCACCAAGCGGATTATTGATTTCGTGAGCTAAACCTGCTGAAAGCTGTCCGATTGCTGCAAGTTTTTCTGTAATCCGCATCTGTTCTTCAATTTTTCTTTTCTCTGTAATATCTTTGACATAGTGAACTACTTTTATTACATTTTCTCTGTCATCAAAAATTGGATAAAGATGAATAAAATAGTGTCTTTGGTCTTCACCTTCCCAGTATTCTGAAAACGGTTTTTTCGTGTCTATTACTTTCTTGAGAAAGTAGACAGGACATAGTTTGTCTGCATCAAGCTTTTCAATATCGCATTGTTCATTAAATACAGCAGCTCTGCCTTCTATCATCCATGTTCTATAGGCATGATTTGTCATCTCAACAGTACAATCAGGATTCACAAGTGCAAGAGGGTCTGTTATTCCTTCAAATATTGTCTGTAGAGTATCTGCATATTTTTTCGTAGCTTCCTGAGCATCATATAAATACTTTGCCATTTGATTAAATGAAAGAATTAAATCACCAATTTCATCTTTTGTTTTTACTTCAATGGTTTGATTTAGAGGTTCTGTTCCATTTACTATTCCTCTGAATAAAGAACTCAATCTTTTGAGTGGTTTAATGACAAAGCTCCAGAAAGCACCATGGAGAGTGACAAAAAGAAATAAAAGAGAGACAGCTCCAAAAAGAAATGTTGAAATAGCAACACCTTTTATCTCTCCTAAGGTAGAAGCAATTGGAAGAGAGACTGATTCAATTCCCATGATATCGCCTTCTTTCCATGTAAAGTCCTTGGAACGAGGAAACATTTTAAGTAAAGCCTTAGGAGCGTTGTTAATCTTTCCATGACATATTAAACATCCTTTTTCAACAATAACAGGTTTTGCCATCACGAGTATTTCTTGCCCATTATATGTAATAATTCCACTCCATGATTCTTGAGTTTTATTTCTCTTAAAATACTCTATTAATTTGACATATAATGCATCAGCTTTATGTTCTGGATTAATAGGGTCTAAAGAAACTCTTTTATACATGTAATTTCCTATTTTATTGTTGAATCTTTTCATTACACTTAGCCTTACATGAGTTGTTGACATCCCTTCAACGATAAATTCATCTTTTTTGCCAGTTTCATAAAGAAGTTTGAAAATCGCGGGTCTTAGTTCTTCTTTAACATAATTACCAAGTGCATCAATCTGTGTAATAATAATTCTTGTTTTTTCGTTTGCATCTTCTATTACTTTTTGTTTGAGGTGATAGTAAAGTAAAAAAGAAAACAATATACAGAAAGCCAAAATTATCAAAATGATTGAAAGCGTGAACTTTGTGCTTATTGAAAGATTTTTGGGTTTCATTATAGTTTAAATTTTAAAAGAGTTTAAACATTATCTGCAAATTTTTATAAAAATTTTTTAGTTTTTAAAAAAAACAGAAATATACCTTCATATGTAGTCAAAATTTTTTATTACAAGTATAATTTAGTTAAGATGGCAAAATTTATATTGAGTATTAAATGGCTTTTTGTAATGGTAATATTTGTTCTTGTGACAGGCATATTAACAAACAACTATCTATTTTCATACCACTTTTATAAAAAATTTTTTGACCACCATATTGATACAGTATCTGCTCTTTTTCAGAAGGGAACTGAAAATATAACAAAGCCTGTTGAAGTATTTTTATACAATGTTGAGGCTCTTGTATGTTGTAGAGTTTTAGATTTTAATGAAGTTGAAAAGACTAACAGATTTTTAATGGAGTTTATGAAAAAATATCCTTATGTTACTTCAATAAACTATGGAGACGGAAATGGGAATGGTTATCTTATCTTAAATGACAGGGGCAAATGGTTAAATAGAATTAAAAGAGTTGGAGATACAGAACATGTAGTTTGGAATACCTTGAATAATGACGGCAAAATAATAAAAAAAATAAGAGTCAAAGATAACTATGATCCGAGAAAAACAGTTTGGTATAACCAGGCATTACACTCTAAGGATATTCAGTGGAGTAAAGAATATATATTCAGAACAACAAAAGACCCAGGAGTAACAGCTTCTTTAAAACTCTGTAGAAACTCAAAGCAAATTGTCGGTATTGATATAATGATTAAAGATTTATCTGTTCTTCTTAATAAAATAAAAGAAAATGTTCATCCTGAGACAAAGCTTTATCTACTTTCAAACGGAGACCATGTAATAGCTTATACTGATGAAGTCCAGCCTGAACAAAGTAAAATTTATACTCTTGATGAGAAAAAATTCCCGTTACTTTTCAAAGCATTAAATTCAGGAGTAAACGCTTCCAATATCACTTTCAATAATCAAAAATGGTTTGTAAATATTAAAAAATGGGAAAACAAAAATAGACAATATTCCCTTGTAGTATTGATTCCCCATGTTGCTATAACAAAAAGTCTCAGGCTTCATCTTTTCTATCAGTCCTTTTTTTCTTTATTGCTTACATTTTTTGTATTCCTGTATATTTCCCGAAGATATATAGAGCCTTTAATAGATATCTCAAAACAAATGCCAGAAATTGGATTTAAGAAAATATATCTTGAAAAACATTCTCAAAGAACAGATGAGATAGGATATTTAAGTAGAGCAATTTCAGATGTTTCAATGCAAATATTGAAAGCAAAGGAGATTGAAAGAAAAATTCAGGAATCCAATCATTTTGAATCTGTCAGGCGTTCTCTTGGTGAAGCAGTGCACAGATTTAAAGATATTATTAATATTATTCAAGGATTTGCAACTCTTGCTCAACCAAAAGTTTCAAACGAGTTTGCAAAAAATGCTTTAGACCAGATAATCAATGCATCAAAAAGAGCAATATATCTTACAAAAGAAATTTTAAATGTTACAGGTGAAAGAAAATATGAAATGAAAATTACTGATTTAAATTCAATTATTCTTTCCATGAAGACAAAAATAGAAGTGTCTACTGAAGATTCTATAAAAATAGTTTATGAAATATTAAACACACCACTTCCTGTGAAGCTTGATATTGAAGCTTTTGATGAAGTTTTAATGAACTTAGTACTGAATGCTAAAGATGCGATGCCAGAAGGTGGAACATTGACAATAAAAACAAAAACAGCTTCTTTTTTGGATAAACAATTTGCTGTTTTATCTGTATCAGATACAGGAGTTGGTATGGATGAAGAAACAATAAAAAGAATATTTGAGCCATTTTTTACAACAAAAGGAGCTAAAGGAACAGGTCTTGGGCTTTCAATTGTTTATAAAATTATCAAAGACCACTCTGGATTTATTGAAGTGCAGAGTGAGATAGGGAAAGGAACAACCTTTAAAATTTATTTGCCCTTGATTAAAGATGTTGCGATGCTTACTGCTTCCTCTACTGAGTGAGACTCTATTATACCAGGGATATTCCATGTTTTTAATCCAATTACTTTTTTACCAGTTTTTAATGCTAAAGCTATTTCACTGAGTGTTCCGTATCCTCCTCCTATGGCAATAAGAATATCAGATGCTCTAACTATCAAACTATTTCTCATCTCTCCCATACCTGTTGGGATAGGAATTTTTACATATGGATTAGCATCTTCTTTTCTATCTGTTGGTAGTATTCCTACTGTAATTCCTCCATTTATATAAGCTCCTCGGCACACAGCCTCCATTACTCCTCCTAACCCACCTGTAACAATAATAACGCCCTCTATCGCAAGAAGACGTCCTACCTCTTCTGCTGATTTTAAAAGTTCTTTATTTGCCTTACCTGCTCCGACAATACCAATGATTTTCATTTCATCTCAATCACTGTTACAGCATCTCCACCTTCATCAGGATTGCCTTTGCGGAAGCTTTTCACAGCAGGGTGGTCTTTTATATAGTCTCTTATAGCATCCCTCAAAATGCCCTTTCCTATGCCATGCAATATTATCCCTCTATTAGACTCACTAAATGACAGTTCATTTAAAAATCTTTCAACCAAGGGAATAGCTTCATCAACTCTCATTCCTCTAATATCAAGTTTTTTAGAAGGATATTCTTCTTTATAGTTTTCAATAGCTTTTTTATTTGTAACGCTGAAAATATCCAATCTTTTATTACTCTCTTGCTCCTCATGAAAAGACACTTTCTCAAGTTCTCTTAATTCTGCCTCAATCTGCGCGGTATCCGTCTGAATCTTTGCTCTACCATCTTCAATTATTAATATTTTACCTGAAAGATTTAAATTCCTGATTTTCACAATATCCCCAGGGTTTAATTCTTCCTGTTTTTTGGGTTCTTCAGAAATAAACTTTTTTGAGATATCAGATATTTTCTGGGATATCTCTCTAAGTTTTTTTCTGTCTGCTTTTTTGGCTTCTTCATAAAGAAAGTTAATCTCTTTTTTAAGTTTTGTTAGCATGGATTGAGCTTCTATTTTTGCCTGTTCAATGATTTTTTTCTTATTTTCAGATGCGAAAACTAATTCTTTTTCCAGTCTGTTTTTCTCTGAATCCATAATATTTTTAATTTTTTCAATCTCTGCAAGTTTCGTTTCATATTCCTGTTTGTTTTTTTCAAGTTCTTTAATAAGTTCGTATATTTCTCTATCCTGAGTTCCTTTGAGTTCATATGCTCGTCTGATAAGATTTTCAGGAAACCCATACTTCTGAGCAACTTCAAGGGCATAGGAAGGAGTGAGACTACCAATGCTTAATTTATATAGCGGTGTCATGGTTTTTTCATCAAAAAGCATTGAGGCTATTTCTATATTCTGCTGAGTGGCGGCAAAAATTTTAACTTTACTTAAATGAGTTGTTGCAAATGTAAGGGCTTCCCTATTTTTTAATTCTTCAAGTATTGCACAGGCTAAAGCAGAGCCTTCCTCAGGGTCTGTGTTTGTTCCTATTTCATCAAGTAGAATAAGGCTTTCTGAGTCAGCCTGCTCTATTATTTTTTTAAGAGTTATTATGTGTAATGCAAAGCTTGAAAGATGTTCTTCAATTGAGCCTTCATGATATAGGTCAACATATATGTTTTTTACAAAAGGAATTATAGAAGATGGACTTGCTGGAATTGGAAGTCCTGAAATCGCCATTGCTGTTAGAAGTCCTATGGTTTTTATTGTTACAGTTTTACCCCCTGCGTTTGGACCTGTGATAACAAGAACTTTTTTATTCTTGAGTTCAAGATTGAGAGGAACCACCTGTTTTGAAAGCAGAAGAAGAGGATGTTTTGCATTAATCAAACTTATATTGATTTCTCTTGTTAGTTGTGGTGCCTCTGCATTAAATTTTTGAGAAAACTTATATATAGAGAGCATTTTATCAAGATACACAAGCAAATTAAATTCCCTATGAAGTGTTTCACTGATTTGATGAATTTCAAAGGATAATTCTTTTAAAATTTTGATTTCTTCCAGTCTCTGTTCAATTAAAAGTTCCTCAAGTTTTTTAGAAAAAGCTGTTATTTCAGCAGGTTCAATAAATGCTGTTTCTCCTGAACGGGAAACATCATGAACAACTCCTGGAATCTGTCCTTTTGAGTCCATTCTGACAGGAATGACCCATCGGTTATTTCTTTTTGTAATAAATCTATCCTGAAGAAAAACCAGAACATTTGAACGATTAATTATTTCTTCAAGTTTTTGTTTTATTTTCTCTTCAGTTAATTTAATCTGCTTTCTGATATATTTTAGAGTTGAAGAAGCTGTATCAAGAATATTACCTTCTTCATCAACTGTATTTTCAAGTCTTTCAAGAATATAGGGCTGTCCAATTGATAGATTAGTTTTGAGAATATTTTTTATTTTCTGGCTTAAAAAAGGAAAATTGAAAAACTCATCAATATATGAAGAAATTTTATCTAAAACTCTTAAAACCTTTAAAAACTGAGTTAATTCCGAGGGTTCAAAAAATGCTCCTTCTTTTTTAGCTTTTTCAATTAAATTAGCAATATCAGGAAAAGAAGATATTTGAAGTTGTCCCCCTGTGTCAAAATATCTTTTTATTTCTTCAAATTCTTTAAGAGAATTCTCGGCCGATGTAAACTCATCAAAAGGAAAAATTTGTTGAATAGCCTTTTTAGTAGCTTCTGAACCTGCAAACTCCTCTATTAATCCTAATATTTTGTAAAAATCTAACTCCTGAAGAGCTTTTTTTTCAATCAATCAAACTTCTCCAGAAGTCTTTTCTTTTTTTCATCAATTGTTTTTGAAAGTTTTTCAATCTGATTTAAAATTTCTTTTTTAGCATCTGAGCTTAATTCCTGACCACGTTCTTTAATATCTTTAACTTTCTCTTTTAGCATTTCTGAAAGCTCTTCAATTTCTTCGTAAAGTTCTTCTGCAGCTTTCACTGTCTTTTTCTTAAGTTCCTTTGCTTTCTTTTTAATATCTTTTCTTGTTTCTTCTCCTGATTTTGGTGCATAAAGAAGTGATACTGCCGCGCCAATTATTCCACCTATAAGAAATGCTACTAAAATTTTTCCTTCTTCTCTCATTTTAAACCTCCTCCTATTGATGAAATTTTTCGTTAAACTCTTTCTAATTTTACCACATTTTACTGGACAGGTTTTTAAAAATTAGGTATAATTAAAGAAAAAAGAGGAGGTATTCTATGCTTTCCCAGATTCCTTTTTCTATGGACAAATTAGAACAAGAAGATATTAACAGACAGATTTTACGAATAGGACTTATTGCTGAGCTTGATGCTATTAATCTTTATGAGCAACTTGCTTCATTGACAAATGACGAAAAAATTAAAACAATTTTTCTTGATATTGCAAGAGAAGAAAAAACCCATGTTGGAGAGTTTCTCACCCTCCTTCTAATGAATGATGAAGAACAAGAAGATGAACTGGAAGAAGGAAAAGAAGAAGTAGAAGAATTATTAGAGGAAGAGGAGGAGTGATTAAAAAGGTTTAATTATCAAAATGGCATAGAGCAAATAAAAAGAGCCAGACAAAATTAAAGTAAGAGGGGAGATTCGCTTTCTAAAGTGGATCTCCCCTAAAATTATCAAACCTGCAAGAATTGCCAGGCAGGCACTCAATAAGGCATATCCTGTTATATTCCAGTCTGTAAAAATAATTCCCACAGAAACAGGGAAAGTTGACTGAAAGACCATTGCTCCTGTTACATTTCCCATTGCCAAGGTATCTCTTCCTTTAAATGTCCATGTTACTGAATTAAACTTTTCAGGAAGTTCAGTTGCAACAGGTGCTATTAATAGAGCAAAAAGAAGAGGGTCAAACCCAAGCATTAAAGAGACATGCTGAAGAGCAGAAACAAATCCATGAGCACCTTCTATCATTATAAAAAGAGCTAACAGAACCTGAACAAAGGAAAAGAAGCCTTTGAATCTTTCTACAGGAAGAATTTTCCCAAAAAATTTTTCAAGATAAAGTTTTTCTTCATGTATCAAAGCATCACTTTCACTTTTAAAGGTAAGATAAAGATATACAGTGTAGCCGATTACAAGTAAAAAGGCAACTATTATATGCGGGATTATTAACATTGGTAAAAAAATTCCGCAAGAATACATGCAGAGAAAAAATATTAAATCTCTTTTTACTGTTGGAATTTCTGCATCAAAAACAAAGGTTCTTTTTTTTGAGATATAGGCAATTAAAACAGTTAAGCCTATAAGCAAAAAAGCCAATGTTGCAAGCATAAATGGAGCACCCAAGATTGCACCGATTCCAATACTATGTCCTGCTTCTCCTTTATGTAAGAAAATAGCTACCAATGGAAGGATTGTTTCAGGAAGTGCGGTTCCCACAGCTGCAAGAATGCTTCCTACAACTGCTTGACTGAGTGAAAGTTTTTTCCCGAAGACTTCAATCCCATTTGTAAATACTTCTGCGCTAAGCAATATCAACAAAAGATTAAAAAGGAGTAGAAAAATATCTGCAGTCATGCTTAAAATTATAATCTAAAGTTTTATTTATTAACAACTAATTTACTCTAAAAGAGGGAGGGAAAATGGAAAAAATTAAACAAACATTTGAATTGACAGACAATGCTATAGAAGTTTTAAAAAGACGATATCTTAAAAAGAACGAAGACGGTATATTGATAGAAACCCCTGAAGAACTTTTTACAAGAGTTGCAACTGCAATTGCTCAAATAGATACAATATATGGTAAATCAGAAAAAGAAGTGTATAGAACAAAAGAAGAATTTTTTGAACTTATGACTTCTTTAAGATTTTTACCAAACTCACCAACTCTTATGAATGCTGGAACTCCACTTGGTCAGTTGAGTGCTTGTTTTGTTTTACCTGTTGAGGATTCTATGGAAGGAATCTTTGATGCAGTAAAATATGCAGCAATAATACATAAATCTGGAGGAGGAACAGGATTCAGTTTTTCCCGTCTTAGACCAAAAGGCGATGTTGTAGGTTCAACCAAAGGCATAAGCTCAGGTCCTGTATCTTTTATGAGTGTTTTTGATTCCGCTACAGAAGCTGTAAAGCAGGGTGGCAGGCGCAGAGGTGCAAATATGGGACTTTTAAGAGTAGACCATCCTGATATTTTAGAGTTTATAACCTGCAAGGATGACCTCACAAAATTCACAAATTTTAATATTTCAGTAGGACTGACAGAAGAATTTATGAAAGCTGTTATAAACGATGAAGAATATGAGCTTATTAATCCTCGTTCAGGAAAGATTGTAAAACGCCTTAAAGCTAAAGAAGTTTTTGACCTGATTGTTCATCAGGCATGGAAAAATGGTGAACCCGGGATTGTTTTTCTTGATAGAATAAATGCGGCTAACCCAACACCGTCACTTGGTGAGATTGAGGCAACTAATCCATGCGGAGAACAACCACTTTTACCCTATGAATCCTGTAATCTTGGCTCAATAAATCTTGCAAAAATGGTTAAAGATAACTCTGTTGACTGGGAACTTCTTAAAGATACAGTATGGAAGGCTGTCCATTTTCTTGATAATGTTATTGATGCAAACAAATATCCTTTGTCGCTTATTGAACAGAACACAAAGGCAAACAGAAAAATAGGACTTGGAGTAATGGGATGGGCTGATATGCTGATTCAATTGAAAATTCCTTATAATTCAAAGGAAGCATTAAATTTAGCAGAAGAATTAATGAAGTTCATACTTCATGAAGGACGACTTGCTTCTAAAGAACTTGCAAAGGAAAGAGGGACATTTCCAAACTATGCAAAGAGCATTTACTATGACAAAATGCCTTTAAGGAATGCGACGATAACAACAATTGCACCGACAGGAACTCTTTCAATTATTGCAGGTTGCTCATCTGGGATAGAACCTCTTTTTGCTCTCTGTTTTGCAAGAAATGTAATGGATGGAACAAGGCTTGTAGAAGTTAATCCTTACTTTAAAAAAGAAATGGAAAAAATAGGGATATGGTCTGATAGTTTGGCAGATAAAATAGCTGAAACTGGTTCAATTCAGGGAATAAAAGAAATACCTGAGGAAATAAAGAAAATTTTTGTAACAGCTCATGAAGTTTCTCCATCTGAACATATAAGGATGCAGGCAGCATTTCAACAGTATGTTGACAATGCAGTCAGTAAAACTGTAAATCTTCCAAATCAGGCAACAGAAGAGGATGTAAGAGAAGTTTATCTCCTTGCATATCGTCTTGGATGTAAAGGTGTTACTGTTTATAGAGATGGTTCAAGACATGGACAGGTTATTCAAAAAGGTAAAACAGAATCCCCAGCTTTACAGATAAGCCTTAAACCAAGAAAGAGACCTGAAACTCTTAAAGGTGTTACAAGATTAATGAAGACAGGCTGCGGAAATCTTTATGTGACAATAAATAAAGATAAAGATGGAAAACCTTTTGAAGTTTTTACAAATATAGGAAAAGCAGGAGGATGTGCTGCTTCTCAGGCAGAAGCGATTGGAAGGCTAATTTCTCTTGCATTAAGAAGCGGAATTGAGCCACAAGAAATAGTAAAGCAACTTAAAGGTATTTCTTGTCATGCTCCTGTTTGGTCAGGTAATGGCAAGATTACAAGCTGTTCAGATGCTATTGCTAAGGCAATAGAGGCAGAATTAAGAGAAACAAAAGGAAATAGTCTGGAAAATAAAGAGGAGATAAAAAACAATTCAGAGGCAGCTCACTATGGAGCCTGTCCTGAATGTGGAAGTTCTCTTTCTTATGAAGAAGGTTGTGTGATATGTCATAGTTGTGGGTTTACCAGATGCAGCTAAGATAGAGTGAAGTTATGAAAACTAAAAGAGAGTTTATAATAGTTGGAGACAGGGTTCTTATTGAGCCAGATGAGCGAATGGATAAAACTTCAGCAGGTCTTTTTTTACCACCAACTGTTAAGGAAAAAGACAAGGTTCTTGGTGGTAGAATTGTTAAGGTTGGTCCTGGTTATCCAGTCAATGATCCTTCTGCTGTGCTTGAAGAGCCATGGAAACAGTCAAACACCGAATCAATAAGATATATTCCTCTGCAAGCAAAAGAAGGTGACTATGCACTTTTCCTTAAAGATGCAGGAATTGAAATAGAATTTGAAGAAAAAAAGTATTTAATTGTACCACATTCGGCGATACTTGCACTTATAAGAACAACAATAATAGAGGATGAAGATGATAGAGGATTTTAAATCTACTGATACATGGCGAGTCTTCAGAATACAATCTGAACTTGTTGAAGGATTTGAAACACTTCATGGAATAGGTCCTGCTGTTTCAATATTTGGTAGTTCAAGACTAACAGAGGAAAGTTTTTATTATCAAGAAGCCTTTAAAGTTGCAAGACTTCTAAGTCAGGCGGGTTTTTCAATTATCACAGGAGGCGGTCCTGGTATAATGGAAGCAGCAAATAAAGGTGCAAAAATAGGCAGGGGTAAATCTATTGGATTGAATATAGAAATTCCTCATGAGCAACGTCCCAATAAATATCTTGATATTTCATTAAATTTTAGATACTTTTTTGTAAGAAAACTTATGTTTATAAAATATTCCATAGGTTTTGTTATTTTCCCAGGCGGATTTGGAACTCTTGATGAACTTTTTGAAGCATTAACGCTTGTTCAAACAGGTAAAATTATTTCGTTTCCTGTTGTTCTTTACGGTTCTGAATACTGGAAAGGACTTCTTGATTGGTTTAAAAATTCTCCAAAGAATTTGGGCGCAATAAGCCTTGATGATTTTAAATATTTTGAAATAATTGACAATCCTGAAGCAGTTTGCGGTTATCTTAGAAATTATCTTACCCGTCTTGGAGTTCCCTTGCCTGATTTTTATTGCGAATAATGTATAAACAGAATCTGAAAGAGCTTACCACAAAACAGATAGAAAAAATAATATTAGATGAATCTCTTCCATTATATCGTAGTAAACAAATAGTTCAATGGATTTATAAGAAATTTGTAGACTCAATAAACGATATCACTGAATGGTCTAAATCATTGAGAGAGAGATTTTCAGAAAAATATTATATCGGGAGAATAAATCTTTTTGATAAAAGAATAAGCATTGATGGGACTATAAAATTTCTCTGGGAGCTTGAAGATGGTGAAAAAATAGAAAGTGTTTTAATCTCAGATAAAGATAGATTAACCCTATGTGTATCAAGTCAGGTTGGCTGTATGCTTAAATGTAAATTTTGTCTTACAGGGAAAATTGGATTAAAAAGAAATCTGAAAGCATGGGAAATAGTTGACCAGTATATTCAGGTAAGCAAAATAATACAAAAAGAAAATAGAAAGATTACTAATATTGTTTTTATGGGCATGGGGGAGCCTCTGTTAAATTTTGAAAATGTGGTTGAGGCATTATGGAGACTTAAAGACTTAATATTATTTTCTCCAAGCAGAATTACTCTTTCAACTGCTGGAATAATTCCTGCAATAAAGGAATTACCATACAAAGCTCCAGCCATTAAATTAGCTATCTCATTAAATGCAACAGACAATAAGACAAGAAGTTATTTAATGCCGATAAATAAAAAGTATCCTCTTCATGAACTTATTAAAACTTTAAGAGATTATCCATTAAAGCCAAGACATAGAATAACCTTTGAGTATATATTGATAAAGGGGATAAATTGTTCTGAAAAGGATGCTTATAGGCTTTCTGAACTACTTAAAGGCATTCCTTCAAAGATAAATTTAATTCCTTTTAATCCTTGGGAAGGATGCGAATTTGAAAGACCTGAGGATAATGAAATACTTAATTTTCAGGAAATATTGGCAGCAAGAGGTTATTCAGTCTTCATAAGAAAAAGCAAAGGCACAGATATACTTGCTGCCTGTGGGCAGTTGAAGGCTTTATACCCTTAGTTATTTCCTTTTCAGCTTCAGTGTTTCCTTTATCATAAGAAGAAACTTAACGTAATCAAAACCGAAATTCATAAGTTCTGTTTCGTCTTTTTTTATTTTATTTATTTTTTCTTCTGAGACATCAAAGACATCAAGAAACTTGCTTTCAAAGACAAATCTTTTAAATGCATCAATATCATAGCAGGCTGTATAAAATGCTTTTTGTTTTTTCTCATCAAGTTTTTCTGCTTTAAGATTTCTTGTAAAGAAAAGTTCACGCCATCCTCTATTCATGTCATCATATACGTCAACTCCTTGGTCTTTTCTCCACTCTTGAACTGTCCACTCTTTTTCCTCTTCAAATCCCTTGCAGTGAGGCTCTTTAACAAAAAAGTAGTGTTCTTCTGTTATTCCATCTGTTAAGTCAAACTTTTTAAGGGATGCTTGTCCTATAGGATAATATCTACAGGTAGCCGGTCTGTCTTCATAAACAGAACATCCTGCTTCGCAGATAAAAGGGCATGTTTTCTCTTCATCATCATTTTTGTTCAAAAATACAAAGGGATATCCGCTCTTAGGTTCAACAAAAACATAGGTATATTTCATCAAAAACTCACCTGAAGATATACCAAATCTATTTCTAAGCCTCATTATGTCATAGGGAGTAAGCATTATATCAATATTTTTACAGCAGCTTTTGTAACAGGATATTCCTGGATAACAGCGAAACTTAAAATTTGATTCAAGTGTTAGCTCCTCTGGAGCTATTGCATTAATGTTTAACATTATTCCTCCTCTTTAAGTATTTTTAGATAAATTTTTCTTGTTCTTGGTCCGTCAAATTCGCAGAAAAATATGCTCTGCCATTGCCCCAAAATAAGATTTCCATTTTCAATAAAAATATTGACAGATGACCCTACGAGAGTTGTTTTTATATGACTGTCTGCATTCCCTTCCATATGAAGATACCCTGCCCCATAGGGTGCTATTTTTTTTAATGCATTGATTATATCCTTTTTTACTGAAGGGTCTGCTCCTTCATTTATTGTTATGCCTGCGGTTGTGTGAGGAACATAGAGATAACAAACTCCATTTTTAATTCCTGAATCTCTTACAGCTTTTTCTACCTCATCAGTGATATCAATTAGTTCCTCTCTTGAAGAAGTCTTTACTGTCAATGTTTTCATTACAGTTTAAGCCTCCTTATTCTTTCTACAGCTTCTTTTATTTTTTCCTTAGACTGCGTAAGAGCAAATCTGATATATCCTTCTCCATGTTCACCAAAACCTACTCCAGGTGTACATAAAACTTCAGCTTCTTTTAAAAGTTTAGCAACAAAATCAATGGATTTTCCATTAGGAACTTTTACCCATAAATAAAATGTTGCTACAGGTTTTTTAAGAGCAAATCCTGCATTTTTAAGTCCTTCATATAAAATATCTCTTCTTTCTCTGTATACATTTCTAATTTGTTTTAAAACAGTATCTTCAGTTTTCAGAGCTACAATACTTGCCTCCTGAATTGCTTGAAAAACTCCAGAATCAAGATTTGTTTTAACCTTGCCAAGTCCTGCAAGAATATCTTTATTACCAACAGCAAATCCTATTCTCCATCCTGTCATATTATATGTTTTTGAAAGAGAATGAAATTCTATCCCAACATCTTTTGCTCCATCTATTTGCATAAAGCTAATAGGTTTTTCTTCATAGTAAACCTCTGAGTAAGCAGCATCATGACATACGATTATATTGTATTTATTTGCAAATTCTATGATTTTTTTATAAAAATCCGTACCTGCACAGGCTGATGTAGGATTATTTGGATAATTTATGAACATAAGTTTTGCTTTCTTACATACATCTTCTGGAATTGAGTCAATATCAGGAAGGAATCCATTGTCTTCTTTAAGAGGCATAAAATAAGGAATACCTCCTGCAAACTTTGTTCCAACAGGATATACAGGGTAACCAGGAGATGGCACAAGAACAATGTCTCCAGGGTCAATAAATGCAAGAGGAATGTGCCCAATCCCTTCTTTTGAACCAATAAGACTGATAACTTCCTTTTCAGGATCAAGCTCAACATTGAATCTTTCTTTATACCAATCAGCCACAGCCTTTCTGTATGAAAGCATTCCTTCATAGCTTGGATATCTGTGGTGCTCTGACTTTTCAACAGCTTTTTTCATTGCATCTACAATGTGAGAAGGAGTTGGAATATCAGGATCTCCAATGCTTAAATCAATTAAATCCGCTCCTTTTAAGAGAGCTTCTCTTTTCATTTGGTCAATTGCTGCAAAAAGATATGGTGGTAAAGTTCTAATTCTTTCAGCATACTGAATCTGCATTCTCGTCCTCCTCGTGGTGTTTGTTTATTTAGTTTACAAAAAAAATAGTAATATTTCAAAAAATTTGAATTATTTTCAGTTTTTAAGAATAAATCTTACTGGAAGGATTGCCCGACAGGCTACTGGTTTACCATCTTTAATTGCAGGTGAAAATTTTGATTTTTTTACTGCTTCTATGGCTGATTCAGTGAAACCATAAGGAGCTCCTTCTATTATTTCAATATGCATGAGTTCTCCTTTTTCATTAAGGGTAAGCCTCAGAGTAACTTTTCCCTCTTTTCCCAGTCTTCTTGCAATTTGTGGATATATAGGAATTTCTCTATGAATAAACTTAGGTCCATAAGCAGTACCAAACTCTGTGTCAATAATTCCATCTTTGTCTGATTTTAAGTTTGATGCAATTTTATTTGAAGATATTTTCTGTGATGTTTCAACATGGGAAGAAGAATAATTTGTGATAGTTTCAGTTTTTTGATTCTCAATTTTTATATTCTCATCAGATTTAACAGTAAAAGGGATTTTTTCTACAGTTTTTTTTGTTAAAGGAACTGAAGTCTTAACATCTCCTTTAAATGATTTAGTTACGTCATTTATTATAAAAATTTCCAGCTTCTGGTAGTCTTTATTTAATTTTACAAAGCTTGAAACTGTCACAAAAATTAAAAGATGGAAAAAAACAGAAATTACTACAAAATACTGAATTTTATTTATATAAACTATTCTCATTTTTCCATAAAAAAGCCATGAAAGCTTCTTGAGCCTTCATGGCTTTGATTCACCCTTCAGGATGAGTTTGAAAAAATTTTAAAATATTTCATAATTCCCAGTCAACTTTTCGCTGTTCGTTTTTCTATCTTTAGTTACTCAATAATACCTGAGTTTATCAATTAAAATTTGTAACTCATTGAAAATATTGGATTTAATTTTCAAAAATCGCAAATTTTTATACAACAGACTGAATAAGTTTTTGATTTATTGAGATTTTTTATATTTTGAGGGCTTCTCTGGCTACTTTCAAAGCTTTGAATAGTTCTCGGGCTACCCTGTTCATCTTAAGAATGAAAAAATAAAAATGACATCAAGTAAAATCAATGGTTTGCGAAAGTATTTTGCTATCTTTGGACACTAAATTGATAAACTCATTTCAATCTCTTCAAGTAAAAGTTCAAAGGCTATGTTTACTTCATTTTGCTCAGGTATGGTTTACTCCTTTTATTCACCTTCTTTTGCTATGGAGAGAATATCTTCTTCATCATAAAATATCTTAAAATTTTTCATTTTTTGTTTTATCTTTAACTTACGAGGGTGAACTTAATTTAATATCGTAGATTTAATTTTCTGTATAGCATTTTGTATTTCTATATCTGTAAAATGAGGTTTAGTCATTTTGACTGAATTTAACAGTTTTCTTTCATCTTCAGTGAATTTCAAAAAATAAAGGGTAGTTCCTAATAGTTCCATTTCTCTTGCAGTTTTGTTTTCAGATAGTTTTAAAACTTTATTTATTTTTTCATTTATTTCCTCAATATTTTCTATTTCCGTTTCAAAGTTTTTTATAAAATTTTTTCCTTGAGATGTTATTGAAATCTGATATCCTGTTGAGTTGTCGTGTTCTATTCTCAAAAGCCTGCCGCTTTCCAATGTATCAATATCAGCGGAAATCTTGTCAGAATATGGTCCATAGTAATAAAGTCTAAATTGATAATCTAAGTCCAAGCTAAAACCTTCTTTGATGATATACAATGCTTTTTGTATGAAAGTTTTGCCGACAGCCTGATTCACAGTGTCAAGAAGCTTTAGTATTGTATAAAATCTTACCAATGCTTTACTTCTCATTTTATACCCCTTTTATTTAAAAAATCTCTTACAAAATTTTCAATTGTTTCAAGTTTTTTTAATTTTACATAAATTCTGATTTTTTGTAAAGGTCTCAAGTTTGACACTAAAGTTGAGACTTCATGAATTGGAAGAAGCTTGTTATCTTTTTTGATTTTTATATCAGGTTTTTCAAACTTATAGGGAGCATTTTCAGCCTTGTCAACATAAAATTCAGTATCGTTAAATTCTCTTGCAATTTCATTTGAAAGCCAATCCCAAATTATTATCTCCTCTGGTTTCGGATGCTCACTACTTTCTGTTTGAATTTTTCTGAAAAATTCTCTCTCAATGAATATTTTTCTAAAATCTTCCTGTTCTAATCCCCATGAGAAAATTTTAAAATCATCTATTTTAAGGAAATTATTAACATCTGATGGGAATTTATCTGCTTTTAGATTTTCTCTAAGAAACTCTCTAATTAACTGGCTGATGTGATAATCTAAACTTCTCCGAGTTTTGTGAAAGTAAACTTCTAAAAACATAAAGTATCTTGCAAGAATAAATTGTTCAAGAGAATGAATGCCGCCTTCTTCCCAGTAAATACCATCTTCTTTATCAAAGCAAATTGTTTCAATTAATCTTTCAAGGTCATATTTTCCATACATCACTCCCAGATAGTATGAATCTCTAAGTAGATAGTCCATTCTATCAATACCGGCTTGACCTGTAAGCAATTCATTGAAAATGTAATCAATATCTTTAACAGGGCTTGCCTTTTCTGAGGAGATAAATAAGACTCTTTGTAAGGCTTCTTCTCCGAGAGATTCTTTTATAAATTCTCCAATTTGAGTTTCACTAATTATTTTACTTGTCATGACTTCATGATCTATTCCATCCTCAAAAAGTTTCATGTCCTCTCCAACATGCGAGAAGGGAGCATGACCAATATCGTGTATGAGACAAGCTATTCTAAAAATTTGCTCATCTTGCTCTGTAATCTCAAAATTTTCAAATTCTCTCAATTTCTTTATTATTTTCGAGGATAAGTGCGCAACACCTAATGAGTGTTCAAATCTCTTATGATTAGCAGTAGGATAAACAAAAAAAGTAGGTCCTAATTGATGTATGAATCTCAATCTCTGAAAAGGATATGTTTTTATTATTTTCTGCTCTATATGATTTAAATTTATAAATCCATGAATAGCGTCTCTTATATTGATTGTTTTTCCTTGAAAAGCTTTATTCTTAAACATCATTTTTATTTCCCTCTATTATCGGTATCTCTTGTGGAGTAAGGTTATAGAGTTCGTAAACAAGTTGGTCAATTTGGGATTCAAGAAAGTTAGTTTTTTGTGAACTATGTTTCTGAATTTTTCTTATCTTATTTACAAGATTATAGATCTCATTATTCAATTTATTTCCCCCTCTAACTTCCCAGTCATAATTTATAATATGAACGATCTCATAAAATTCAAGATTATAAAATTTTCTACCAATTACTAAGTCTATTAAGTCAATTTCATCTTTGATTTCGCTTGTTCTGAACCTTTTTCTCTCACTCTCAAATACAGAATAGAGTTTCTGCATGAATCTTTCTTTGATTTTTTTTATTAGAATTAAATTATGGCTTATAACTTCTTTTGAAGGGATTGGAAATTCTTCCATAATATCCCTATTCATGTGTCTACCATCTCCGTATACTCTAACCCAGAAGTAAAATAGTGATGAATTCACAGCTAAGAGGAAAAAGTCTTTGTAAATTCTGTCAACATAAATCTCTGATATCTCAGAGCTATCATAAGGTTTTTTATCAAAAGCGTTATACCAGTAATTACCACTTGTTCTGATCCATAACCTGTGATTATTTGAGTTATTTAATATATTAGATATGTTAGATGAAAAGGAAAATAACTTTTCTAAAATTCTAAGATTTATCCTTTCTCCAATCTTTGGTAGTCTGTGTCTATCCTGGTAAGTAGATTTTCGAGGGAGTAAATAATTATCACTATTGCAACTCTCTATAGTATCAATGAGTGGCATTTCCCTAAACATTCTACTTGTAAATATTCCCTCTTTTTCAGTTGAATCTTTAGTAATACACATTAGTAGAGCAACTGATTGTGACATGTTTTCAAAAATTCTACATTTATCTCTATCAAAAATGTAAATTTTTGTTTTTTTGAAACATTCTCTAATTTGCATTCTATTACCTGAAAAATCTTTATTAAATGTTATGGCAAAAGTGATTATGTAGAAAAGATTGCCTTGTTTTTTTAATAGTTGAATTCCTCTTTCGATAAATAAACTGGAAATATCAGATGATGTAGAATACCTATAAAAATCACTTTCTTGTATAAATCTAAAGGTTCCTGAGTCTCTGTTTTTATATTTGTTAACTAAATTACCATACGGTGGATTACCTATCACGATATCAAATCCATCATCTACTCCAAACATCCACTCTGAGTCAAACCAGTCTGCAATAGCAGTTTGAGAGAATATGTCAAAGTTGGCTATTTTTTCTGCTGAGTAATTATCCCAACCTATGTGTCTTAGCAGTTCTTTTATTTCATTTCTTATCTTTTCAGATTCTTTTTGAATATTCTTCTTTTCTGTTCTTGTTTTTATATTAAAGTGTCTCTTATAGAGCTTTTTTAGCTTTTCTTTTTGTTCTTTTACTTTCTCTATGATTTTTGCATTTTCAAGACTTAATTGTATTGGCTTATTTAATCCTATCAATGTATTTGCTGAAACAAACTTCGTCTCAAAATGAGGAAGTGGTTTTATTCCAAAGTTTGGCTTGGTTCTGTCAATCTTTTGGTCTATAAGGAGGCTTAGAAAAAATCTGAGTTTACATATCTGTATTGCAATATTCTGGATATCAACTCCATAAATTGAGTTTTCAATTATATAGAGCTTTCTTGCATAGTCTGGATAGTTAATAGTTTCATCAAAGTTATCATTTAACTCTTTAAGTAGTCTCTCTCTTTCTTCTCTGTCTCTTATCTTTAAAACTTCTTCAACTTCATGAAGGGCTTTCTGGTATTGTAGTTCATACCATAGTTCATTGTCTGGGTCAATTTTGTTGAGAATATGGACAAGTTTATGAACAGCACCCATTGGAAATGCACCAGAACCAACTGCTGGGTCTATGAGTTTGAGGCTGTCTATTGAGTTTATTATAAGCTGTTTTTCTTCATCGGTGAGCTCAATAGATTCTTCTGAGTATGAAAGTATACTTCTTAATTTTTGTTCATCAATGTTTGTCTTTGTCTTAAAATACTCAAGCAAAGATTCCTCTACCATGAAGTCAACTATCTCTTTTGGTGTATAGTAGGAACCTGTAGCTTTCCTTGCGGTAGTTTGAGTTTCTGGGTTGTAGGAGGCAAGAAGGTTTTCAAAGATATGTCCTAAAAGTTCTGGGTCAAGTGATACTTCTATATCAATAGGTGAGGATTCATCGGCTGTGAAGTTATAGTCCTTAAGAATGTTAATAAGACCTTTTACCCTTGCTCTTTTTCTTTCGCCATAGAAATCAGAGAGGTCTTCCTGTCTTTCTTCACTAAAAAATAGAAAATCAGGTAATTTTGCTCTTTTGTCCTCTCTTCTGGTAAAACCGTCAACGTAATTGCCATTGTCATCAAGGCATTCAAAAAGTCCACCGTTAATAAAGGGGACATTTTCAAAGATTTTTATGAAATCCGATTCCTCTATCAATATATTTTCTTTATATCTGTAAAGAGTTTTAATTCCAAATTCCTGCCTGTTAGTGAGAAAATCGCCATTTTTGGTGAATCTCCTGTCCTGAGGATATCTATTCAAAGTGGCAAAAAAGAGATTCTGAAGGATGGTGTTATAGTAAAAATCAGCTTTTCCAAAATTAGCTACGATATTTTTTAGATATTCGGGATTGAAAATCTCATCGGGTATAAGTTTTCTCTCTTTCAAGAACCATACAAAAATCAGCCTCGTAAGAAGTCTTATAAGGTTTTCCTCAGTCGTTCCGCCAGGAAATTTTGCATGCTTTAAAACCCAGGCATACCAGTTCTGTATCTCAGTGTAAAACTCCTTTGTAAGAGGCTGAGTAGAGAAGGCTGAGATTATGTCGTCAAGATTATCAAATCTTGCTTCAGTCAGAGCTTTTATGAATGTTCGGTAAGGTTTATCAGCAGCTACATAATAGGTATATCTACGATAGTGGCTGAAGGTTGCCTTTGTTCCAGAATAAACTGCATAGACGAGAGAGAATCTGAAATTTCCATTACTGTCAAAAAAGACAAATATCCCACAGGGTGTACGAAACTGTTTAAGTAGATTTTTGGCAAGTTCGTATTGGGCTCTCTTGCTGCTACGTTCTGTGAGCTCTTCTTCAGTTTTTATTGCGAATGCAAGGAGTTCTCTGTAATCATCAAGACGCACATTGCCGAGTTTGTAGATCTCTGCAAATCTATCCCTTTCGTAGTCATAAAGTCTTTCTGGAGGGTGATAAACAGTGAAGTTTTGATTTTTAAGCAGTAAAAAATTTGAGAGTTCTTCAGTGGAAAAATTTCTTACAAGATTTTCAATTATTTCAGCTATTTCTGGCATTTTTAACTCTTTTGATTTTCAATTGCAATTATAACTTCTTCTGAGAGAAACCCGGTTTTCTTGTGAATTTTTTCAAGAAAATCCTCTCCAAGATCTTCTTTGAGCATAAGAATTTTGCCCACAAGTGTTTCTGCTTTTTCTAAATCCCTCTCCCATTCCACTATTTCAGAGAGTATATATTCTGAAAGCGTTCCATAAGATTTTATGTCCTCAAGTAAATCTGATATGAATTTTTTATGCGGACGAAGTAATTCGCTCTCAATGCTGAGCATGTAACTCAATAGATTCGCTGCCTTTGTTGGTAGTTCATTTGCTTTTGGTGGAGTCTTTTTGAAATAAGCTGTTTTGTCAAAGATTTGATGATAATGAATCCAAAAGTTTTCACTTAATGGTAAGGATTGGGTGTCAGATTCAGCCTTTATCTTTTCATAGACCTCTTCAAAGGTTGAAGCTATTGGTTGTTTCTCAGAATAGTTTTTATATCCAACAAACAAGTCTTTACCCTTCTTTATAAAAACCATTAATTCATCATCTGAGGCAGCTTTAGCAACTTTTACTCTATTTGGCATATCTTTTATTTCAGCTTCAAGCTCTGGGAATTTTTCTCTTATAGAATCATATTCTCTCTTTATTTTTATAAAGAAACTTTCCTCTTCATCTTCAACATAGGTTGTGAGTCTTCTATATAATTCAGATGCTTGAGGCTCTTCGTCAGGGTCAAATATTTTTGAGTCCTCCCCTAATACATTATGAATCATAAACATCTTTGTGCTTGCTATTTCTCTTGACTTTACTATATCGGCTCCTTTCTCTGTTGGGAAGAAGTTTATTATGTAGATTTCGTCGTAGACTTTTTTCCCAATTCTGTTTATTCTTCCTACTCTTTGAATAACTCTCACTGGATTCCAAGGAATATCATAGTTTATGACTGCTCCAGCCCTGTTTAAATTGAATCCTTCAGAAAGTTTATCAGTAGTTAAGAGAATATGATATTGATTTTCTTGTTTTTTATATTGTGCATCAAAGTTTTCATATATTGATTCTATCCTTGATTTGCTCAGATTACCAAAGGTTGGAAGAAGTATTTCTCCAAATTCTTCTCTGAGAATTGGCTCAAGATAACTGGCTGTGTCAAGATACTCTGTAAATATCACGACCTTTCTATTTTCTTTAATGAACTTTTTTAACCCTATGATAAGTCTTTCTGACTTTGGGTCATTAATTGATAAGCCAACTTTGTCTATTTCTTTTTCAAGCGATTCAAAAAGCTTTAGGTCACTTTCTATGTCATTGATAAATTGTTCTGCATCCTTGAATTTGTCTATTTCATAGACCTTATGATACTTTTTGTTGACTTCTCCTTGTTTTAGCTGTGCTTCATATTCTTCAAGTCTTTGATATATTGTTTCAGGGTCTGCTGTTACAATGTCATCCATGAGTTTTCTGTCAAGGATGAATTTCCCTGATTTTTTTATGAATTCTAAGGCTGTTTTTTGGATTTCTTTGAAGCGTGAAACACTTTGTTTAAAAGCTCCAAAACTGCTTTCAAATCTTTTTACAAGAAGTCTTCTCATAAAATCATAGAGGTTTTTCTGATATGTGTAAAGGAAGCTTTCCTCTTCATTGAGCTTTAATTCTTCTGGATCATCTAAAATTTTTGTCAAGCCCTTTTCATACTTGATAGGGAAATATATGGCTCCTTTAAATTCTCCTCCCTCATCAACTGGTGCAAAAATTTTAATAACTTTGTCATAAAATTTAGATTGCTCCTCAGTGAGCTCAAAAAACCATTCAATTGGGTCTTTTACTTCAGGGAGTTCTATTTTTTCTGGATAATGTTTGAGGTCAAGACGGTTTCTTCTGATTACAACAGGTTCAAGAATTGCCCTCATTTCCTTTGCAAGCCTTTTAGCTCTGTCTTTGACTCTTTCAATCTCTACAAGGTGGCTTGCAAATAACTCTTTGTAAAATCTCTTTGCTCTATCTCTTCTTTTTTTGTCAGAAGAATTCCAGTAATTTTTTATATATGCAAGTTTTCTAAATTGAACTTCATAATAGGCAAAGCGGTTCTCTAAATTTTCATCAAGTATTATGGTTGATTTTTTAGGAATAGTGAAAAGTTTTATCATGGCAAAAAGGTCACTTGGACGATTGTTAAAAGGAGTTGCTGTAAGAAGTATCACTGTTTTACCTCTGCATATTTCATTAAGATAGTGATAGCTTTCTGTTCTTTCGTTTCTGAATCTATGAGCCTCATCAACTATGATTACTTCTATATCTTCATTGTCTTGGATAAACTTTAATGTATCTTCAAGTTTTCCAACCGAGCGAATTTCCCATTTCCACAGTTCAAAGTCAGCAAGATACTTTCTCCAGCCTGATTTTCTGTCTTCATCACCTATCAGGTGGGGTGGACATATTACTACACCTCTTTTGCCAAGGGCTTTTGCAGTAAGGCAGGCTATTACAGTTTTACCAAGACCTACTACGTCTGCAATAAGAGTGCCTCCATGGGCTTCGCAGTTGGAAAGTGCCTGAGAAACTGCTTCAATTTGATAGGTATAGGGTTTGTAGCCTTTTTCTTCCATCAGTTTTAGAAGTTCTCTATTTAAACCTTTACCTCTGTGTAGTTCAAGATATATTTTTAATAAATAGGCATAGGCAATAAACGGGGTTATTTGTCTTAGAAATGTCTTTTTTCTTAGTATTTCAGTGAGTTGGTTTACATCTTCCTCAGCAAGAGTTATTGAATTATTCCAAAGATTATCAAAATATCGCTCAGCTTCTTCAAAGCCATAATCTTTTACTTCAACATTAAACTCATCCTGGGATTCAAGCCCAACTTTAGTTAGATTGCTGCTGCCTGTTATAAAAAGATTGGGTATAACATCTTTTACAGATTCGTTCATTTTAAATAGATAAAGCTTTGCATGATTAGGCTGCTTAGTTTTTCTTAGAATGAGCTTTTGTTCAGTAAGAAGCTTTATGAAAAAGTCTATCTGTTCATAGGTGTTCTTGTTGTCTAAATCCGCGGAGTTGAAGGCAATCTTGAAGGATTTATAGAGGTCCTCTTTAAGTGAGTTTAGATTCAGTTGTCTTTTAGTTTTAGCTGTTTCATATATACCATAGGCTCCTTTGTCAATGTTAAGTCCTATAAGGATTTTTAAATGTTCATTTTTTAAATGTCCATTTTCATACAAGGACTTTAGGGTTTCATATAGTTCTTGAAGTCCTGAGAAATAAAAAAATCCCACAAGAAACTTTAACTCTTCACTCTTACTGATAAGAGTTTTTAGTCGGTCTTTTAAAGAGTTCTCGCTACTATTTGTAATGAAAGTGGTCATTTTTAATTATTTTTAGACTATTTTCCTCTCCTTCAGATTCCAGAGTACTCACTTCTATTTAGATGAAAAGCATGCATTTCTTTAGAATAAATTTTATCACATTTTTTTAAAAAATCTATAAACGGCACAAAATCAAAAAATGTCTTATATGCTTGATTTGTCAAGGTGAAAATTTGTTATTTTTAACCATTTAGTCACAGTTTTAGACACAGAAATAATAAAAGCTTTCTATGATAACAAAACACTCAAAGGGATTGCCCATAGCTTATCACCAAGTCTTACTATATTTGTTCCATTGTATGCAACCACTCCTGCAATGCAGTTTTCTGTATTATTTACAAAAGCCTTAAGCCCTGAAAGCTCTCTGTCTTCCCATTTTTCTCCTGCCTTTACCTCAATAGCTATACATTTGTTTTGAGCTTCAACTACAAAGTCAACTTCATATCTTCCCTGTATATGCCAGAAATAAAGATTTGCCCCTTGCCATCTTGACTCTATTATTAACAGTAGATTTTGGGCAACATAGATTTCAAAAAGTGCTCTCATCAGGGGTTCTCTATCAAGTGAGTCAATGCCAGCGAGATAACAAGCAAGTCCTGAGTCACTCATGTATATCTTTGGTGATTTGATGAGTCTTGCTGCCTTGCTTTTTAAATAAGGATGAATTCTTCTTATGATAAAGGATGCTTCAAGCAAGGAAAGATATCTTGAGGTAGTTGAAACATTAAGCTTTGCATTTCTTGCAAGGTCGCTTAAACTTAAGATACTCCCTGTTCTTAAAGCAACAAGGCTCAGTAGATGCCTGAAGGAGATTAAATTTACTATTTGACTGAACTGTCTTATGTCTCTTTCAAGATAGGTCTGTTCATAACCTTTAAACCAGAGGGTTCTCTCTGATAGTCCAAGAGCAACAGGTGGTAGCCGTCCTTTAATTATGTCTTCATCTTTTATTTTTTCTGGGGTGGTTGAGCTTTCAATTTTCTGTGTTCTGAAAAATTTCATTAAAAATGGCTCTTCCTCTGTTTTAAAAAATAACTCTCTTCGGGACATGGGAGACATGTTCAGATAAACTGCTCTTCCTGCGAGGCTTTCAGTAAGATTTTTAAGTAGAGCAAAATTTGCAGAACCAGAAAGTAGAAATCTTCCAGGCACTCTTGCTTTATCCACAATCTTTTTTATTACTGTAAATATAGAGAGAAAAATTGAAAAAGGTAGTTCAAGTCTTAATCTGGAAATTTCTTGTGTATGCTCATTGATATATTTTATCAAAAGTTTTTTTATCCAAAGACAACTTCATTAAAAATCATTCTATAAGTAACCTCTGTCAATGATAAAATATGGATATGCTTAAATGGATATTTAGAGGTCTAATCATTGTATTTGTATCTTATATTATTTACATAGTTGGTTATCCATTTGTGGTAGATGTTTCCTCTCTAAAAAAGAAAAATCCAGAGTTAACAGCAATGATGAAGTATCGCATTAAACAATGGGAGAGGGATGGTAAAAAAATAAAAATAAAAAAAATGTGGATACCTGTTAATAGAGTTTCCCCCTATCTTGTTAAGGCAGTTCTTATTGGAGAAGATGACAAATTTTATAGCCACTCAGGATTTGATATTGAAGGAATAAAAAAAGCAATTGAGAAAGACATAAAGGAGAAAAAATTAAAATATGGTGGCAGTACAATAACACAGCAATTGGCAAAAAATCTTTATCTTACTCCATCTAAAAATCCTGTAAGAAAGATTCAGGAAGCAATAATTACATGGAGACTTGAAAAAACTCTGTCTAAAAAGAGAATTCTTGAACTCTATCTCAATGTTGCTGAGTGGGGGGAGGGAATTTTTGGTGCAGAGGCGGCATCAAGGCATTATTTTGGAAAATCAGCTTCAGAGCTTAATGCAATAGAAGCTGCAAGGCTGGCTGCGTCTTTACCAAATCCTATAAAATACAGTCCTGTGGGAAATTCAAGATTCATTGAAAAGAGGACAAATCTTATATATTTCATAATGCAGAAAAGAGGAATAATTAAAGAAGAGTATACAGAACCAGAGGAAAAAGATTCCGTGCCTGTATTAGAGGAAAAACAAGAGGAGAAAGAACTTCCTTCTATCCAGAAGGATGAGCCCGTCCAGCCTCAGTTAAAATAGTTGTAATTTCTTTAAAAATAGGCAATTTCATAATGTCATCAAAAGACAAGGGAAGTTTTCTCTGCCAGTTAGGATATTCTGTGACTGTGCCAGGAAAGTTTGTTTGCTCTTCCATAAGCAGCATATCTTCAGGATATAGCAGTAGATATTTTGATTGAGTTTTTGCAAGGAATTTTATTATTGCAACAAGTAGCTTGTCAATTGGAGCTTCTTCTTCAAGCAGTCCTTCTTCTTTTAAAAGGGTAATAATTTTTCCCTTATCTTGCTGCCTCTCTGCAAATGCGTTTTCAAATTGTTGCTCATCAAAAATTGAAAACTGTTTTCGTAATTGTATATCCTTTCCTTCCCAGAATCCCTTGAGAGTAGGTAAATCATGGGTTGTTATACTGCATAAAGCATCTTCAGGATAAAAACTGGATGGTTTATATCCGTATGGACCTTTTTCAAAATAAAATACTTTCCATGAGCAGATTTTTCTTTTAATAAGTTCTTCTTTCATCCATTCCTCTGCGGTTCCAAGATCTTCTCCAATAACCCCTGTTTTGTTTATCTGACTTTCAAGGGTAATTATACCAAGCAAATCTTTCCAATGATATTTTATATATGCGCCTTCATAGGGAGTTGTTCCTTCAGGTATCCAGAAAGCTCTAAAAAGTCCAAGTGCATGGTCAATTCTGAGCAATTTTGTCTTCATATTGGCTTTTAAAAGTTTTATAAATGGCATATAGGCTTTTTCTCTTAATCTGAAAGGAATTAAAGGAGGAAATCCCCATTTTTGTCCCTTAGGATTAAAGTCATCTGGTGGTGCACCATATTCTGCTTTAATTGCATAAAGTTCCTGATTGACCCAAACATCAAAGCTTGACCTAATTGAACCAAAACCAAGATCAAGAGAGATTGGATAGGTTTTCATTTCTGCGATTTCATCTTCAATAAGCCATTGGAGATACTCATAAAAAACTACATCTTTATTGTATTCAGAATAAATCATGGAAAGAGTATTTTTATCAGGCTTTCTAAATTTTTCTTCCCAATTTTGCCAGTTTTTCCCGAATTTTTCTCTTAGGAAACAAAAAACTGAAAAGTACTGTAAATCTTCTCTTACAGCAGGACATAGCTTATTTTTATAATCAAGGAATCTCTTTGCTTCATCTTCTTTGTTAATGTAAGCTTTATAAAACTTTGCAAACTCCATCCTGAGAGCTTCTATTTTTTCTTTCCAGACAGAAGCATAATCAAAAAACTCTTCATTTTTTTCTTTTACAGGACTTTTAGATAGATAAAGAGGCGTATTAAACTGTCTTGATATGGCAGAATAGGGGCTTATACCATACAAATCTTCAGGATCATTTAAATGAAGAGGATTTATACTTATAAAACCTCCAAGAGAATTTATATATTCGGCAATTTTTTTTAGATGTGAAAAATCTCCTTCTTTTTTATTTCCTCTTAAACTCCAGAGATTAAGATGTAAACCCCAGGTTTTCTTTTTAAAAGGAACAAAACAATTTTCAGGCACAACTATCAGAGTGCTTTTATGAATTGATTTTTCAAAAAAAACGGTTATGTTATAGTAGCCAATAGGAAGCGAAGGAACAGGGATATTGTATTTAAAATATATTCCGTCATCAAGAACTCTCTGCTCCTCTTTTTTCATAATATCAAAATTTAAAAATAAACTCAGAGTTTCACCTTCTTGTCCTAAATCTTTGAATGGAGAAATTTCAATGTGACTGGGCTTTTGATTTTCTTTTAGATAAATGAATATTGAATGGTCCTGTTTAACTACATAGACAGGTTCTAAGCAATTTTTCCAAGAATTGTTTTCAAAATAATTAATCCAGCTAATGATGTTTTTTCCATCAGGAGTAATTCCAATTGCTGAAATCAGTTTGATTTTTGTTTCATAAGAGATATCAATACGTTCGCCTTTGTAATTATAATAAAAAGGAAATATTCCGAGTAAATCTGAAAGCTTACATATCAATTGTTGAAGGTTCTTCAAGGTAGAGTTCTCCAGCGTCATAATCATAGGCAAACAGTTCTGCGTATCTTCCCCAGTCTATGGCTGTTTCAAGCTGATTCCATGCTTCTTCTGGTGTGAAATGATTTTTAAGAATATCAATAAAGAATTCCTCTGATACTCTGTGCTTTGAAATTGTTGATAAAACCTGCATAATTTGTTTAATAAGTTGAACATTCTGCAGAGCAGAGTCTTTGAATATTTCTTTTTTCTCAAGAGTATCCGCTTCTGCCCAGTTTTTCCCCTTTTCTGTGAGAATAAAATCACCTTCTCGCACTTCTCCGAAGTCAAGTATTACAGATGCTTCTATCAATGGAAAGATATCATCAACTTCCATGCTTAATTCAGAACTTAAAGCATAGATATCAACCCTTCCACCTTTATCATGAACAAGCTCAATAAGTCCTGCAATTGCACCAACTTTTGCATGGGGAAGAAATTGATATCTACCAGCCGCAAGAAGGAATGGAATTTCCTCAGGTGATTTTATAAGAATAGTGTAGATTTTATCTAACAAAAATTTGAAATCCCTTGAATTTCTATCTCTTGGGTATGGAAGTTCAAGAGGAATCTCAGCTTTGATTTTTCCAGGATTATGAGTAAGAACAACAGCCCGAGATGACATACTTAAAGCTTCTTCAATATTATGAGTAACAAGAACAATGGCTTTTGCCGGCATTTTACCCTCTTTCCATAAATCAATAATATCTCCACGAAGATTGTCTGCTGTAAGAACATCCAGTGCTGAGAAAGGCTCATCCATAAGTAAAAGCTCAGGTTCCACAGCAAGTGCTCTCGCAATTCCTACTCTCTGTCGCATCCCGCCGCTTAATTCTCTTGGATAGGCATCTTCAAATCCATCAAGCCCTACAAGGTCAATTGCTTTAATTGCTTTTTCATGTATTTCTTCTTCATTCAATCCAATGCCTACAAGTCCAACTTTAACATTTTCCAAAACAGTAAACCATGGGAAAAGAGCAAAACTCTGAAAAACCACTGCTATTTTAGCATTTGCTTTTTTGAGAGGTACTCCTTTGTATAAAACCTGCCCTTCAGTTGGTTCAACAAGTCCTGCAATTATTCTTAAAAGTGTTGATTTACCTGCACCAGACTGTCCAAGAATTGAAACAAACTCATCAGAGTATATTTTCAGGTTAATATCTTCCAAAACAGTAATTTCTCTTCCCTTACCAACCATAAACGATTTTTTAATACCTATGGTTTCAAGAATAATCTCTTTTTCCATAACTACTCCAGAACATATTTTGTCTTAGCCAAAATAAAAAGTCTTTTCCATAGCAATCTATTTATTCCAACAACAGTTAGAGACATAAAACATGTTGAAAGCAATAAAAGTCCAAAATTTCCGGAAGCAGATGACTGACTTATTAAAGCACCAAGTCCTGCTGTATGCATTATTTCTCCTCCAAAAGAAACATACTCACTTACAATTGTAGCATTCCATGCTCCTCCGCTGGCAGTAATCAATCCAGTAACAAGATAGGGAAATATCCCAGGAAGTATTAGAGTTTTCCATTTTCTGATACCTTTTACACCATAAGCTCTGGAGATTTCAATTAAATCCTTAGGAATTGCACTTGCTCCAGCAATTATATTAAAAAGCAAATACCATTGTGTACCAAGAAGCATTAAAAATATGGCACCTATATCCAGTCCTCCTCCAAGTTTAATAAGAAAAAGAAGAATAACAGGAAACACCGCAGTAGCGGGAACACTTGCTGCTATCTGAACAATGCTTTGTAATATCTTGGCAGCTCTGGGATTTAGCCCAATATAAACTCCAACAGGAAGAGTCCAGACAAGTGCGATCAATAAAGCCACAAAGACTCTTAGTAGTGAATAAAAGGCAGCTTTTATTATTGTAATGATATCGTTGAAACTAATATTTGAAACCAGTCCAGCAGCTTTTAAAATAGCCCATATAATTACCAACAAAATAATTATTAGAGAAATAATTCCCATGATTTTACTCAGTCTATTTACAACAGGATTGCCTGACAATGAAAATTTTCTGTAACTGAGTTTTTCTACTTTGTTAATCGTATTGTTCAATAAATCTACTACTTTTTTAATGAAAATAGAACCTGAAAAAAGATTTAATACAAAAGATTCTCTTTCTTCTTCTGGTGGAATTGTTTCTATTCTGAATTTTTGTGACCACACAATAAGAGGTCTCCATATAAAAAGATCAAGAATAATTATTAAAAGAATCATAGTTCCCAGTCCGTAAATTACATATTCAATATTTCCCTCATTTGCAGCTGTTTGAATATAAGAACCAATCCCAGGAAGTCTAAAATCTTTATCTTCAAGAATAAACATCTCACATGCCATGAGAAAAAACCATCCTCCTGCTACGCTCATCATACTGTTCCAGATAAGTCCTATAGCACTGAAGGGAAGGTCAAGCCTTAAAAACTTAGAAAATTTATTGAATTTAAAAACTTTTACCACTTCTCTCATTTCTTTTGGAATTGTGCTTATGGAGTGGTAAAAGCTGAATGTCATATTCCATACCTGCCCTGTAAAAATCAGAAGAATACATGCAAGTTCAAGCCCTATTCTTTTTCCAGGGAAAAGAGCTATCATTGCTAAAACAACGCCAGGCAAAAAGGAAAGTACAGGAATTGACTGAAGAATGTCAAGCAAAGGAATCATTATTTTCTCATGAATTTTGCTTCTTGAGGCAGTATATCCATACCATATGGAGAAAGTTAAAGACAATATATAGGCAAAAAAAATTCTTGCAAGAGACTGAATAGCATATTGTGGGATATTTGAAGGATTTAAATTTATTTCCACTGTTCTCTCATAAGGAGTACCCCATTCAGAAGCTATGTATATAATAAAAGAAAGAATCCCTAAAACAATAAAAAATATCGCTATATCAATTGCTCTTACTTTAAATGTTTCAGCAGGAATAGAGATGGGTATTTTCATTTTTACTCTCCCTTAGGAAAAATCTTAAAATTATAAAACAATTCAAATGACATTTGCCATAATTTTTTTAAAAACAGTCAATGTTTTCATGTTATTTTTTCTATTACCACAATTTATCATTCCAAGCGAGGAGTTTAGAATCTGCTGAAAAATATTAAAAAAGTGTATGGAATATTGAAATAACAATTTTGAAATACAAGGAAGTTTTGATAAAATATGGCATGAGAAGTTTTTTAAAAATTTCTGTCATTATCTTTGCCTTTTTTATTCTCTATGGATGCTCGGAACAAAAAACTGTGGTTATTCTTTCAAGTTATGATGCTAAAGATGTATGCGGTCAGCCCCAGGTTGAGGGAGTTACTGATGCGTTAAAAAAGAATGTATCAGATTTAAAGATTGAACAGATTTATTTTGATTCAAGAAGAATCTCTAAACAGGAATTTGAAAAAAGATGTGATGGTTTCACAAAACGTGTTAAATCTCAAAAACCTTCTTTGATTCTTACTACCGATGATGCAGCATTTCAATGTGTAGCAAAGCATTTTATGGGAGATAAAATTCCTGTTGTATTTTCAGGCATAAATCTTACTCCAGAGCATTACAATACAAAATACCATTTTATAGAAGGAAGAAAGCCAATTAAAAATTTTACAGGTGTTTATGAAAGAATTTTTGTATTAAGGCAAATGGAAATGCTTGAAGTTCTTGTTGGCAAGATTGATAAAATTGCTATTCTTTATTCAACCGACTCTATGGGTAATATACTTAAAGAACAAATTATCTATGAACTTAAAAATAAGGATTTTAAAGATAGAATAGTTTTATATCCCGTAGGTTCAATTCAGGAACTTATAAAAGCTTCAGAGGAAATAAATAAAAGAAAGGATATCGTAGCTTATTTCCCTTTTGTGATGTCAATAAAAAATGAGAAAATATTAACTATATCAGATATTGCATCAATAATGACGGATAAAATTAAAAAAATTGACCTTGCAATTAACAGACAGTTTGTTCAACTTGGATTTTTTGGTGGTATATCTGTTGATTTTTATCAGATGGGATACAGAGCAGGTGAGATGGCTTCTTATATTTTAAAAACAGGTAGAATATCAGATTTGGAAGTAGAAGATGCAGAAAAATTTTTAAGAATTATAAACTTAAAAAGAGCAAGAGATATAAATCTCAAAATTTCTGAAGAAAATCTTTCTTTATTTGACGAAGTGATAGGATGAATACTCAAATTTTTGATGATTTATTCAATTTTTTAAGAGTATCATTTCTCTTATTCCATTCTATTGTTTTTTATTATCTTATTTTCTGGCGTAAAATTATAGAGCCAAATTTTAATAAAAGAGTTGTTGGATATTTTTTTATTATCATTTTTTTACATACTATTCTTAATTCAATAATTTTATTCAAAAACTTTACTGGCGGATATTATTTATATTTAATTGCTGCAAATATTGCAGTAATTGCTGCAATTCTTTTTTATGCCTACAAAACTATTATCAATCTCAAACTATATTATCTTTTATTGGCGATTATTTTTGTTATTCTTTTTATATTCAAACAGGATAAGACTTTAATATTTTTAGGACTTTTTCTGATAGGTATTTCTTATTTTCATATTTGGTATAAGGAGGAGTTTTCCCAATACAAACCATCAAGAGTTATACCTTCTTTAATAAAAAAAGGAGCTCTTTTGCCTTTTATTTTTTTTGGCTTATATATTATTTGCCTTTCATGTTATATAGTTTCTCAGTCACTATTTCTTAATATTTTTGCTACCTTTTTAGTTTTTTTAAGTCTCTCATTCAGAACAAGGTCTTTGTATGAAGAAAGATTTAAAGCTTATGTCCTGTATATTTTCATGTTTGTTTTAATATTTTCTATTTTGATTTGCTTATCTGGAAAATATATTGAAGATATGAAAGATATGGATGCATACCATAAAAAACTAAACATGCAGAGAATCTCTCTTGAAGTTAAAGATAAAATAGCCTTTTACAGCGATTTAGTTAAATTTGAAGCATCTTCAAATGAATTAAAAAAAAGAATAAAAAAGGGGCAAGAAGAGTTAAATAAATACCTTTCCTATTTAAATCAAATTTTTGATACGGATTTGGTTTGGCTTACTGATAAAAATGGAAATATAATAGCCTGCTCTACTGAGTATAGAAAAGAGATGATTAATCAAAATGTGAGTTTCAGGAAGTATTTTAAAGATTCAATTCAAGGAAAACTTTCAATTTTTATTGCAAGAGGAATTTATACAAAAAGGGATGATATAAGAATTTCTTACCCTGTTTATGATAGGGGTAATATAATCGGAGTGCTTGTTTTACAGTTTGATATAAGCAAAAATTTTAAGAAAGAGATTGATATTGAAAATGCCTTTATGATGCATTCTTCTGGAGGTATTCTTATAGGTAAACAGGAACTCAAAAATAGGATGCTTTTTAGTGTTTCACCTGAAGAGCTTAAAAAGGTTTACGAAGAAAAAATATTCGGAAATGATAGACTCCTGCCTGCAGGTTTTAAAAAGATTGATAATGACATATTTGAAGATTTTAAGGGACGTAGATGGCAGATTGTTAAGTATGAGATTACTAATGATTGGTGGCTTGCAAGTTTTCTAAATCTTTCTTTGTATGAAAAATTTAAGGGTATTTCCTATATTGTTTTAATCATCTTTGCTTTTATTTCTCATTCTTTTGCCATAAGAAGCCTTGATAGATTAAGAAATATTTTTCTGAATCTTGCAGAGGAGGTAGAAGAAAAAAGAACAGCTTTTGATTCAGTTGATACAGGATTTATTTATACTGATTCTTCAGGAAATATCAAGTATATGAACAAAGAAGCAAGAAGGCTTCTTGATGTTTCAGACGACTCTTTTGGAAAACAGCTAAATGAATTACTAACCTTTAAAGAACACAATGGCTCTGAATATAAGATTTTACAGATAAAAGAAAAAGAGGTTCCTGTGATTTATACAGAAAATCCGATATTGGTAAAGGGTATAAAATTTGGTGATGTAATAACCATTAAGGACGCTACAGAAATAATTCAAAGGCAGGAGCTTTCAAAAAGATTGGAAAGAATGGATATACTCACAAAGATATCAGCAGGAATTGTTCATGATTTTAGTAATTATTTAATGGTTCTTACTGGGAATCTTTCCTTGCTTAAGGAGCTTGAAAAATCAGAGGATAAAAAAGAAAATATAGAGATAATGCTTGAAGTTACAAAAATAATGAATACAATTATTGAACAAATGAAGGATTTAAGTCCTGATTTTATATTAAAGAAAGAAAAATTAAATGTTGAGGATATTGTTAAAAGTTCTACTGAATTTGTTTTAAATGGAACGGCAATAGAGTTTACTATTGAATCAGAACCTTCAATATTGCCTGTTTATGCCGATGCTGCGCAGCTTTATAGAGTATTTCAAAACATTATAATGAATTCAAGACAGGCTATGGAGGATAAAGGAAATATAAAAATAAAGATACAAAATTATATCAATGATGGCGAACTTGAAGATTTAAAGAAAGGAAACTATGTTTGCCTGACAATTACAGATTCAGGTCCGGGTATTCCTAAGGAATATATAGATAAAATTTTTGACCCATTTTTTACAATGAAAAAAGAAGGAAAAGGTCTTGGATTGAGCATTGTAAAAAACGTTATAGAAAAATCTGGGGGTAAAATAGAGGTTGAAAGTATATCAGAGATTGGAACAACTTTCAGAATATATATTCCAGCATCAGATAAGATTTAATTTCTTCAGGACTTCTTTAAGTTCTTCAAGTGTATAGGGTTTGTTAAGGACACCCTTAAAGCCTAATTTTTCATACTCAACAATTGATGAATCATTAAAGTATCCGCTTGATATTAAAGCATTTACATTAGGGTCATATTTCTTTAGTTCCTGTATGACTTCTTTACCTGACATCCCTGGCATAACAAGGTCAACTAATATAACATCAAAAAAATTGTTTGAATTAAGTTGAGAGACGAATTTTTCTAATGCTATTTCTCCATTTTCAGCAGTAATTACTTCAAAATTTAGAAATTCAAGCAGTGCCTTTAAAGTTTCTCTAACTAATTCATTATCTTCTATAACAAGCGCTCTTTTAGACATGAAAAATTATAACATAATTTGCGATTTTGTTGTTTTTTCTGGTATTTTTATTGAAATAAACGATACTTGGAGGTAAAAAATGAAGACAACAAAATCAAAGAAACTTTATAAACAAGCTTTAAAGCTCATGCCAGGAGGAGTCAATAGTCCTGTAAGAGCTTTTAAGGCAGTAGGTGGAAATCCTTTATTTATAGCAAAAGCAAAGGGTTCAAAAATTTATGATGTTGATGGGAATGAATACATAGACTATGTTCTTTCATGGGGACCTCTGATTCTTGGACACGCTTATCCATCTGTTGTTAAAGCATTAAAGAAAGCCATAGAAAAAGGAACAAGCTATGGCGCACCAACTGAACTTGAGATAAAGCTTGCTACTCTTGTAAAAAAAGCATTTCCTTCTATAGAAAAGCTTCGTTTTGTTAATTCAGGCACAGAGGCAACAATGTCAGCAATAAGAGTAGCGAGAGGATTTACAAAAAGGAACAAAGTTATAAAGTTTGAAGGATGCTATCATGGTCATGTTGATGGACTTCTGGTTTCAGCAGGCTCAGGAGGTGCTACATTTAGTATTCCTGACAGTCTCGGCGTGCCTCAATCATATACTTCAGAAACAATTGTCCTACCCTTTAATGATATAAACACATTCAAAAATACATTAAAAGAACATTGGAAAGATATTGCCTGTGTGATAGTTGAACCAGTTGTGGGAAATATGGGATGTATTCTTCCTAAGGATGAGTTTTTGAAAGTTTTAAGGGATGAGACTCAAAAATATGGGATTGTTCTTATTTTTGATGAAGTAATAACAGGATTTAGAGTTTCTTTTGGTGGAGCACAACAATACTATGGAGTTAAGCCTGATCTTACATGTCTTGGTAAAGTTATTGGAGGAGGACTTCCTGTAGGTGCATATGGAGGCAGAAAGGAAATAATGGCACTTGTTGCACCAGATGGCGGAGTTTATCAGGCAGGTACACTTTCAGGGAATCCTATTGCAATGACTGCTGGAATTGAGACTTTAAAGGTGCTTTCAAAAGCTTCTGTATATAAAAGACTTGAAAAAACAATGCAATATCTTGAAGAGGGACTGAAAGATTCAGCCAAGCAAGCAGGAATAAATGTGAAATTTTATAGAGCAGGAACAATGTTCTGCACATATTTTACAGAAAATGAAGTTATAGATGCAAAAACAGCGAAGACTTCAGATACAGAAAAATTTAAACAGTTTTTCTTAGGGATGCTACAAAAAGGAGCTTATATTGCTCCATCTCAGTTTGAGGCAGGATTTATAAGTCTTGCACATAGTGAAAAGGATATAGAAAAAACTGTGCAGGCAGCTTACAAAATATTTAAAAAGCTATGAATTTTTTAGACTATATTGATGAAGAAAGAGCAGAAGCTTATAGGCTTTTTGCCTATCTTTTTATGAATATTCCCCATATTGAGCATATTGAGCAATTTGAAGAGTTTGCTCAAGTAGAAATTAAAGATACATATGAAGAAATATGCGAGGATTTTATACATTTATTTATCAATGATAATCTACCAAACTATGAAGCCTATTACAAAGCTGAACTTTATAAAGATATTCCAATAAATCGTAGTCTTGATGATGTCCAACATTTTTACTGGACAGCAGGAGTTGCAATAGATGAAGAAATAGACCTCCCCCCAGATCACATTTCAATGGAGTTGCTTTTTATGAGTTATTTAATTGAACAAAATTTAAAAGATTTACAAATAGAGTTTGCAAGAAGACTCTGTGAGTGGATACCTCTTTTCTGTGATGCTTTATATGAAAAGGCGAATACAGATTTTTACAAAGAAGTTGCATATTCTCTCAAAGAGTTTGTATTATCAGAATGTGAGGATGTCAGTGAGTGAAGAAAGTCCTAAAAAATCTATTTTTAAAGTAATTCTTGAGGCTTCGGCTTTAGGAATTAATTTTGTTCTCTGTGTAATTATAGGAGCAATCCTTGGATATCTAATAGATAAATTTGTCTTTCATAAAACTTTTCCATTGTTTTCTCTTATTTTTTTAGCTGCTGGATTTGTAGCAGGTGTAAAAGAAATTTTTAGATTTATAAGGAAGGTGAACAGGGCAGATGGACAGGGAAGTAATAAAGAGGGTCAATAAGCAAACTTTCATTTTAGTGCCAGTTCTTGCCATAGCAGCTTATCTTCTATGGCAGAATGAGATAGTTGCTTTTAACGTCATTCTTGGAGGGTTTATTAGTTGGCTTAGCTTGAGAGAACTTGCATGGGCTGTAAAGAAATTTTTTGGAAAACCTATGTTTCAGCTTACTGTAATTGGGTTAAGCTACCTCAAACTGGGGGCTATTTTTTTATTTCTCTGGTTTATTGCAATTAAGGGCTGGTTCAACATTAAAGGATTATTGATAGGTTTTATAGCTATTTTGATTATTTCTACAAAAGAAGCTTACTTGTATATTCGGAGGCAAAGATCTTGAGCTGGAAGCTTTATCTTCTTCTTGCGCTTGCGCTCCTTGTAATGATGGCATTCAAGCTTACAAAGGTTTTAGCCATGATTGTTATTTTATCAGTGGTTATAGTCTTTGTTGTTGCCTATTTTTCAAAGAAAGGAGGCAAACGTGATAAGACTTGATTTTTCAAATATTCTAACAGAAGAAATAGGTCATAATGGTCTTTCTCTTATTGAAATAGAGAATGAAGCAAAAAAATCTATATCGCTTTTGTCTAAAAAACCATATAAAGAGCTTGATTTTATAAATTTACCATTTCAAGATACTTCCCAAATTAAAGAGCTTGCAAAAAAAGCAAGAGATTATGAATATTTTATTGTTCTTGGAATTGGTGGAAGTGCTCTTGGTCCAAGAGTCTTGCTTGAAGCATTAAGTCCTTTTAACAATCTTAGAAAAAAAAATAGAGTTTTTATTTATGATAATGTTGATCCTGCTACATTCAAATACATTATAGAGATTATTGATTTAAAGAAAACTCTCATAAATGTAATCTCAAAGTCTGGAAGCACTGCGGAAACATTGGCTTCATTTTTACTTTTCTGGAGAATGATAAGGGACAGGAAACTTGATGTAAGACAACATTTTATTTTTACCACAGACTCTGAAAAAGGGAATTTAAAAATGATTGCAGATGAGTATGAAATTCCTTCTTTGGAAATTCCAAAAAATGTTGTGGGCAGATACTCGGTTTTAACACCTGTTGGACTTCTTCTATCAGAGGTCATAGGAATAAAAAGTGAAGAATTATTAGAAGGAGCAAAGGAGATATCAGAAAGAGCTTATAGAGAAAATTTGAATGAAAATCCAATGGCATATCTTGCATCCTGTCTTTATCTTATGGATAAATTAAAAAACAGAAAAGTTTTAGTTTTTCTTCCTTACTCTGATAGACTTAAGACAATGTCTGAATGGTTCTGCCAGCTTTGGGCAGAAAGCCTTGGTAAAGAAGGAAAAGGAACTACTCCGTACCCATCTTTGGGAACAACTGACCAGCATTCTCAGCTTCAGTTGTGGATGGAAGGACCTGAAGATAAAGTTATTTTATTTGTTTCTATTGATAATCATGGATTTCAGGAAGAGATTCCTCAGGAATTTCATGATATTGAAGGATTAAGATATCTTGGCGGACATACTCTTGAAGAGTTGATTAATACAGAACAACTTGCTACAGAAATGGCTTTAAGGATGAACAAAAAACCTAACATGAAAATCATAATACCCAAAATTGATTCCTTTATAATTGGTCAACTTTTCCAATTTCTTCAGATAACAACTGCCATGGCTGGTTTACTTTATGGTGTAAATCCTTTCAATCAGCCAGGGGTGGAACTTGGCAAAAGACTTACCTATGGTGCAATGGGAAAGAGAGGATTTGAAACAGAAGGAGAGGAGGTTAAAAACTACCTTAAAAGACAGAGATATATGATTTAGTTTCTTGGATGCTGTTTTCTCCAATCTGAAGGCTTCTCAGTTAGTCCGTCTTTGCCCCAAATGCCTTTTTTCTCTTGTCTGGCAAGTCGCTGAGCCTCTACAAATAACTCTACATATTTTACATTCGGTGGAATAGTATACACCATAGCATATCCATTTCTTATCATCATATAGTTAATCATATTTCCATTTTTATCCCACAAATATGCCAGAATCCTTCCATATTTATCTCTGTGTTGGACATCAAGCTCAATTTTTACCCGCATGTCACTTTCTTTGACGAGTTTTTTTAAATAGTTTTTAGCTTTTCTGCCCCACGGCTCTTGAGCAAGTTCTGGCGCATCTATTCCAATTAACCTGACTTTTTCAGTTCTAACAAATATTCCTAAGACAGAGTTTGTAACAATAGTTAAAGTATCACCATCATTGACTTCTGTAACTATACAATAATCACTTTCCTTTTTTGCACAAGCAGAGGTAAAAATAAAGAACAGTAAAAATACCAAAAGCCCTGCAACTATAATATTTTTAGTATAATAATATTGCATAGTTTAATTTTAACATGAAAAACATAGTTCTTATAGGATTTATGGGTACAGGGAAAACCTCTGTTGGTAAACTCGTAGCAAAAAAGCTCGGCTTTGACTTTGTTGATGTTGATGAAGTTATTGAAAAAGCTACAGGAATGGAAATCTCTGAAATTTTTTCAAAATTTGGAGAGTCCCGTTTCAGAGACATAGAAGAAGAAATGATAAAACTGATAACCCCAAAAAAAAGGCAAGTTATTGCTACAGGAGGAGGTGTTGTTTTAAGAGATGAAAATATGAAGAGGCTTAAAAAAGATGGAGTAATTTTTTGCCTTAGAGCTTCGGAAAATGTTATTTTTGAAAGATTGAAACAGACAACAAATAGACCCCTTCTTCAGGTTGAAAATCCAGAAGAAAGAATAAAAGAACTTCTTCAGAAGAGAATGCCTCTTTATGAAAAAGCTGACTTTTGTATTGATACTGAAGGACTAACTCCTGAGGAAGTGGCTGAGAAAATAATTAAAGAATATGAGAGGTTAAGTAATGGAAAAACTTAGAGTTGAACTTGGGGAGCGTAGTTATGAAATTCTCATTGACAGAGGAAATCTCTCTCTTATTGGGGAAAGATTGCTCAGATTTTCAATAAGCAAGAAAATCGGTATCATAAGCAATCCTAAGGTTTCAGAGCTTTATGGGCAAAAAGTTATTTCTTCTTTACAAAAAGAAGGATTTGAACCTTTTGTAATTTTAATCCCTGATGGAGAGCATTACAAAGACTATTTCTGGGCGTATCATATTCTTACGCAACTTCTTGAATTTGGATTTGACAGGGGTTCTTTTCTTATTGCTCTTGGCGGAGGCGTAATTGGAGACATTACAGGCTTTGTTGCATCAATTTATATGCGCGGTATTTCATATATTCAGATTCCAACAACACTACTTGCTCAGGTTGACAGCTCTGTAGGCGGTAAAACAGCTGTTAATCATCCTCTCGGTAAAAACATGATTGGAACATTTTGGCAGCCATCCTTAGTATGGATTGATGTTGATACGTTGGAGAGTCTTCCTGAGAGAGAGTTTATTTCAGGACTCGCAGAAGTTATAAAATACGGAGTTATATGGGATAAAGAATTTTTTGAATTTCTTGAAATAAACAGGACAAAAATTTTAAAGAAAGATAAAGACATACTTATTTCAATAATTAAAAGAGCTTGTGAAATAAAGGCAGAGGTGGTCTCAAAAGATGAAAGGGAAAGCGCATTAAGAGCTATTCTGAATTATGGACATACAATTGGTCATGCAATTGAAACTTTGACAGGTTACAGTTCATATCTTCATGGAGAAGCAATATCAATTGGAATGGTTTATGAGGCGAAGTTATCCAGTATGCTTGGTTTTCTTGATAAGGAAGATTTTGAAAAAATTAGAAATATTTTGAAAGAGTTTGGACTTCCTGTAAATTTACCCATTAATATGGATTCATCAGCGATGTTGAAAACTATTTTGCTTGACAAAAAGAACATTGAAGGAAAAATCAGAATGGTTATCCCAGACAGTATTGGAAAAATGAAAATAAACTTTGAAATTTCAGGAGAAGATTTAAAAAAGGTTCTTAATGAGTAAGAAAATTCTAATTGTAGAAGATGAAAAGGAAATTGCAGAGTTAATAGCTTATAGCCTGAAAAAAGAAAAATATGATATCTCAATAGCATTAGACGGAGAAACAGCATTAAAAAAATTGAGAGAAACTGTTTATGACCTTGTTATTCTTGACCTGATGTTACCAGGAATTCAAGGGCTTGAGATATGTAAAATCATACGGAACAATTCAAATATGCAGAAGACAGGAATAATAATCGTGACTGCAAAGAGTGAAGAATTTGACAAAATCACAGGTCTTGAGACAGGAGCTGATGATTATATTACCAAGCCTTTCAGCCCAAGAGAGTTAATAGCAAGAGTTAAAGCTGTTATGAGAAGAACATTGTCAGCTGTTTCTAATAACCAGATTATCAAAATAAAAGATTTAATTATAGATAAGGAAAAATATTTAGTAACAGTAAAAGGACAACCCAAGAGACTTTCAGCAACTGAGTTTAAGCTTCTTTTGTATCTTGCAGAACGACCTAACAAAATTTTTAGCAGAGACCATCTTCTTGATGCTGTTTGGGGGCAGGATATTTATGTAGATCCAAGAACCGTGGATGTTCATATAAGAAGACTTCGTTTAAAAATTGAAGATTATCCAGATAATCCAGAGTATATAAAAACACTTCGCGGAATTGGATATTACATAGAGGGTTAATCTCAATGGAAATATCTATATTTATAATTCTTGTTTTAATTCTTGTAATTTTCATACTTATAGGCAAGATAAAAACTCTTTCCTTAAAAATACAGGATTTAAAAGCCCAGAAGCATTCTTATGATTTTTCAATAGTAAAGTCTCCTCAAAGTTTTGAAACAATTCTAAAATCAATAACAGAGGGACTTCTTATTATTGATCCCAAAGGATATATAATGCTTGCCAATCAAAGCTTTAAAGATATTTTAAAAATAGATGAACCTCCCGAAGGAAGACTGGTAATTGAGGTTATAAGGAACATAGATTTAATCAATCTTATAAGTTCATCTATAAGTAAAAAAGAGGATTTAGCAGAGGAGATTACACTCAAGAAAGCAGGAAAGGATATTTATCTTCTTGCTAAAGCAATGCCTGTAGTTGACTCAGAAGGAACAATTTCTTTTTTGATAATTCTTCTTCATGATATAACCCGTCTTAAACAACTTGAAAATGTAAGAAGAGATTTTGTTGCGAATGTTTCGCACGAACTTAAAACTCCTGTTACTGCTATAAAAGGTTATGCAGAAACTCTTCTTGATGGAGCTATTAATGACAAAGAAAATTCTAAAAAATTTATAGAAATTATTAAGAATCAAGCAGACAGGCTAAATGCGCTTGTAGAAGACCTTTTAACTCTTTCTCGGATAGAGTTTGGCGATATAAAAATTGAAAAAGAAAATATTGTTCTGGATGAGCTTATAAGCTCTGTATTTCAAATACTAAAAGATAAAGCTCAAAAAAAAGGAGTTTTACTTCAAAAAGAGATTCCTCCAGAAACAGCTATCTATGCAGATCAATACAGAATGTCGCAGATAATGATAAATCTTGTAGATAACGCAATAAAGTTTACTGAGAAAGGTTTTGTAAAAGTCAGATTTTTCAAGGAAAACTCAAAAGAAGTTATTTCAGTTGAGGATACAGGAATTGGTATTCCAAAAGAGCATATTCATAGAATAGGAGAAAGATTTTACAGAGTTGATAAAGCTCGTTCAAGACAGCTTGGTGGAACAGGGCTTGGATTGGCTATAGTTAAACACCTTGTTTTAGCTCATGGCTGGCAACTTCAAATTGAGAGTGAAGTTGAGAAGGGAACAAAGGTAAAAATTGTCATTCCTGAAAAAGAGTTTGATTTGACAAATAAATAATTTTTTGTTTAAAATTATTCTAATGAAAATTAAATGGACACCTCAAAGACTTGCAATTTTGAAATATCTTGATGGAAATAAAGAACATCCATCAGCAGAAGATATTTATGCTGCTCTTTCTAAAGACTTTCCTACTATGTCTGTTGCAACAGTTTATAATGTTCTTGAATTTCTTAAGAAAACAGGAAAAATTAAAGAAATACATATTGATCCTGAAAAAAGAAGATTTGATCCAGACATTACTACCCATCATCATGCTATATGTGTAAAGTGTAAGAAAGTTTTTGATATTTTTTCTGATATTAAACTTCCAGAATTAAGCACCTATATACCAGATTTTCAAATTCTTGATGCTCGTTTAAAAATTTATGTTTTATGCCCTCAGTGCAAAAATAAGGAAGATTTAAGGCTTGGTTTTAAAGAATACAAATGCACAAATTGTGGCGCAATAAGAACAGCTAAACATAAACCCCAAAAATGTCCTTCCTGTGGAAGCAGAGGCTCCTTAGAAGAATTTAAACATTAAAAAATAGTAAACGTTTAAATAAACTAAAGCAGGAGGTGCCTCATGATAAGCAATGAGCTTATGAGTAAACTACAGAAAGCTGTAGCAAGAGAACTTCAGGTAAGCATTCAGTATATGTGGCAGCACGTTTTAGCAAAAGGAATTAAAGCAGAGCCAGTTGGTGCTTTATTGAAACAGTTTGCAATCAATGAGATGTTACATGCTGAAAAAATTGCTGAAAGAATATCCTTTTATGGAGGAATTCCCACTACACAGCCAGATCCAATCACTATTGGAAAAAATCTAACAGAAATGCTTAATCTTGATAAAAAAGCTGAGGAAGAAGCTGTTGCTCTTTATAAAGAAATTATAAAGCTTGCTGAGAAAGAGGAAGACTATGTAACAAGAAAGCTTTTTGAGCAGATTCTTGAAGAAGAGGAACTCCATCTTGATAAATTTAGTTCCCTTCTTGAGGAGTAACAATGAAGCCTGTAGAGTTAAAGAATGGAATTTACTGGGTAGGTGCTGTTGACTGGGCAATAAGGGATTTTCATGGTTATGAAACTCCTCGTGGTACAAGCTATAACAACTATCTTATAGTTGATGAAGAGCCAACTCTGCTTGATGCGGTCCATCTTGACTTTGTTCATATATCCATAGAAAACATTACAAGAATACTTGAGCCTCAAAAAATAAAAAATATTATCATAAACCACATTGAAAATGACCATGCCACAGGACTTGAAAAAATTCTTGAATATACTCCACAAGCCAATATTTATATAACAGAGAAAGGCAAAAAAGGACTGAGCAAGTTTATTGATCTTTCTAAATATAAAGTCAATACAGTCAAAACAGGAGACCATATAAAAATCGGTAAAAGAACCCTTCATTTTATTGAAACTCCGATGATGCACTGGCCAGATTCAATGTTTACCTATATCAAAGAAGAAAAAATTCTCATCAGTCAGGATGCTTTTGGACAGCACATTGCCTCTGTTGAGAGATTTGATGATGAATTTATAAATAATCGCTCAATGGATGAGCTTGAGGATTCGGTTATTGACTACTATGCCAATATCTTAATGCTCTATGGAAATGTTATTAAAGCAAAGATTGAAGAGATTAAAAAGTCCGGAGTTGAAATTGAAATGATTGCTCCTGACCATGGAGTTATTTGGCGCTCCCATATAGATAAAGTTATAAGTTTATATTCCGATATGGTGGAAGCAAAAGCAAAACTTGGCGCAGTAATTGTCTATGACACCATGTGGCACAGTACTGAACAGATGGTTTTCCCTATTGCAAAGGGACTTGAGGCTGAAGGTATCCCTGTTAAAATTATTAAACTTCGTAGTACTCCAAAAAGCGTAGCTATAAAAGAAATCTGGAAATACAGAGGAGTGATTGTAGGTTCACCTACTTTGAATAATAATATTTTCCCATCAGTAGCTGATTTTCTTACCTATCTTAAGGGGCTTAGACCAAAAAACAGACTCTTTTCTGCTTTTGGAAGCTATGGATGGTCAGGTGAGGCAGTAAAAGATATATTTGAATATGCAAAGGCAATGAAACTTGAGTTGTTTGAACCAGGCATAAGGGTTTTATACAAACCTTCAGAGGAGGAGCTAAATAAATGCTATGAATTTGGCATAGCCTTTGGCAAGGCTTTAAAGGAGTATCATGCAAAATTTTAAAAGGAGGCGCAATAATGGAAAAAACACTTAAAAATTTAATGGAAGCTTTTGCAGGAGAGTCTCAGGCAAACAGAAAATATCTTGCCTTTGCAAAGAAAGCTGAGGAAGAAGGTTATATAGGAATAGCAAAATTATTCAAAGCAGCTGCTGATGCAGAAACAGTTCACGCAATGAATCACTTTAAAGCAGCTGGTGGGATAAAGAGCACGAAGGAAAATCTTCAAGAAGCTATAAAAGGTGAGACATATGAATTTGAAAGCATGTATCCACCAATGCTTAAAGAAGCTGAAGCAGAAGGTCAGACACAGGCAAAAAGAAGCTTTTACTATGCCAATGAAGTGGAAAAGATACACGCCGAACTTTTTAAAAAAGCTCTTGAAAACATTGATAAAAAACTGGATACTGACTACTATGTCTGTCAGGTATGTGGGCATACAGTTGAAGGAGAACCTCCAGATAAGTGTCCTGTTTGCGGTTCTCCAAAGAAAATGTATAAAAAAATTGAATAAAAACCTTTACTCCCTCCTATTTGGAGGGAGCTTTTCCTAAAAAATGAAAATTCTTGCCATACTCGGCTCACCAAGAAAGGGAAATTCGGAAATTTTGCTTGACGAAGCAATAAAACTCTGTAATGGAAAAAAACATGAACTGACCATTATAAAACCTTGCGAATTAAACATCTCTGGATGCACTGCCTGTGATGGATGCAGGGACACTGGACAATGTATACTCCGTGATGATATGGATAAAGTTTATCCTCTTTTGAGAGAAGCTCAAAGAATTATTATTGCCTCTCCCATATTTTTTTTTGGAGTCCCTGCCCAGCTTAAACTCCTTATTGATAGGTGTCAGAGCCTTTGGTATGAAAAATATATTTTAAAAAAAATCTTTCCGCAGCCTATTAAAAAAAAGGCACTTTTAATGCTTGTGGGAGGCATGAAAAAAGGAGAAATTGGTATAACCTGTGCTGAGGCAACTTTAAAGGCTTTTTTACGGACAATAGATGTTAGAGAGCATAAGACTCTGTCATATTTGGGTTATGATGAACCTGGAGCAATATTAAAGGATTTAGTAGCTTTAGAAAAAGTTAAATATGCTACAAAAGAACTTTTAAAAAATGATTGAATATGTCCAATTTTTCCCGACATTGAGATGTAATAAAAGTTGTGCATTCTGTTTTAGCCAGGGACTTTTCTATCATGATTTTCCTGAAGAAAGAATTGGAAGATTTATAGCTATTTTAAGGGAAAATAAAATAAATAGCCTTGATATTTTAGGTGGTGAACCCTTTCTATATAAATCTCTGAATAAGTTAGTAAAAAAGGCTATAGAAAAAGATATAGAGGTTACAATAAGCACAAACGGAACATTTATAAATGAGCTAAAAAATTTTCTCAAAACTTTTGACAAAGGAAGTGTCAAAGTAGGTGTATCAATCAATGAATCACCAGCGGAGGATTTACTGCAAATCATAAAAGATTGTAAACTTTGGATAAAGAGCGTAATAAGCAAAGAAAGCTTGCCTGATGTGAACCTTTTAGAATTTGCAAAAACATCTGGAATTAAATATTATTTTATCTACATGGATGCTCTGAAAGAAAGGGACTTAAAGAATTCCATGCCATTCTATGAATTCATGAATAAGATAAAGGAATATGAGAATTTATTTCCTCAAATTAAACCTGTATTTTGTAAAGCTTTCATTGTAGGCAACTCAAATTACCGATGTCCTGCAGGCACAGAGAAAATTACCATAATGTCTGATGGTTCTGTTTATCCCTGTTATCTTCTTGCAAGATTTGAAGAATATAAAATTGGAAACATCTTCAAAGATTCTCTTTCAGAGATTTTGTCATCACCCAAACTTGAAATTTTCAAAACTTACGATGGTAATATATGCCATAATAAAATATGTAATTATTATGAAGAATGCAGGGGTGGATGCATTGCCCATAGCATTATTCACTATGGCACGCATAGAAAACCTGACCCAAGGTGTAATTAAAAAAAGGAGGAAAAAAGATGATACAAACCTTAAAAACCGATGGAGGAGTAAAAATGGGAGAGATGTTAAAAGTTAAAAACCTCCATGTATCTGTAGAAGGAAGAAAGGTTCTTGAGGATATTAATTTCTCTATGGATTATGGAGAGATAGCTGTGCTTTTTGGACCAAATGGAGCTGGAAAAACAACTTTTATAATGACTTTGATGGGTTTCCCAAAATATAAAATAGAAAAGGGTAAGATAATCTTTAAAGGTGTTGATGTAACACATATGGATGTATCTGAAAGAGCAAAACTCGGAATGGGCATATCCTTTCAAAGACCACCTGTGGTAAGAGGAGTGAGTCTGAAGAAACTTCTTAATATAGTTGGTAATGGTATAAAAGAAGAAGAAATTCTTCAGTATGCAGAAAAACTTAACCTTATCAGTCACTTAGACAGAGATGTAAATGACGGTTTTTCAGGTGGTGAGGTAAAAAGAGCAGAGTTGCTTCAACTTCTTATGCAAAAGCCTGAACTGGTTTTTATTGATGAACCTGAATCAGGCGTTGACCTTGAAAATATAGTATTAATCGGAGAGATAACAAATCAACTTCTTGGCAGAGGTCAGAGAATAAAGGACCCAAAGAAAAGTGCTATTATAATCACTCATACAGGCTATATACTTGATTATATAAATGCAGACAAAGGCTATATACTCTTAAATGGTAAACTTCAGTGTAGAGGTAATCCAAGAGATATTCTCTCAGAGATAAAGAAAAATGGTTACAGGAGGTGTTTCACATGCCAGTAAGCAAAAAATATATAAAACAAATTCAGGATAGAGCAAAAAAAGCATTAAATAAAACAGCTCTATATGGTGAAGATATTGATTTAAATCAGTTTCAAAAACATATTGAAAGAGGTAAAATTGAAAGCCTTGAACTTTTACCAGAACTTGCCAAAGAAGCAGCTTTAATGGCTGGAGTTGATGTAGAGGAAAAGGAACGCTCTGGAAGTTACGTGCAGATGGATCACTCAGTGGTTTATAAGAGATTAAGTAAGCTTTATGAAGGGAAAGTGGAACTTATGAGCACCAATGAAGCGGTAGAGGTCTATGATTGGCTTGAGGATTACTTCTGGAGGATTGTTCAGCCTGACACTGACAAATACACTGCTCAGGTAGCTCTAAATCCTACACATGGTTATTTTATAAGAATACTACCAGGGCAGAAGCTTGATTATCCTCTTCAGACTTGTTTAATGATTGCTGAAGGATATATAAGTCAGAATGTTCATAATATTGTAATAGTTGAAGAAGGAGCAGAGTTACACATAATCACAGGGTGTACGCTTTCAAAGGCAGATGCAGTAGGAATACATCTGGGCATATCAGAGTTTTATGTTAAAAAAGGTGGAAAGCTTTTCTTTACTATGATTCACAACTGGGCAGAAAACTTTTATGTCCGTCCAAGAACCTCAGTTATGGTTGAAGAAGATGGTGTATATGTAAATAACTATGCACTTCTTAAACCTGTTAAATCTATTCAATCTTTCCCCACTGTTTACCTTAAAGGTGATAGAGCCTCTGCAAGATTTAATACTGTTATTTATGGACTCAAAGATTCATACATAGACCTTGGTTCAAAAATAATTTTTGAGGGAAAGGACACAAAAGGTGAATCCTTAGCAAGAACCATAGCAGACCATAAAAGTGTAATTTATTCAAGGGGTGACTTAATAGCAAAAACACAGAATTACTGTATGGGAAGACTTGACTGTAGAGGAATTATATTTTCTAATGATGCTTCAATTTATGCAATTCCTCAACTTATTTCTCACGGAGCTGATAGAGCAGACCTTTCTCATGAAGCCTCTATTGGACCAATATCAGAAGAACAGGTTGAGTATCTTATGTCAAGGGGCATGACAAAGGATGAGGCAACAAGCCTTATTACAAGTGGATTTTTAAACCTTGACATACCTTTCTTGCCAGAAATCATAGATAAACATATTAAAGAGGTGGTGCAGATAACCTCAAAGGAGTCTCTGTAACTTTTTATGGAGGAAAAGAGTAGCCGAACGTCTTTTCCTCCATAAATCTTTACATATTCAATTATTGTCCGATATTAATCGTAATATATGATACTCTTCCCTGTCTATAAAACCAGACAATAGCCTCTGTTTTAGCTTTTTTGGCTACTCTTGCAAAATCTTTAGTATTATTAATTTTTTCATTGTTGATTTCTATAATTACATCGCCTCTTGTTAATAGTCCCTCAACAGGTGAACCTGGGTCAATGGATGTTATAACAACTCCATTAATTTTTTTAGGAATCTTTAACTGACTTCTTAGATTATTTGTTAAATTCTCAACATAAATACCTGACAGAACTGATTCTGACGCAGAAACCTTTTGTTCTGCTGGAAGTTCACCGATAGTAACAGGTATTGTATAATATTTGCCTGCTCTTATTATCTCAATATTTACTGTTTTTCCTGGAGGAGTGCTTACCACAAGATTTCTAAGATGAGCAGCGTCCTCAACTTCTTTTCCATCAAAGTTTATGATAATATCCTTCATCATAATTTTCGCTTTTTCTGCGGGGCTACCTTCCTGAACATCAGTTACAACCGCACCCTTTATTTCTTTAAGTTTTAATGCTTTTGCCATTTCAGTATCCAGGTCCTGAACTGTTACTCCAAGCCATCCGCGAATTACTTTCTTGTTTTTTATCAGGCTATCCATGACCACTTTTGCCATGTTACTTGGTATGGCAAATCCAATTCCTTGATATCCTCCAGTGGTGCTGAATATTGCAGTATTTATACCAACAAGCTCGCCCCTAACATTAACTAAGGGTCCACCAGAGTTTCCAGGATTAATTGCTGCATCTGTTTGAATAAAGTCTTCATAGTCGGATATTCCTACATTTGCTCTGCCTGTAGCACTTACAATTCCGCTTGTTACTGTAAGACTAAGTCCATAGGGATTTCCAATTGCTATTACTGTTTCACCAACTTTTAGCTTATCAGAGTCTCCCCATTTAATGGGACGTAATCCATTTGCTTTTATTTTTATTACTGCTATATCAGTTTTAGCATCATAACCAATTACTGTTCCATCAAAAACTTTTTTGTCATAAAGTTTTACTTTGATTTCATCGGCACCTTTTATCACATGATAGTTTGTGAGAATATAACCTGAAGAATCAACAATTACTCCTGAGCCAAGTGATGTTTGAGTATACTCTCTTTGTCTGTCAAATAGTTCGCCGAATTCATCATCAAAAAATCTTCTGAAAAAAGGGTCATTGAAAGGAAAAGGAATTCCGGGTCTTTTAATTTTTTTTGTAGTGTAAATATTCACTACAGATGGTCTCACAGCCTGAATAACTTCTGCCATAGCATTACCGATTCTTGATAAAATTTCCTGGGAGTCTTTAGAAATTTGATAATCCTCTGAAAATCCTTTGTTCTGAATATCAAACTTTGAGGCAATCACCAGTCCAATAGTAATACCTATAAGGAGAAAGAGAATAGCTGATAAAAAAACTTTTTTATTCTTTTTCATTTGCTTCTCCCTCCTGTTTGTTTGAATATATTATTTTCTCAATTTTTCCCAGTCTTTAAGAAATCTTTCAATGCCTATGTCTGTCAATGGATGTTTAATAAGCTGTTTTATTACAGAATAAGGAATGGTTGCAATGTCTGCACCGATTCTTGCTGCTTCAAGAACATGCAAAGGATTGCGGATACTTGCAACAATCACCTCTGTATCAAATCCATAGTTTTCAAAAATTATTTGAATATCCCTTACGAGTTCCATTCCAAAGTGGCTTATGTCATCAAGTCTACCAACAAAGGGACTTACATAGGTTGCACCTGCTTTTGCTGCAAGCAATGCCTGAGTTGGTGAAAATACAAGGGTTACATTTGTTTTTATTCCTTCCTGAGAAAGTTTTCTAACTGTTTTGAGTCCATCTTCAGTCATTGGAATTTTAATTACAATGTTTGAATGAATTTTGCTTAACTCAATAGACTCTTTTAACATATCTTCATATTTGAGAGATACTGCTTCAGCACTTACAGGACCATCAACTATCTGGCAGATTTCTTTAAGCAAGCTCACTGGCTCTTTACCTTCTTTTGCAAGCAAAGAAGGATTAGTTGTTACGCCATCAATTACTCCTACTTCCCATGCTTTCTTAATCTCATCAACATTGGCTGTGTCAATGAAAAATTTCATTCCTCTTCCTCCTGCATCACTTTGATTATAAAATTTTCGCCTTCTTTTTCAATTATTAATCCATAAAATGGAGTTATCTCAAATAGTGTCCTTCCAAAAAGCAAGGGTAAAACTTCCTCTGACAGGGATAATTTTTCTTTCATCCAATCTCTTAAAGATGAATCATATAAAATCATTTCTGCAATTTTATCAACGTTTTCTTCTTTCCCTTTTTTTAATTCATCTACAAGATCATTAAATTTGATGAGGGAGCAGTTTTCTTTATGTTTTTTTATTGCTTCCTTTATAAGCTCAATCCCGTCAAACAAATCAGTCCTTGTAAGTCTTCTTTTTTCAAGTCCAGTAATCGTAATATTCTGAGACCAGCATTCATATTGTCTACATACAGTAGGTCTATGCTCATAGATTGTGCATCCTTCTTGTGGGTCATAAAAAAGGCATGTAAAGCTTCCAAAAATTGGTCTTATCTTAATTAGTTCCATAGAAGAGTAATAAGTATCTCCGTCTATAGAAGAACGCATTTTTTCTCCTTCTCTTATTGTGTAGATCTCCTTTTCAGAAATAATTCCTTTTGTAAGAAGTCCAATATCATCTTTAAGAATTACTGGGGTGTCTCTTCTGCAACATTCTCCACATCGTTCGCATGCTGTTTTTGTTGAAAATTTCATTTTTTTAGGTTTTCCATCAGGTGTATAACCCTGAATGGTATGAGTATCTTTTGTTTCTGTTTTATTTGGTTTATAAACTGTTCCATCAGGTAAAACTATTTCAAAATTTGAAGAATTTTCTTCCATTTTTTTCTCCTTCCAATAAAATTTTATGGATTACTTCAGTATAATGGAGTATTTTTTTATCTCTCATTGCAATTTTAAACTGAATTATGCAATTTGGACAGGAACTAACTATCATGTCCGCTTTTTCATATTCTAAAACTTTTTTTTGTAGAATATCCATAGATTGTTTTTCAAATAAAAAAGAAAAAAGTCCTCCAAATCCGCAACATCCAGTTTTTTTCTGAATATCCGAGATGCCAAACTTCTGTAATAATTCCATTATTTTATCTGCATCTTTAGTATAGTTAGATGAGTGGCATGAAACATGAAAAAATATTTTATGTTCAAGAGAATTTTTAATAAACTCATTCAAGTTTCTTTGTGATTTATCAAATAAATCTGAAAGTTTTAAAAGAGGAATTCCTTCTCCTATAATTTCCTTGTAAACATCTTCAATAAAATGAGAGCAGGTAGGACATGGAGCGATTACTCCATCAATATTGAAGGATTTATAGATTTCAATGTTTTTTTGGGCGAGCTTTGCTGTTTCTTTTTTAAATCCTGCTGAAAGAAGAGGAGCTCCGCAACAGTGCTGTTTTGGAACAATAACTTCGTAGTTTAACCAATTTAGAATATAAATTAAAGAATTAGTTATTGATGGCAACAAATAGTTTGTTGAACACCCGGAGAAAATTGCTATTCTTCCTATGGGTTTTAATTTGCTATAAACCTGTAAACCTCCAGTCTGTTTTGGTTTAATATTTAAAGTTGAAAATTTATTTAAAAATGAAAATTTTTCATAATTTAAAAAAAGCTTTGAACGACTGAGATTCTGTAAGATTGAAAAGAATACTCCTGGATAAAATGAAAAATATTTGAATAAATACAGTGATAGGTTTTTCTTCATTTTCGCTCTTGTTTTATATATAAGAGTGCTTACATTTACATCCAGAGGGCATAAGCTTTCGCATGTTCCGCAGAGAAGGCAACTAAAAATCCTTTGTTTTAAAGGTTCTCCAGATATAATTTCCTTTTCTTTTTCAAGAGTTTTAATGAGCATTATTCTTCCTCTTGGAGAAAATGATTCATTAAGAAAAATCTGATAACTTGGACAAAGTTGTTTACATTTTCCACATTTATTGCATTCTGTAAAGAAATCCATTTCTATGAAATGTTTTTGTGAAGAGAGTAGTTTTCTTGATGTAGCATAGAATCTTTTTTTATTGTGATTCTTATTTTTTTTATGTTTTCAATCTCTTCTATTGAGTCTCTTTCTTCATCTGTTAAAAGGTCAGCTACAGAAGGATTTGCAACTACAGTCAATTCTGCTCCCTGAGGAACTGTCATAAATTTAAGTTTTCTCAAAATTTCATAGGCTACACTTCTTATGCTTTTTACTCTTCCTTTACCTTCACAGTATGGACAGCTATCACATAAAATGTGTTCAAGACTTTCTCGGGTTCTTTTTCTTGTCATCTGAACTATTCCGAGTTCTGTGATATTATAAATTGTTGTTTTTGCTCGGTCTTTTTTCATCACCTCGGTCATGGCATTTATAATTTTTTGTTTGTTTTCTTCTTTTTCCATATCTATAAAATCAATTAATATAATTCCTCCAAGATTTCTGAGTCTGATTTGATAGGCTATTTCTTTAACTGCTTCAAGGTTTGTTCTCAAGATAGTATCTTCAAGATTTTCTTTGCCAACAAATTTGCCTGTATTTACATCTATAACAGTCATTGCTTCTGTTTGGTCAATTACAATATATCCTCCAGATTTTAACCATACTTTACGCTCCAGAGCTCTATCAAGGTCAACTTCTATACCGAAAGCATCAAAAATTGGCTCTTCACCTTCATAGAGTTCTATTTTATCAGCAATTCTGGGAAAATAAACCTGTGCAAATTCTTTGAGTCTTTGCCATTCAATGTAACTGTCAATTATCATCCTGTCTACATTTTGACTCATAAAATCTCTCAGGCTTCTTAAAACAAGGTCAAACTCACTATGAATAAGAGAAGGTGCGTGGGTTTTATCTTTCTTTTTTTGAATATTGTCCCATAAAAGAAAAAGGAAATCAATATCTTTCTGAATTTCCTCCTCTGTAGCATCCTCACTCACTGTTCTCATAATTAAACCAAATCCTGGTGGCTTAATTTTTGCTGCAAGTTCTTTTAATTCTTTTCTCTTTTCTTCATCTTCTATTTTTCTTGACACACCAATATGTTCCATGCCTGGCATAAGAACAACATATCTTCCAGGTAGAGTTATTCTTGATGTAACCCTTGCTCCTTTTGTTCCCATTGGATCTTTTGCAACCTGAACAAGTATTTCCTGCCCTTCCTGAACAAGCTCTTCTATAGAAATATCTTTAAAGTCAAGTTTAATTTCTTCAGGTTTGCGACTTTTTGAAAGTTCCTCAAATTTTGGGATAATCTCTGTTTCTTCGTCTCCTTCCAGAAATGGATAAAGTTCTTTAATTCCACCCTTTATATCATCTACATAAAGAAAAGCAGCTTTATCCAGTCCTATGTCAACAAAACAAGCCTGCATACCTTTTAAAACCTTAACGACTTTTCCTTTATAGATATTTCCTACATAGCTTGAATCTCCTTTTCTTTCAATATAAAATTCAACAACCTGTCCTCCCTCAAGTAGGGCAACACGGCACTCCTGTCTTGTTACATTAATTAAAAGTTCATTGCTCAAGGTTCTACTAAGCCTCCTTTATAGCCATACATTTGTATTCTTTTAATATTCAACTCCTTTGCTGAGATGCCTGTAAGAGCTTCAACAATCTCAGTTATTCTTGCCTTAGCTTCACTATCTTTAACTATTATACATAGTTCATCATCATAAATCTGAATTTCCTCAATGAAATCTTTAAGCATATAAGTCTTTTCATTTCTTCTTATTTCTTTATTTTCCATATCCTTAATTTCAATCTTTAATGTCTTTGGATAATTTATTAGATATTTATATCTTTGCACAAAGGCATTCAAAGAAGGAGTTTGAGGGTCTATTACCTTAGCAGATATTATTCTTAAGCCCTCAGGAAAAACTTTGTTTAATCTCTCTAAGTATTCAGATTTGAAGTCTCCATAAATTTTTAGATCAAAATATTCTGCCTCACTTTCAATTCCAACAGGCAGAGAAGGGCAGAAAGATATTTCTGGCTTTGGATGAAATCCTTTTGAAAGCACAAAAGGAATTTTTGCCATTCTTAAGGCTCTTGTAAGGAGATTGCTCAGTTCAAGCTGAGAAAGATATTTCATTGCTCCCAACTTAGTGTGGCAGAATCGGACTATCGTGATTTTGTTTTCAGGAGAAATTTTTTGCTCAGATTCTGAATAATTAAAACTCTTTTCATATTTAATCTGAGGTTTTCCTTCTTTTAATTGGCAACTTAGTCCACAGGCTTCGCATGTAATTGTGCATTCATTGCTTTTTTGAGTTTTAAAAGCCCTTTCAAACTCTCTTACAAGAAACTCTCTTTTAACTCCTGTATCTATAAAATCCCACGGAAGAGACTGAAAAATTGGGTAATTTTTTGTTGCATAAGAAAACAGGTCAACTCCTGTCTGCTCCATTGCAGAGAGCCATCTCTGAAAATCAAAAAGATCTGTCCATGATGATAAAGCTTCTCCCTTTTGCCATGCCTCATATATGACTTCACCAACCTTTTCATCTCCTCGTGCAATTGCAGCTTCAAGAAGGCTCATATTTGGATTGTGCCCTTTATAGTGAATTCTACTTTTATGAAAAGCATTTCTTATGAAGTCAAGCTTTTTCTTTATTTCATCAAAGGGAATCTGTGCAAGCCACTGAAATGGAGTATGAGGCTTTGGAATAAATGGAGAGACAGTAACATTTATATCAACGAATTTTTTAGTATAAACTCTGGCTAATTTTATGATTTTTCTTGCTAAGGTAACAATTTCCTCAATATCTTCATCAGTCTCGGTGGGCAGCCCTATCATAAAATATAGTTTTATACCAAGCCAGCCCTCTTCAAAAAGGAGTGCGCAGGCTTTTTCAATGTCTTCATTGGAGATATTTTTGTTTATTACACATCTAAGCCTTTCTGTTGCAGCTTCTGGAGCAATAGTAAAGCCTGTTTTTCTTGTAAGTTTTATTTTCTGAAGCAGTTCTTTACTAACTTTGTCTGCCCTTATTGAAGGGAGCGAAATTGCAACTCCCTGATTGGAAAAATTTTTATTTAGAATATCTATTAACTCCATAAGATAGGGATAATGTCCGATGCTAAAAGAAAGAAGAGAAATCTCTTCATAGCCTGTGCATTCAACTGATTTTTTTGCGATTTCTAAAATTTTTTCAGGAGTTCTTATACGAAGGGGTCTGTAAATCATGCCAGCTTGGCAGAACCTGCATCCAGAGGGACATCCGCGGGAGACTTCAATGGATACTCTGTCATGGACTATCTTCATATAGGGCAGTATGGGCGATGTTGGGAATTCAGCATTATTTATATTTTTTATAAATCTTCTCCTTACAGTTTTTTTACCCATGTAGGGGACATAAAAACCTTCAATCTGACTTATTCTGTTGAGCAACTCTTCTTTTCTACCCTGAGAAATCTTCCATTCCCGATATAGATTAATTAGTTCAATAACTGCTTCTTCTCCTTCCCCAATTAAAAAAGCATCTATGAATTTAGACATAGGAAGCGGATTGGAAACACATGGACCTCCTGCAATTATAAGTGGCTGTTTTTCATTTAATCTTTCCTGCCAAAGTAAAGGAATTTGGGCAAGGCTGAGCATATTAAGCACAGATGGATAGGAAAGCTCATACTGAAGGCTAAATCCAACTATATCAAAATCTTTAAGAGGAGTTTTTGTCTCAAGGGAATAGAGAGGCAATCTTTTATTTTTCATATATTCCTGTAAATCAATCCAAGGCGAAAATACTCTTTCTGCATAAACATCGTGAATTTTATTGAGAATATGATAAAGAATTTTAAGACCAAGATGGGACATTCCTATTTCATAAATATCAGGAAAGCAGAGGGCAAATTTTATAAGATTTTTGTCTTCTTTTATTACAGAATTAATTTCTTTGTTAATGTATCTTGTTGGTTTTTCAAAATAGAGAAGATTCATACCTTAATTAAAACAAAGGGAAACTCTTTTATGCAATCAAACTGCAATCTTTTTTTCTGGAAGAGGCTTTGAAAATAAAAATCCTTGAACAAAGTCGCAGTCCATTGTTTTTAAAATTTTAAACTGTTTTTCTGTTTCAACTCCCTCTGCTAAAGTCATTTTTTCAAGTTTTTTAGCAAGACCTATTATTGTTTCAACAATTGCAAGACTTTTTTTATCCTCAACCATATCTTTGATAAAACTTTTGTCTATTTTTACAATATCAACTAAGATAACTCATTGATGAATAACCTGTTCCAAAATCATCTATAGCAATTTTGGGTGGATTTTTCATTCGTTTTATATCAGAAAGAATTTGCATTGTATACTCGGGATTATTAATAAAAATTCTTTCTGTAATTTCTATTGTAAGTTTATTTCTTATTTCCGATGTAATTTCTGACAGAATAGGTATAAGAATTGGATTACTAAAAGTTTTTCCTGAAATATTAAGAGAAATATTTGTACCCCACTTTTTTATTTTTTCAGTGACTTCATTGATTGCCCAATTTTCAAAACTGCTTAGATATTGACTATTTTCTAAATAGTCAATAAAGAAATCAGGAGTATACAGTTTTCCATCTCTATCAATAATCCTCACAAGAGCTTCAAATCCTGCAATTTTTAAAGTTTTGGTATAAAAGTATGGTTGATAATAAAAGGTAAACAGTTTCTCTTCTGAGGCTTTTTTAATTAAATTAAAAACTTCCCATAGTTTTTCAGCTTCTTTTTCAATCGCAGCATCAAAAAACTGAATTATCCCAGACCCTGCTTTTTTAGTTTGCTGTAAGGTAATATCAGCTCTTTCATAAAGGGTTTTAAAACTTTTTCCATCCTTTGGGAAAATAGAGATCGCTGCATTAATATTTATGGAGATAATTTTATTATCTATATTAAAAACAGAGTTATTTAATTCATATAATTTAGAGTAAGCTTTGTATATGTCATCAGTGGTTTCTGCAATTAGATAAATTCCAAAGCTATCAGCAGCTATCCTTGCTATAGAATCTGTATTTTCAAAAGATTTTTTTATTTTCTCTGCAAACTGTATTAAAATCTGGTCACCGGCATGAATGCCGTGAATTTTGTTTATATAAGTCATATCATAGATATCTATAAGAATAAGCAATCCAAAAACATCAGTTTCATTTAATTTTTGAGATACATTTACTGTAAATCCATTCATATTAAGAAGACCTGTAAGAGCATCATAGTTTTGAAGTCTTTGCACTCTTTCAGAAAGTCTGATTTTTTCAGTTACGTCTCTTGCAACAGCAACAAATCTAAGAATATTACCAGGAAGTTTTACTGGAATAATTTTTAAATCTACATGGAAAATTTCTCCATCTTTTTTTCTGTTCGGTGTAATTGCATTAAAAATTTTACCAGAAAGAATAGTATCCCACAGTTCTTTATAAAACTCTGGAGGATTAAGTCCTGATTTAAATATTCTCGGATTTTTTCCGATGAGTTCCTCTTTGCTGTATCCACTAATTCTTTCAACAGCTTCATTGACATAGATAATATTCCCATTTTCATCTGTAACAAGTATCCATGTATCAGAATTTTTAAGTGCTTCTGCAATGATGGTGTTATGTCTTATCCTTTCAACTCTTTCAAGAGCAAAAGCAATATCATGTTGAATCTCTTTCAGTATATCCAGGTTTATTTCATTAAAAAATTGTGGAAACTCTGAATAAATATTTAGAAATGAAACTACTTTGCCATATTTAAAGAAAGGAATTATACATGATGACCTGAAGCCTGTTTTAGTATATTCTTCTGATTCCGAGTTTATAACAATTTCACCTTTGACTGATGCACTATCAAGTAAACTATTTAGCATTCCGTAATCAAAATTATCTAAAATGCTTCTATCATCAGCATAAGAATATTCAGGAATAATTCTGTTGTTTTGCTTATCTAATATACCTATCCATGCAAGTTTTAAATTCAATTTTTCCACAAGAGTTTTACAGATTCTGCTATATATCTCTTCTTCAGTTAGTGATTGGGTGATTATTTTATTTATTTCCATCAGAATTTCTTTGAATTTTTCCGCATATTTTTTTGAAGTAATGTCATAAAAAACTAAGAACCCTGAGTAAAGACCTCTAAAAAGTATGGTATTGGCAAGACATTCAACAAATATTACAGAGCCATCTTTTTTCTGAAAACGGATATCATATATTCTTGAGAATTTTTCACCTTTCAGTCTTTTTTTGATACTATCAATAACTTTTTCTCTATCTTCGGAATAAACTATATCAGTAATGCTCATATTATAAAGTTCATTCTCTGAATATCCCAGCAAAGTTCTCATATAGTCATTGCAAAATGCTATTTTTTCATGATAAATAAGGACACCAATATTTGGTGAAGAGATTAAAGCTTCTGAAATATCATGATGAGCCCAATCCTGAAGCATTATATCAAGCTGATTATACAGACTTTTTAAATTTTCAATTTCTTCAGAAGACACTTTTTCAAAATCTTCAATAGAAAGCAGTTCATTTCTAAAATTTTCCATAGAAGAATTCATAAGTATAAAATGAGAAATAGGAAAGCAAAAATCATTTGAAAAAATTAATGCTCTGTCGTCCTTTAGTCTTTCTGAAATTTGAGTATAAATAAAACCTATGTCAGCTTGCTGTTGTCTGACAAGATTAATAACTTCATCATAGCTTTTTACAAAAAGAATATGAAATTTCTTATATTCTTTCTTATGGAACAATAGAGGAAGAAAAAAATATTTCTGATTTATTAAAGCTACCCTGATTATATCTTTTTCAGAAAAGTAAGATTGTGAAAATATACTACATAAACTTTCATTTTTATTTTTGAGTTTACTTAGTACTGCATAGCCTTTTTCAATAAGGGTAATGGTAGTATCTGGATTAGCATAGTAAAAATCATAACTTTGCTCATTAAAACATATTTCTGAAAAATCACTAAATCTTTTAAGTCTGATTTCTTTTTTTATAATCTTTGAGATTTTATTAGCAATTTCACCCCATTTAACTAATTCTTCTTCTGTACAGTGAGGACATAGAGCAAAATATAAAACATTTTCTGACATATTAAAACTTTGTCAACTTGGAAATTTCATCATTAACTTTAATCACTGTAGAGAAAACCTTATAGGTTTCATTAAGCATAGAGGCAGTATTTGTAATTCTTTTTGAAACATCTGTTAAAACCTGACTTTGTTCTTCAATAGCAGTTGAAAGAGTGTTTACCGCATCACCAACTGTATCTGACATGGTTTTTGTTTTTTCAAAGGACTGTCTTATATTTTTTATGTCCTCCTCTATACTTGAAAAGAGTTCTCTTATTTTTTCAACCTCTCCTACTGCAGAGATAACACGGTCTTTAAGATCACCAAGAATTTTACCTATATCTTTTGTTAAGGCTTCTGTTTTCTGAGAAAGTTTTCTTATCTCATCAGCTACAACTGCAAAACCTCTTCCAGCTTCACCAACCCTTGCTGCTTCAATTGAGGCATTAAGAGCAAGAAGATTGGTTTGGTCTGCCACATCTGAAATAGCTGTTACAACATTACCAATATTCTCTGTAGCATGTCCCAGGTCTTTTATATTGGTGACAACCTCAATAATTTTGCTATTATGAGCTTCTATGTCCCTTACTCTCTTTTCTAATTCTTGATCCATTGCTTCATTCTGAATCACCATTTCCTTAACTTCTTCATTAATTGAAGCAACACTCTTAGACATGTCTCTTATAGTTGTGTCTATCTCTTCCATGGCAGTTGCTATTGAGGATACTTCATCTTTTATTCTTGTAAAGTTAGAGTCAATCAGTCCCATTGTATTTGAGATTGTTGAACCTACAAGATTTGATTTTATTATTCCCGAAGATAGAGTTTTAATGAGAGAAAGATTTATATCAACCATTTTTTTGCTGTCAGAACTAATTTTCTTTTTTCTAAAAAACATTATAGCCTCCTCCTATCTGTAAAATTCATCTGCAATGTCTACACCACATCTTAAACCACTTAGCCAATTAAAAAATTTCTGAATGTGTTCTTTTTTATAGATGATAGCTCCATGCTGTGGTGCAATTATATTGATGTCAAGCTTTGATACCCTTTCAAGATATTTTCTTACTACACTATTTGAAGCAAGGTATCTACGATGGAATCCTTCCATAAGCTTAAGATGACTGTCAAAGTCTTCAACATAAGTATATCTATGACCTTTAGGAAATATGGCTGCACCGAGGTCTCCTGTAAACAAAATTTTTGAACGAGGATCATAGACATGAAAGTTTGCTACAGAATGAAGGAAGTGGGCAGGAATTATCTCAAGATAGTCTCCAGTTGGAAGACTAATTCTGCCTCCGCCTTCTTCTATTGGAACAATTTTATTCATATCAAAAATCCCATAATGAGGAAGGAATCTTACCCACCATTTTGATATGTAAACTTTTGCATTTGTAACACTGAGCCAGAGGGCAACACCTGAAGACACATCAGGGTCCTGATGGGAGAAAAATAGATGCTCTATCCTTTCAAGGTCTACATATCTTGAAACATTGGCAACAACTCTTGGGAAAACATGAACTCCTCCAGGATCAAGAATGACACCAACTCCTTTATTTTCTATTAAATACTGATTAACCTGAACAAGCCCTTCTTCTTCATGCTCTTCCCATCCAAGCCATATAAATTTATGTGTTCCATCATCATATAGAGTATCACCTCTTACAATATCAACTTCCTTGTTTAAGATAGGCATAATTTATCCTCCAAATTAGAATAATTTTAATTTTCATTTTACCAAAAAATTATCTATTGTGGTAAAGCTTTTTTATTTCTGAAGGCTCTAATCATGTTTGCATGGTGATAGTTTCCTTGCATTTTAACTCTATGACATACCTCACATTTCATCTCAGAAGATATTGGCATAGGAGTTCTCTGATACTGTATAGGCTGAATATTATCTCTGTTTTTGCCATACTCATTGAATGATGGATAGGTTGCATGGGGAGAACTATGGCAGGCTATGCAAGGAATTTTTCCTGTGTTATCCTTTTTATTTCTATAAAGTTCTGACACATCAATAGTCCATTTATTGAAAGCTTTAACATTTTCTTTGGGTTTCTGGAATCCTACATGGCAGTTGAGACAATCTGGTTGTTGAATCCATGATTTCCTCTGCGTTATTTCGGATATTAGTGTTTCAGGCTTGAGGTTTCTAAGCAATAATTTAGATGTTCTTGTTCCCTGCTGGGAAAGAAGTATAGAGGAGGCATGTTCATCAAGTTTTCCATGACATTGGGTGCATCCGATTCCTAATTTTGCATGTATATCTCTGTTGCATCTTGTATTACCTTTTGCATCATTAGGATGGCATAGGTTGCAGGCTCTTTCGTCTTTCCATGGAATGTAGTTAGCATGCCAGCCATGCATAGATGCTGAAAAGCTGTTATGTCCCTTTACTCCCTCTGATTTCACAATAAAGTCCTCATGACATTTCTGGCACATCTGAGGTTTACCTTTAAGGGCAGATTCAAGAAGTTTTGTTCCATTATTTCTGTCATGAACCCTTAAAATATTTATTGCTGTTTCATCAGAGATTCCTGAAATACCTCTCCATCTTGGTTTTCCTCCATGACACTCAAAACATTTTAATTCTGTTGAGACAGGTGCAACAAACTTTGTAGTCTGAAGAATTTTACCAGTTGCTTTTTCAACTGCCTTTATCTCAAATATAGGATAAGGATTAAATACCCCATCATCTCTGTAAGGCAGAACTGGTATGCCTTCAGCAGAGAATATTTTTTTGTCCTTATCATATTCAAAGACTCCTTTAAGAGCTTTGCCAGTAAGTCCAACATTTTCAGGTATCTTTTTACCTTTAAGAGATTGGGAATACTTCCAGAAATCTGAATGCATTGATGGGTTTTCGTATCCTTTCTGAACTTCATAGTGAATCTCTACTCCTTCAGAGATAATCTCTGGTTTTTTCCCTCTTTTTATAAGTATTGCTTGAAAAGAAGAGCCAGGATAAAGAAAGGAAAACCATTTGTCTGAATCAGTAACACATTTCTCACCAAGACTGCTCCATGCAAGAAGCACATATTCATCTTTTTGACTATCAAAAGGTGGTATGGCAATATCCTCTTTTTTGGGTTTAAACTCTGTTAATTTTGTCTCTTTATCTCCATGAAGGCTAACAATAAATGTTGCCAAAGCTTTCATTTCTGTTTCATTACCGATGAATTTGGGCATATAGTCAAGAATTTTACCCTGTCCATAAAGCTGTGAAATTACCCCTAAATATGTGAGACCCTTTGTTTTTTCAACTATATCATTTTTAACTCCTTTTATTGTGTGGCAACTAAGGCATTGAAGATTAAATAACTCTCTTCCTGCAATTAGTTTATTTTCCTCTGTGACTTCTCTGATAGTAGTCCATTTAGCATTTTTGAGGAATCCTTCCTTGTTTAGCTTTTTTTCATCAGCTACCATTATTGATGGCGAATACATATATCCATAGATTACATATGGTTTTCTTGCATACTCTCTCATGTATTCAAATCCTGCCATCCATAAAAGCCCCACCAAAAGAAGAATAAAAACAGCAATTCTATGTAGCAACTTTGATGTTCTAAAAACTAAAATTAAACTTAAAAGATAAAGTATCACTGAGGCTGTTATAAATACATTTACCGCATTAGCTGTCTGTTTGTTAAGCATGAAGTTTGTAAGTCTTGCATTTTCAGGAATAGAGTAGAAATACCAGAGTCCTGAAATAATAAGAAAAGGCAGAGGAATATAAAGCCATTTTACACAGTATCTAAGGAATTCCTGCCTCAGCTTATCTTCTTTTTCAAATACTGCAGTAACAAATCCGAATAGTCCTGCAAACATTATGCAAATTGCGGTTCTAAATACAAGTCCTGGGAGATTAGTTGGATTAAAAAATCCATCCCAGAAACTATGTGTTCTAAGCCATTGTCCAGGAGTAAGCATAAATGTAATGATACCATTGATTACAAAGAGACTTAGCCATGCTGAAGCAGCGTATATAAAGGCAATTCTTAAGCGATTTTTATCTGAGAGTGTTTCAAACTTGTAGTGATAAATAAGTAAAGAAACAATTTCTACAATAAAAAACACCCACTCAATTGCCCATGCAAATACAAAGGTATGAATAAGAAGAGAAGTAGCCCAGGGACTTGAAAGAGCTATTATAAACCATATCCCAACACCTGTTACACCACCAAAAACCATTGTAAGTAATAAGAAAAACCAAACATGTTTACGGACATACTGTCTTAGTGATATATTGCCTTCCCGAACACTTTTAAGGTCTGTAAGCCAAAGAAATATTCCACCGCCAACGGCAAAGTGAGAAATAAATACATGAAACACTGCAATTATTGCAACTAAAGTGCCTGAATTAAAGTAGTAAAGTTCCCATACAGGATAATTCATTTCTTAGCCTCTTTTATTTTTGAGAAAGTAATTTTGAGCATATAGAAAATGACAGCTATCCCTAAAAGCAGTATAACTAAGAATATGGTAAATACATCCCACTGGGGTGAGAGCTTTAGCTGAGAGATATTAAAATTTTCACCTAAATGAAAGACTCTTAAGTTATATCTGTTTATAACCATAAAAACTAAAGTAAAGAACACAAGTAGCACACTGCCTTTAAGATTAGCCTTGAGGGCGATAAAAATAGACAAGAATGCAGTAATAATACTCAAAATAAACACAACTGTTGCAAATAAATCTCCTCCAATATATTTCTGCATAATGTTCTGTGGGAGGCTTAAAATAAACCAGAAACCAATAGCAATCTGAAACATTGTGGCATAGGCAAAGATTTTTAAGCCCTTTCTAACTTTATCTTCAGAGTTTTTCCTAAAGTAAAGGCTATATGCAATGCCACCTACTGCTATTGAAGCTATTAGGAAATGTAAAAATCTTGGATAGATGCTTGCCACATTCCAAAGTAGTATAGTTCCACTTCTATTTGAAAAATAAGTTTCCCACCTTTCAGGCATTTCCATCATGGACAGATTATTTACAAGTATGAAGGCAATATAAAAAATTATGATAATCATAATAATCAAAGCATACTTTGCAAAACCTGAAACTTCAAATTTTTTGTAATGAAAATAAGAACTATAGTAGGCAATAATTAAAAAAGGTATGATTAAAATCCAGAAAGTTCCCATGAGTATTGAACTCGTGTAGAAAAGATGCCCGAAGACAACCTGAAGAAAAAGCAGCGCAGGAATAGCCATATTTATTCCAAGAGCAAAAAGAATGGGTATTTTTTTAGCCAGAGGTTTGTTTATTATAAAAAAATCTTGTTTTTTATCCCATTGATAAAGAATTATCAGGCTTAGTCCAACAATTGAGTTAATGATAATAATATGTATGAGGAAAAAAAGTTGTTCAAGAATAATAAAAATTTCTGCAGGTGCAGGAATTGGTTCAGTGTAGGGTATTAAATATAATGGATTCATTTTTATGCAAATTTTATCATAGTTTTTTGACAAATTCAAGATGTTTTAGTTGTTATCATATTTGTATTATGAAATGAGTTTGAGGCTGGCAGTTAATATCTCCTAAGTTATAAACTGAGCCTCCAACTGTCATTCCTCTTTTTTCTTGTCATTCCGAACGAAGTGAGGAATCTCCTCATCTGCGATTTAAGCGGGAAATCCTTCGCGTAATATATGATGACACCTATAATCAGTCCCTTGATATGACATTTATAATTATCCCAGATGACCCTTTCGGGTCAGATTCCTCGCACTCATTGCGGGTGTTTGAAATGACAGTTAGTAATTGAACAGTCTTATATAACTACTTGAAACTATAATCAATAAGTTTATAAAAAGGTATTGTTATCACCTCAGTGCCATTTATTTGGCTTTTTTCATAAAGAGAGAGATTGACAATCAGAGCCTGAGGGGGACTGTATCTTTCAATAAAGCTTCTTAGTGCACGGGTTATTTCGGGATTTTTTAAGTTCTTGTATTTTACTTCCAATGGTATCAACGAAACTCCTGTATCAATAATAAAATCTATCTCTGCTTTGTCCTTTGTTCTCCAGAAGTGAATCTGAAAAGCGGTATCCTTAACTTTTTCAAGCAAAGCTAAATAAACAAAGTTCTGAAAAAGAAAGCTATAATCTCTTACTTTGCCAAATTCTCCTATGGAGAAGTTTTTCAATCCAAGGTCATAAAAGTAGTAAACAGGAGATTTAGTTAATTCTTTTCTAAGGTTTCTAAAAAAGGGTGTAATTTTTGAAACTATAAAGGTTTTCTCAAGATACCAGAGATAATCTTTCAGCGTTTTTAATGAAACTCCTATGGTTGTTGATATTTCACTTAGATTTATTGTTTTGCCTACTGAGTCAGCGAGAATTTTAATAAGTTTGCTAAATTCAGGCAGTTTTTGAATTTTAAGTAAATAGTAAATATCCCTTTCAATGTAACTTTGATAAATTTCATTAATTAAATTTAGCTTTTCAGACAGTTCTTCTTCAAGAACAACTCTTGGATAGCCTCCGAAATTCAAGTATTCATCAAACAAGACAAAAGACTTTGATTTCTCTATTGCAAAATACTCTGGAAGTTTTTCTTCATATTTATAGCCTGTTTTATAGTTAATAAACTCTTCAAAACTCAATGTTAAAAGCTCAAAAACTCTTTTTCTGCCTGTCAAAGACTCATGAATCCTCTCTTTCAATTCAACACTTCCAGAACCTGAAACAATAAATTTATAAGGAAGTCCTATATCATATATGCCTTTAAGAAACAAACCTGCATTTTCCTTTTTCTGAATTTCATCAATAAAAACATATCCTTTGTTTTTCCCAAACTCAAGCTCAATACGTCTAAGAAGTGATAACTGAGAATGAAAATGCTCTTTGTCATACTCAATATCAAGATTAAGATAAAGAGTTTTCTCACCACTTTTTTTTAATTCCTCTTCAAGAGTTTTCATTATGGTTGTTTTTCCTGCCTGCCTTGGACCAACAATAAGAGTAATCTCTGGCTTTGTGAGATGTTTTCTTATATCTTCAAGAAGTTTTCTTTTTATCATATTTCTATTTTAGCACGAGAAAATTAAAATAGCAATATCAAAATTATCGGATTCCTCTTTGATGCTACTGCCTTAAATGATTTTGTGTAAGAACATGATATAATAATGAATGATAATAGAAATCATTGAAAAAACGCTTCTTTCAAAGGGAACGATTTATAAATTAAAAATAGACAATAAAATCATAGAGATATTTTTTCTTTCGCATGCAATTGAAAGAATTAAAAAATGGCAACTTAGTGAAAAAATGGTAATTGAAACTCTTTTATTTCCAGAGGAAGTTTTAATTGGACATAGAGGCAGATACATTGCTCATAAAAGATTTGGTAGTCATATTGTAAGAGCTATATATGAGTATGATGAAAAACTTCCTGTTTTAATTACAGTTTATTTCCCGTATATAGATAGATATTTTAAAGGGGGTGATATTTATGAAGATAAAATACTCAAGTGATGCAGACATACTTTTAATTGAACTTAGGGATGGAAAACCCATTGACTCAATTGATTTAAAAGAAGGAGTTATCCTTCATCTTGATGATAAGGGATTGCCAATAGAGATAGAGATACTTGATGCATCAAAAATAGTATCACTTAAAGAAATTAGCGTTATGACGCCATTAGAAGCATCTGCTTAGAAAAATTAAAAACCTATTTATTTTTCTCATAAATTTCCTCTATTTTTGATGCCACTGTCTTAAATGTCTGAAGAACCTGCGGGTCAAAGTGTTGAGGCATGCTTCTTCCGTCTCCCTCTGTGATTATTCTAAAGGCTTTTTCATGTTCAAAGGCTGGTTTATAAGGTCTCTGACTTCGCAAAGCATCATATATATCAGCTATTGTTACAATTCTTGCCTCAAGAGGAATGCTCTCTTCCTTTAAACCATAGGGATATCCAAAAGAATGCTTGTCTGTCTGGTTTATTTCGTGGCTATATATTTAGAAAATTCTCAAGGCATAAATAAATTTATTTCATAATTACCTATACTTACTTTTTCAGCAATGCCTTCCTTCCATAGAATTTCCATTATTTTAAGCTTCTCATCCTTGGGAATAAGAATTATTAGTTTATCACCCTGTGATATCAACTGCTTCCACTTATCAATTCTTTCTGATACAATTTCTTTTTCTGTCACTATGTCAATATATCCTATAACAATGCCATAGCTTAATATCTTCAAATCTGGTGGAGGGTTTTCAAGTTGTTGTATTTCCTGTTGAATTCTGCTTAGTTTTTGTTTAATTTGATGAATTAAAAATTCTTTCAAATGTTTTTCCGCATTCATTTCTTTTTCCTCAATTTTGTAATATCTATTACATTATCTTTTTTCTCCTTCTGTTTTTCATTTTCTTTATCATTTTGAGTTGCGGTAGAAGAATCTCCTTCATCTTTTATTTTAGATTTAAAAACAGGCACTGCAAGCTGAACCCGTAGGTCTGGTGAAAAAACACCAGCAATTGCATTAATAGGGATATAACATTTTTCAGGTGTGTTTCCGAAGACAAGGGTTGCAGTAATTGCATCTTCATCCCAGTTAAATTTCATTCTGTTGTTAAACACCAGAACAAGTCCTCTCTCCTTTTCCTCTGGTAGAAAGCCTCTTTTGCCTATTACAACACTTTCATCATAATCAACAATTATAAAAACTCTTCCTGCAAACTCAAGAATTTCAAAGAAAGTATATTTTTTTAGAGCATTAACTCTGTTGATTAATTCATTTGTAAACTCAATCACTTTCTACTCCTGTAAAAGAATAAACCCAAACCAGCTAATATCATAATACTACATAAAATCTGCCCCATTGTAAAGATTCCTAAGATATAACCAATTTGAGGGTCAGGCTCGCGGAAAAACTCAACAACAAAGCGGAAAATGCCATAAAGAATTAAAAATAGAGAAGAGATGAGTCCAGACTTGTTTAATTTATCTTTTAAAAACCATAAAATTACAAAGAGCAATGCTCCCTCCAGTCCTGCTTCATAAAGCTGGCTGGGATGTCTTGGAAGAGGACCACCTTCTGGGAAAATCATAGCCCAAGGAACATCTGTAACTCTGCCGTAAAGCTCTCCATTAATAAAATTACCAATTCTTCCAAGTCCGAGTCCGATTGGTGCAGTAAGAACAAGCATATCTGTAAGAGTGAAGAAATCAAACTTTTTTATCTTAGTGAAAATCCATGCTGAAAATATTACACCCAGAAGTCCACCATGAAAGGACATACCTCCATGCCAGATAGCAAGAACTTCTAAGGGATTGTGAATATAGTAAGACAGATTATAGAAAAGCACATAACCAATTCTTGCACCAATGAGAAGTCCTAAAATTAAATAAAAATATAGATTTTCAAGGAAATCCTTTTCAACCTTTAGCCCCTTTCTTTTTATTTCACTTTTTACTATTAAATAAGAACAGAGAAAACCAATAAGATACATTAATCCATACCATCGAATTGAAAGAGGACCTATTTTTAAAATTTCTGGATTTATGTTCGGATATGGAAGCATGAATTATTTGGCACTCCCTCACTTTCTATGTTTCTGAAAAACCCTGTTTGATAGGCTTTTTCTTTCTCAAAAGTTTTCATAGATTTAACTATAGGAGAAAAAGGAATATTTGTTTTCAGTTCAAATTCTTGGAAGATATTAATTATTTTGTTTAAAATATCGGCGTTTCTTTCTCTAACAACAATGAGTACATCAAAATCAGATTCACCAGTAAAATCTCCTCTAACCCTTGAACCAAAGGCTACAACAGCAATTAATCCATTCCCAAGAGCCTTTTTAAGTTTTCCAATAATTTTTTTAAGTATCTGTTTTTCAGCTTTAAACATAATCTATTTTATCATAAACTTATTTTGATATAATTGAACAATGAAATTTCTTGAAAAATATGAAGATTTTGTCCTCTTATTTACGACGATTTTAATTATTTCTTTAAGCATAATTTATAGCTATTTGCTTTTTCATACTCTTGCTGAGATTTACAGCATTATCATCGGAACAACGATTTTTATAATCTACCTAAATCTCAGAGATAAAATTGACCAAGGATACGTAAGTCTTTTAGGGATTGCCTATCTATTTGTTTCAATTATTGACCTTATTCATACCCTTGCTTATAAAGGCATGAATATCTTTCAAGGTTTTGACGCTAATCTACCTACTCAACTATGGATATCAGCAAGATATTTAGAAAGCCTAAGTTTTCTATGTGCAACATTATTGATAAATAAAAAAATCAATGTCTATCCTGCAATTTGGATTTATTCTGCTATTACAGTAGCGAATTTTATATCTATTTTTGTCTTTAAAAATTTTCCTGATTGTTACATTGAAGGGCAAGGACTTACAGCTTTTAAAATTTATAGTGAATATGTAATATGTCTGATTTTGGCAGCATCCCTCATAATTCTTAGAAAAAACAAATCTGCTTTTCCAAGAGCCACACTTCTTTATTTACAACTGGCTCTGATTACGACAATCCTTGCAGAACTTTCATTTACTAAATATGTAAGCGTTTATGGTGTTTTCAATTTTATCGGACATATTTTTAAAATAATTTCATTTTTCTTTATTTACAAAGCATTAGTAAAAACAGCACTTACAGACCCTTTTAATTTACTTTGGAAAAAATTAAAGGAAAACGAGGAGAGACTTAAGGAGGCTTACCTTAAATTAAATACTTATATAGAAGTTCTTGACCTTGTTTTTGTTGTTGTTGATAGAAATAAAAATGTTATACGAATTAATCAAAAAGGTGCAGAAAAATTAGGCTATACAAAAGAAGAATTAATTGGTAAGAACTGGTTTGATACAGTGATTCCTCAAGAAGAAAGGGAAAAAATGAAAATTGTATTTGATAGCATAATATCCGGTGAAACTGAACTTGTTGGATATTTTGAAAATAAGATATTAAGAAAAGATGGATTGGAACGAATTTTTGCATGGCATAATACTGTTTTAAAAGATACAAATGGGAAAATAATAGCTGTTGTTAGTGCTGGTGAGGATATAACAGATAAAAAAGTTTATGATGAAAATAGAGAAAAACTTGTAAATGAACTTCAAAAAGCACTTGAAGATATAAGAGTTTTAAAAGGACTTATACCAATTTGTGCATGGTGCAAAAAAATAAGAAATGACGAAGGTTACTGGATGCAGTTAGAAAAGTATCTTCAAGAACATACTGAAGTAGAATTCACACATAGCATATGTCCAGAGTGTTATGAGAAAATCAAAAAGGATATTAAAAAGATGAATAGTTTTTAAATCTTCTCTCCTACATATAGATAAACTACTCCGAAACTTAATGAATGAGTTTTGATATTTTTAAATCCGCAATTCTGTAAAAGTTCAGTAAAATCCTCAGGTTTATAAAATCCCTCTATTGATGCGCCAAGGTATTCGTAAGCAGTCTTAACAGAAAATAGAGAAGCAATAGAAGGAACAATTTTTTTTAAATAAAACAGATAAGGTTTCCTAACAAAACCAGAGGGAAGAGAAAATTCAAGTATGATAATTTTGCCATTATCTTTAATTACTCTATGGATTTCTCTCAAAGCAACTTCTGTTTCATGCATATTTCTGATGCCAAAGGCACAGGTAACTGCATCAAAGATTTTGTCCCTAAATGGAAGCTCATATGCCGAGGCAGATACTGGAGTAAAGTCATTTTGAATTTTTCCCCTTGCAAGCCTGAGCATTTCAAAACTTATATCAACTCCTATAACTTTTGCCCCTTTTTTTAGGAGTTCTTTAGCAGAATCTCCAGTTCCTACTGCAAGGTCTAAAACAAGTTGAGTTTTTTTATTTACAGCTTCTGTTGCCATTTTTTTTCTCCATAGAATATCCTGCCAAAAAGAAAGCAATCTGTTGAGAAAATCATATCGCGAAACTATTTTGTCAAACATAGATTTGATTTCTTGGGTTTCTCTCATATCCAAGAATTATATCATATTGTGACATAATAAACTATGTATATTCGCCAATTTGACCCATGGAAAAGTGAGCTATGCACATGTCCACCAAAGTATTCACTGAATCCATATACTGGATGTGTTCATGGCTGTCTTTACTGTTATGCTTCTTCATATATCAAAAATTTCTTTCATTTGAGGGAAAAGCCTAAGCTTATAGAGAGTTTAAAAAGAGAGATAAAAAAAATTCCTAAAAATTCGCTAATTTCATTATGTAATACTTCTGACCCTTATCCTCCAGTAGAATTTAATAAAAAAATTACAAGAAAATGTTTGGAGATTTTCAAAGACAATGATATGAAAGTTCTCATCATAACCAAAAGTGATATTGTTTTAAGAGACATTGATTTGCTTAAAGAAATGCCTTCTTGCGTAACGATTACAATAACAACATTTAAACATTATAAGAAACTTGAGCCTTATGCTCCTGCACCCATTGAAAGATTTAAAGCTCTTGAAGAGTTAGGTAAAGAGGGTATTCCTACAGGTATAAGGGTTGATCCAATCATACCAATGCTGAATGAAGAAGAAATTGAAGCGATCTTAAAGGCAGCTAAAGATAGTGGTGTAAAGCATGTGATTGCAAGCACATTTAAACCAAGATGGGATAGTTGGCAAAGAATATCTCAGGCTTTTCCTGACATTGCTGGAAAAATTCAAAAACTTTATTTCAAAGATGGAGCAAAAATCTCAAACTCATGGTATTTAGCAAAGCCTTTAAGAAAAGATTTAATCCTTAAAGTAAAACAGACATGTGCTGCCCTCTCTTTAACATTTTCCTCATGTAGGGAAGGCTTTCCAGAGCTTAATAATTCTCCAAGCTGTGATGGAAGTCATTTGATTCCTGATAAAAGTTTTTCTCAAGAACAGGCAGCCATTCTTTTTTGAACTCTTGAAATCTTCTTTCAGCTATAGCCTGTCTCATTTTTTCAAAGAATCTGCAATAAAAGTAAAGATTATGTATTGTGTTAAGCCTCATTGATAGGATTTCTCTACACATATAAAGATGTCTTAAAAAGGCGCGGCTATAGTTTTTGCATGTATAACAATCACAATCTGGATCAAGAGGAGATAAATCTTCTTTAAACTCGCTTCTTTTGATACTTATGCGTCCCTGTGATGTAAAAAGCGTTCCGTTCCTTGCATTTCTTGTTGGTATAACACAATCAAACATATCTATACCGTGTTCTACTGCATGTAGAACATCTATCAAGTCGCCGACTCCCATTAGATAATGAGGTTTATCTTCTGGCATTAGTGGAGATATGTCTTTTACAATTTTATACATATCAGTTTTTGGTTCTCCAACGCTCAAGCCTCCAATTGCATATCCGTGAAAATCAATTTTTAGTAACTCTTCAAGAGCTCTAATTCTTAAATCTGAAAAAACCCCACCTTGAATTATTCCAAAAAGAGCCTGATAGGTATCCTGTTTTTCAAAATGTTCTTTGCATCTTTTTGCCCATTCAGTGGTAAGTTTTATAGATTTTTCAACATATTCTTCGTCTGCTGGATAAGGAATACATTCATCCAAAACCATCATTATATCTGAACCTAAGGCAAGCTGAATATCTATTGCTTTTTCAGGATTTATAAAATGAAGTGAACCATCAATATGTGACCGGAACTCAACTCCCTCTAAGGTTATTTTTCGTAAAGAGGCTAAACTATATATTTGAAATCCTCCGCTATCAGTAAGAATTGGACAATGCCAGTTAATGAATTTATGAATTCCTCCAATCATTTTAATTGTTTCATGTCCTGGTCTTAAATAAAGATGATATGTATTTGAAAGAATGATTTCATATCCAATTTGTCTTACTTCTTCTGGAGTCATTGCTTTGACTGTTCCATTTGTTCCCACAGGCATAAATGCTGGAGTATGGATAATTCCTCTTTGAGTTTCAATTATTCCGGTTCGTGCAAGTCCGTCTTTCTGCAGGATTTTAAATCGCATTTAAATATTTTAACAGGTTGTTGAATGAAAATTCCCGAATTACCAGATATAGAAATGCTGGGTTAAATGAGTTTGCCGCCCTCTGAGACGAGTCAGAGAGCGGTATTATTTTTTTATCTCAAAATATCCTTTAAATCTTCCTCTGCGGTTTTTATTGGTTTAATTCCGAAATTATCAACAAGTACCTTAAGCACATTGGGACTTACAAAGGCTGGTAGCGTTGGTCCAAGACGAATATTTTTTATACCAAGATAAAGCAAAGTTGTTAAAATAGCCACTGCCTTTTGCTCAAACCATGAAAGGATAAGGGAAAGGGGTAGTTCATTAACACTTACATTAAACGCCTTTGAAAGAGCAAGAGCAATTTGAATTGCTGAATAGGCATCATTGCATTGACCAACATCAAGAAGTCTGGGAATTCCGTTAATTGAACCGAGTTCTTTGTCAAAGAATCTGAATTTACCACAGGCTAAGGTTAACACTATCGTATCTTTAGGTGTTTTCTCAACAAACTCAGTATAATAACTTCTTCCAGGCTTTGCGCCATCGCAACCACCAACAAGAAAGAAGTGGCGAATTTTTCCTGCTTTGACAAGCTCAATTACCTTGTCAGCAACACTAAGTACACTGTTTCTTGCAAAACCAACCATTACTGTTTTATCTTCCTTATCTTCTGTAAATCCGGGCAGTTCAAGTGCTTTTTCAATAACAGGAGTAAAATCTTTGTCTTTAATATGTTTAACCCCTGGCCAACCTACTACACCAGTTGTAAAAATTCTGTCCTTATAGCTTTCCTGAGGCTTAATTATACAGTTTGTTGTCATAAGTATAGCACCCGGGAATTGAGCAAACTCTCTCTGTTGATTCTGCCATGCTGTGCCATAATGCCCATAAAAATGTTTGTATTTTTTGAGTTCTGGATAGCCATGACAGGGAAGCATCTCCCCATGAGTATAAACATATATTCCCTTGCCTTCTGTTTGTTGCAAAAGAAGTTCAAGGTCTCTAAGGTCATGACCTGACACAACTATTGCCTTGCCTTTTTTATGTCCAAGAGGAACAGGAGTTGGAACAGGATGTCCGTATCTACCAGTGTTTGCTGCATCAAGAAGTTCCATTGCTCTCAGATTAATTTCACCAGCCCGAAGTACCATATTTAACCAGAAGTCAAGGTCTCCATTTCTTTGCATTGCATCAAGGGCTTCATAAATAAAGGCATAAACCTTTTCATCTTCTTGCCCAAGAATCTGAGCATGGTCAGTATATGCAGCAATTCCCCTTAAGGAGTAAAGAGTTATTTCTTTTAATGACTGAACATCTTCATTTGATGAACTATGGAAAATTTTCTGATTTGCCTCCTCGCCTTGTTTTACAAGTTCTTGTAAATTGTTAGCTGGTTGAAACTTACAGGATTCAGTTTCCTGAACTTTAAAGCCCATTTGTTTAAGCTCATCTCTTAGTTTTACTGCCTCATAAATAAAGTTTTTGATTGCTTCTGAGTCAAAATTCACATTTGTGAGGGTTGCAAAAAGCGCTTCAACACTAAATTTGTTAATCCTTTTCATCACATTCTGTGTCTTAGATGAATTTTCTTTCAGAGCTTCCTTTGCATAGGTTGCAAGTCCCTGAAGTGCATATGTAAGTAAATCCTGAAGATAGGCAGTATCAGGCTGTTTTCCACATACACCTAATTTTGTGCATGGATTTGCTGTTTGTTCACATTGTCTACAAAACATGGTTAAACCTCCTAAAAGTTTTTCTTTATGATTAATTTTATCTAAAAAAAACGATAAAAAGTATGATTTAAATCATACTTCGGAACATTCAACTTATTAATAAAACATTGGAATGTTGAAGTCTTTGTTTTCAAATAAAAGCAAAAATTAAGACTCAATAATATTTAAATAATAGAAACCATAATAATATGTTAAGTTATCTATGAAATAGTATATGCAACAAAATTATATATGCAATAAATTATTGCATATATAATTTTGTTTATTTTATTTATTTCCAATATTATTTTTAATTAAATTTCAAAAAAATAGAGCTATAAGAAACAAATTGTTGCATTTTTTATTAATTTTTTAATGGATTTTCAAAGCAAAATTTAAACACAAATCAAATATATAAAAAAAATTAAATTCATAGATAAAAATTGGTACGTTAATTGTTTTTTAGAAAATGTAAACAAAATATTTAAGGAAAGGAGGTAAACCAATATGCAATTTCAAGCAAACTGGGGATTATTAATTGCTCTTTATTTATTTTTAGCTGGAATTTCAGCAGGAGCTTATATTAGTGCCTTTGTTTCCAAATTGAAAACAGGGTCAGATAATATAACAACAAGAGTAGGTGTTTTAATTGCTTTTCCATGTTTGATTTTAAGTTTGCTTTTTTTGTTTTTAGATTTAGGAAAATCTTTTAATTTCATGTATGCTTTTTTACGACCATTCAGTTCTGTTATTGCTGCAGGAACATGGATATTAACTTTCTTTTTTATTGTGAGTCTAATACAATGGCTTAGTTATTTTAAAAATAAAAAATTATCTATATTTACAGAAAATATCATATGGGGTTTCGGATTTGTTTCTGCTGTTCTGACAGCTTTTTATACAGGAGTTCTACTATGGGAAATGCAAGGAGTACCTTTTTGGAATAGCATTTTATTACCTTTTCTTTTTCTTGCATCAGCTATTTCTACTGGAATTGCTACTGTAGTTATAATAATTCTTATTTTCGTTTCAAAAAAACAAGATATCAGGCAGGAATATAGCGTCTTAAAATTTTTATCTCAAATAGATCTTTGGGCAATAGGAATTGAAGCTTGTATTCTTGCTATTTATTTAGCTTTTAACATTTTGTCCTCAAAGCCTGCAGCAGTTACCTCTGTTTATAATCTTATAACAGGCTCTTTATCTTTACCCTTTTGGTCTTTGGTAATCCTTATAGGTTTAATAGGTTCTTTTTATTTTGATTGGAAAACTATAAAAATCAAGGAGTTATCTCCATCATTTATTTTAAATAACATTTTAGCAAGCTTCTGTTTACTGATCGGAGGTTTTATGTTGAGATACCTTGTTCTTGCAGCAGGCACATTAGGCACATTGGCTAATTTATATTAAGGAGGTGAAAATATGAAAAAAATAGAATTAAGCAGAAGAAACTTACTAAAATGGGCAAGTACCTCTGCTTTATTGACAATGTTCCCTTCAACTTTGAGACGCTTTGTTTCTGTTACCGGTTTAGCTGAGGCTTCAGAAAAAGAAATAAAATATACTATTAGCAAAAAAATACCTCAGGTATGTGCACGTGCTTGTGAATGCGATTGTGCTTACTATGTAGTTATAGGTAAGGATTCTGAAACGGGCATAGAAAAAGCTTTAACCTTAGAAGGCTGGCAGGATGATCCTGTTTCAAGAGGAAAATATTGTATTAAAGGACTTGCATTTGTAGATTCTATGTATGATCCTGACAGATTATTGGTAGCTTTAAAAAGAACAAATCCTAAAAAAGGTATAAATGAAGATCCGGGTTGGATTGTTGTTTCAACAGAAGAAGCTTTAAAAGAAATCGTTCAGAAGATGAAGAAATTTAATAAGGATGAAATTGTTTTTTGTTCTCCAGGAGATCCTTATACAAACCGACTTTGTAGATCTATTGGTGTCAGAAGATCTGATCAACGAACAGAGTGTTTTGGCACCCATTACTATATAAATTCTTTGATGTTGACTAATCCTCCTAATAAGTACTATTCAAGCACTTATACTGTAACTCACTCTGTATGGGGATTTGATTACAGTAACACAAAATATATGATTTGGTTTGGGTTTGATTCTTTTAGTAAATGCGGTAAAGCCGGAATTTTAAATCACATTGCTGAAGGAAAACGCAAAGGAACAAAAATTGTCATATTTAATCCTATAAAAACTCCCATAGCTGATGGCTATGCTGATGAGTGGTATCCTATAAAACCCGGAACAGATCTCGCAGTAGCTTTAGCAATGATTAAATTCATCATAGACCATAAACTTTACAATGAAAAATTTTTAAAAGAATATACAGATGCTATAGCTCTTGTTGATGAAAAAACTCGTAAACATGTTGGCAGTAGTGATAGAAATTGGTTTGCTTGGTGTAAAACTCATCAAAGAATTGAACCTTTATCAAAATGTGATGATCCTGCATTGGAAGGAGGTCCTTATAAATTTGAATTTGAGGGAAAACAAATTAGTGCTAAACCTGTATTACAAATTTTAAAAGAAAATCTTAAAGATTGTACTTCTGAATGGGCTTCTAAAATTAGTGAGGTTCCTATAGAAGTGATTAATAGAATTGCGGAAGAATTCGCAAAAGCCTCTCCTTATAGTTGTATTCCTAATTTAAAACGTGATGCTGCTGGTCCCAACTATGCAAACAGTTGGAGATTAATGCATGCAATAAATATTCTTCATTGCTTAGGTGGTTCTTTTGACCATGAAGGTGGTGTGTTATTAATATCTGATGTAAAAGTTCCATGGTTAGAAGATATTGCACCTCCTGTGAAACCTTATCCTCCACTTCCTAAAGAATCTCCTGATTTTAGACATGAATTTCCTATAACTGAAAATATTTATCAAAAGAAAGATTTTTCTGCTCCCGGGCATTATGGTATTCTCGGATATGGCCTTTATAAAACTAAAAAAATAAAGTGTGTTTTCTTTAGAAATCCCTATAGAGGACTTTTTGCCCTTGTTCAACCACAAATGGTGGAAAAAGCTCTCGAAAACATAGAATTAGTTATTGATTGGAATATGTATGTTGATGATTTGTCCTATTATTGGTGTGACTATATTTTGCCTGCTCCCCATCAATTTGAAGAGGCTAAATTGGATATTAGACAGTATTATCCAAAATATCCATGTTATGTAGCAGGTAGTTCTGTTCAAAAAGCTCCTGGTGATTGTATTGGATGGGGTAAACTTGCAGTAAAAATAGGATTAGCATTGGCTCCAGAATACTGGACGATTGATGGTAGTGGTAATCCAGAAAAGGTTATCCCTACTAATACTGGTGATTATGCACTCAAGAAGCAAGGTATTGCAAATACTGTTCAGGAATTTATAAATAGTAAAGGTGGTATATGGATAAACAAAAGATTCTACAAAAACTGGAGCACGATTAAAGAAATTGGGTATGGGCGTCCACAGGGTCGTATAAGAATGTATATTGATGAATTTGTTGATGTAGCCCATGAACCACTTCCAATATGGTCACCCCGCTGGACAGAACCTGAGGGAGAATATAGATTTTCATTAGTTGTCACCAGGGCGCCTTGGACAATGCATTCTGACCCTAATTTCATAAATAATCCTATTCTTAAATCACTTTCTGCAAAAAATTATATAGATTGCGTATGGATAAATCCTCAAGTAGCAAAAGAAATGGGAATTTCAGAAGGAGATTGGATAGTGTTAGAAACAAATCCTAAATATATGACTGAGTTACCTCGTCCGGTGAAGGCTCAGGTGCATATTTCTAATAGAGTAGCTCGTAAAGACTGCGTTTTGGTTTTTCATGGATTAGGACATCGCTCTCCTAAGTTAAGAATAGCCAAAAATTTCGGATATAGAGACGGTGACTTAATCCCTCAAAAAGATCCGAATATTGTTAAAAAACATGACCCTACAGGCATGGGATGGGTTGAAGATGTTTATGTGAAAATTAAGAAAGGAGGTAAATAATAAAATGGGAAATTATGCATTTCTTATTGATACGAGATTTTGTACAGGTTGTAATACATGTTTTTATAAATGTGTCCAAGAAAATAGATATCATTTCCAAGCAGCTAAAGGACTCGCAAGAACGACGGTTTTTATTCAGGATAATGGTTTACTTCATCATCGGTGTATGCATTGCGAAAATCCTTCTTGTGTTGCTTCTTGTCCAAGTGGAGCCTTTTATAAAACGCCTGAAGGAATAGTTCTTCATAATCCTCAACATTGTATCGGATGTAGAACATGCGTAGTTGCATGTCCTTTCAATGTTCCTCAATGGGATTCAGATAAAAAAGAGTTTGTTAAATGTACAATGTGCATCCATAGAGTAAGTAAAGGTTTGTTGCCAGCTTGTGTTGAGGCTTGTCCTACAGAAGCACTTACATTTGGAAAACGTCAAGAAATTTTAGATAAAAGTCAAAAACTCTCACAGGAAACAAGGTTATTTATGTATGGAAGAGAAGAAAATGGTGGTACAAGTGTTTTTATTCTAACTAAGGAAAAACCCACTGATATTGGATATCCTTCGGTTGCGAATATCTCTATAACTGGAAGAGGATCAAAAACTCTCGTAGGAGCGACTGCAGCTGCGGCAATTGTTTATATAGGATTGAAAAAATATAGTGAACGTAGAAAAGAAATAGAAGAAAAGAAAAAACAATGAAAGGAGAGGGATGGGGGATAAGCCCATCCCTATTTATTATGGAAATAAAAAATGAGATAAGACAATTTTTTTATTCATTTTTTTCAGAAATTTTGGATTATCCAAAAATTGAATTAATAATTAAATTATTTTCTAACGAATTCTCTAAAAACATAACTTTTTTAAAGGAATTTTTTAAGAATGAAAAAATAAATTCAAAGATTTCAACGAACATTTATAAGTTTTTAAAACATATTAGGGGAATAAATAAAGCTTCATATTCTGAGGTTTATCTTTTAGAATTACAAAAAGAATATACAAGGCTTTGTCATGTTTCTAAGCCAAGATTATTACCTCTCTTTGAATCAGTTTACAAAGAAGGGAAACTGTTCCAAGACTCAACTATTAAGGTAGTTCAACTTTATCGTCAAGCAGGTTTAGAAGTGATAAATAACTTTTCTTTGCCACCAGATCATATCTCTCTTGAATTAGAGTTTATGGCCTATTTATGTTCTCAAGAAACAGAAGCATTAGCTAAAAATGAATTTAATATTATTGAAAAATTGCAAAAGTTGCAATTACAAATGTTTCATGATCATTTGTATCCTTTTGCTACAGAATTTGCAGCAAGACTGCAGAAATATTCAGTTATTGATTTTTATAAATTGGTTGCTGAGTTATTGGAAGATTTTATGATATTAGAAAAGGATTGTTATTTTTTGAAATTACAGGCAGAATTTATAATAGATAAAAATTAATCCGATAATCTCCTTTTTCCTAAAAATCTGTAAATTTATAGCCTATCCCTGTTACTGTAATAATATATTTTGGTTCTGTTGGGTTATCTTCAATTTTTTTTCTAAGATGCATAATGTGTACATCTATAACTCTGCTCCAAGGATATATTTTTTCTTCTTTACTCCATAAAAATTTTTTTAATTCTTTTTTTGAAACCACTTCACCCTTTTTGGAAATTAAATAACAGAGCAGATCATATTCTTTTGGTGTAAGAATTATTTCATTGTCTTTTTTCTTAACAACTCTCTTTTTAAAATCTATAAATAAATCTCCGATTTTAATCTGATTAATAGAGACAGATGCTGTTCTTCTAAGGCAAGCTTTAACTCTTGCAATAAGTTCAAGTGTTTCAAAAGGTTTAATTACATAATCATCTGCTCCAATTTCCAATCCAAGGACTCTATCTGAGATTTTATCCTTTGCAGTAAGCATGATCACAGGAAGTGCAAGATTTTTTTGTCTTATTTCTTTTAAAATTTCAAATCCATCAGCATCAGGAAGCATTATGTCAAGAATTAAAAGATTGACTTGATTAATAAAGTTTTTACCTTTTTCCCAGTTTTCAGTTGTAATTACTGTAAAACCATGAAGTTCGAAATTGGCTTTCAAAATTCTTAATATATCAGGATCATCATCAACAACAAGAAGTGAAATATCATCCATTTTTATTCCTCGGTAACCAAAAGTAAAAACAACTTCCGCGCTCTAAATTTTTAACACCGATTCCACCCTTATGTGATTCTACAATAGCTTTTGAAATAGCAAGTCCAAGCCCTGTACCTGTTGAATTTTTGCCTTTATAAAATTTTTCAAAAATTTTTTCTTTTTCCTCTCCCAAGATTCCTTCTCCCATATCTTCAACTTCAACCCATATGCTATCATCTTTCTGCCATCCTCTTATGGTTATTTCAGAATTACCAGGACTAAACTTTATGGCATTGATAAGAAGATTACATATAACCTGTTGAATTTTATCAGCATCAGCATAAAGACAAAGATCCTGAGAGACTTTTACAGTAAATCTAATATTTTTTTCATTTTGAATAAATTCTACCACAGTGTCTTCAATTAGTTCTCTTAAGTTAAAATTATGATACTGAAATTCCATAATACCTGCTTCTATTCTTTCAAGATCAAGCATATTTTTAACCATTCTTATAAGTCGCTCTGAATTCCTCTTAATAATATCAAGAAATTGAATAATTATTTCAGAGTCTTGATTTTCTTTAAAAGTTTGTAAAAGATAATCCACTGCTCCTTTTATGGATGTTAAAGGAGTTCTTAATTCATGGGCAGCGCTGGCAATAAAATCTGATTTTTTTGTATTAAGCTCTAAAAGCTGTCTGTTAGCTTCTTCAAGTTCTTTTGTTGCTTCTTTGATTCTTTCATGCAAAGATTGATGATAAATATTTATTTCATTTACCATTTCAATAAAAGTTTTATAAATTTCTTCAAATTCATCTCCTGTATTTAAAGCCTGTTTTGGAGGAATTTTTCCTTCCTTGAAATCTTTAATAGATTTTCTAAACCAATACAGTGGTCGTGATATATATATACCTACAAGAAAAATCACTGCAATGATTAAGGAGCCAATAGTAAAAAACATGATAAAGAGTAACTTTTCTTTGTTAGCATAAACTTCTTTAAAAATTTTATCTACTGGTAAAATAACACTTATTGCTCCGCGTACATCTCCTATTTTATAACCCTGTTTAATATGACATTGAAGACAAGCCTGTTCTGTCCGCAAAGGATACACATATACAAAGTACTTTTCACCACTAAAATCTGCTATTTCAGAATAGGAATCTTGCCTTGAGGTTTCAAACAGTTGAAGAGCTTTCTTTTCAATACTATTAGGTGCATTATCAGGATTTATAGGGTTGAGGCTAACAATTCTGAACCTGTAAGAAACCATTTTTTCTGCATACTCAGAAAGTTCTCTTGTAACTAATGCGGGATTTCTTAGAAGAAAAATTTTACCTTGAAGATCTTTTACCTCTGGAGTAAGTCCTACTTTATAAAGATATGGATTCGGTTTTTCTTCTGGAAGTTTTTTAACAAGAATACCTCCATGGTCAGCTATCCATTTTCTTAAAACTATTATTTGTTGAGCTATTGTTTTTGCTTCATTTTCAATCTGTTTGATTAAAAGTTTTTCTTGATGAATGTTAACTATGTAAAAAGATACCAGTAAAACTGTTCCAACTACCATGGCAAGAAAAATTGTAAATTTATAAGTAAGGTTTAATGGGATTCTAAAAAATTTTTCAAGAGTCATATTCATTTTTACAATTTTTTTACATGGATTTAACATACTCTTTATCCTGTAACAGATTATTATTTATATATAAACTTATAACAAAAAAAGGAGGTTTTGTCTATGAGTAACGTAAGAACGAAATTAACAAGGAGAGAATTCCTTAAAATTTTTACAGGAGCAACTGCAGGAATAGTATGGATAGTAAATTATCCAGAAAAAGTTTTAGGAACATCTGGTTCTGAGGAATTAAATTGGCATAAAGCAGTATGTAGATTTTGTGGAGTAGGTTGCGGATTATTGGTTGCAACAAACAATGACAGGATTGTAGCTATTAAAGGAGATCCTGAATCCCCAACTAATAAAGGACTTATATGTATAAAAGGTACTTCAAATGCAAAAATTCTTTACGGTGAAGATAGAATAACTACTCCACTTATGAGGATTAATGATAAGGGAGAATTTGATAAAAAAGGAAATTTTAAACCAGTGAGTTGGCAAAAAGCTTTTGATGAAATGACAAGACAGTTTAAAAAGTATTATTCTGAATTCGGTCCTTCCGCAATTGCCATGTTAGGTTCAGGGCAATGGACAATTTTTGAAGGATATGCTGCTGTAAAACTTATGAAAGCAGGCTTTAGAAGTAATAATCTTGAGCCAAATGCAAGACTTTGTATGGCAAGTGCTGTAGCAGCTTTCATGCAGACTTTTGGAATAGATGAGCCAGCAAACTGTTATGATGATATTGAGCTTACTGATACAATAATCGCTTTTGGTTCTAATATGGCAGAATGTCATCCTATACTTTGGTCAAGAATAATTGATAGAAAACTTTCTAACCCTGAAAAAGTTAGACTCGTTGCGTTATCTACTTATAGACAGCGCACCACTGATATGGCAGATATTGTAATTATTATTAAACCTCAAACCGATATTGCTATCTTAAATTATATTGCAAGAGAAATTGTTTACAGTTATCCTGAAGCAATAGATAAAGATTTTGTAGAAAAACACTGTATATTTGCTACAGGATATGTAGATATTGGTTATGAAATGAGAGATCCTGAACATTTGAGATATACTGAACTTGAAAAAGAAACCATAAAAAAACAGCGACAAAAAATAGTATCAGAAAATGAGGCTATTGCTCTTTCATATTTGGGGATAAAAGCTGGAGATATTATGGAAATGAAGCATACTCAAAAAGCTGATGTTCACTGGGCAATTTCTTTTGAAGAATTTAAAAAAGCTCTTGAACCATATACCCTTGATTATGTAGCAAGACTTTCAAAGGGAGATCCAGAAGAGCCTATTGAAGAATATAAGAAAAAACTAAAAATGCTTGCAGACCTTTATATTAAAAAAGGTAGAAAAATTTTAAGTTTTTGGACAATGGGATTCAATCAACATACAAGAGGAACATGGGTAAATGAAGCGATTTATATGATTCATCTTCTTTTAGGAAAATTTGCAAAACCTGGAAATGGGGCATTCAGTCTTACAGGGCAACCCACAGCCTGCGGAACAGCGAGAGAGGTAGGCACTTTTAGTCATAGACTCCCTGCCGACATGGTAGTCAATAATCCTGAACACAGAGCATTAGCTGAAAAAATATGGAAATTACCTGAAGGGACATTGAATCCAATACCCGGGGATCATTTCTTAAAAATTATGAGAGAGATTGAAGATGGAAATATAAAATGGATTTGGATTCAAGCCTGTAATCCATTACAGGATTTGGCAAATGCTCGACACTGGATTGAAGCTACACGTGATATGGATAATTTTATAGTTGTTTCAGAAGTTTATCCCGGAATGTCAGCAAAAATGGCTGATCTTATACTGCCTGCTGCTTTGCATTTTGAAAAATGGGGAGCGTTTGGAAATGGAGAAAGAAGAACCAATATCTGGGCTCAACTTGTAACGCCTGTTGGCTTAGCCATGTCTGATTTATGGCAGATGGTAGAGTTCTCCAAATTGTTCAAACTTAAAGAAGTATGGAAAGAATGGAAATTAAGAAACGGAACAGTTCTTCCTAATGTTATTGAAAAAGCAAATACAATGGGTTATTCTCCTGAGACAACTCTTTATGAGGTTATTTTCGCAAATAAAGATTCAAAGAAGTTTATATGGAATTCTTCAGGTAATAATCCTTTAAATACAGAGGCTCAAGGTGATAAAAGAAAGATTATAGGTATTGATGGTAAACCCTTCAAAGGATATGGATTTTTTATCCAGAAATATCTTTTTGAGGAGTATAGAACCTTTGGGCTCGGAAACGGCCATGACCTTGCTGACTTTGATACTTATCTCAAAACAAGAGGGCTTAGATGGCCGGTAGTGAATGGAAAAGAGACTAAATGGCGATTCAATGCAGAGTTTGATCCTTATGCCCAAAAAGCTAATGCAGGAGAGTTTGCATTTTATGGTAAATCTTTTAAGAAAATTCCAAAAGGAACGCTTTTTGGTCCATCCAGTGAAATGATAGATTGTACGAATAAGGCTAAGATATTCTTTAGACCTTATATGGACTCTCCTGAAATACCTGATGAGAAATATCCATTCTATCTTTGCACAGGACGAGTTATTGAACATTGGCATAGTGGAACTATGACCATGAGAGTTCCTGAGCTTTACAGAGCTATGCCAGAGGCTTTTTGTTACATGCATCCAAAAGATGCAGAAAAAATAGGTGTAAAAGATGGGGAACTGGTATGGATAGAAAGCAGAAGAGGTAAAGTAAAGGCAAGGATTTCTACTAAAGGGAGGAACAGACCTCCGGTTGGCTATATATTTGTTCCATGGTTTGATGAAAGAGTATATATAAATAAAGTAACTCTTGATGCTGCCTGTCCAATTTCTAAACAGGTAGATCATAAAAAATGTGCAGTCAAAATTTATAAGGCTTAAGGAGGAGCAAAAAATGGCGAGAAAATTTTTAATGATAATTTTACTTTGTATTTTAGCTTTTTATGTAGAGGCAAAGAATAATGATTTTATAATTCCTGAAAAAATAGGGATCAGAAAATCATCTCTTCGTATAGAAGAAGTCATTCCTCCAGCCATATTAGAGTCTGAATCTGCAGAAGAATCCATGTATGGAAAATATAAAAAAGCTTATTCAACAGCACCACCACCGATTCCTCATTCTGTAAAAGATTATATGCCAATAACTCAGAAAAAGAATGCTTGTATTGAGTGCCATGAGATAGATAAAGCAAAATTATTTAATATAAAGTCTATGCCTTATTCTCATTATGTCAATGCGAGAACAGGACAAAAACTTCCTTTTTTTTATAATGGAATATATAACTGTAGTTTATGTCATGTGCCACAATTAAATATACAGCTACCTGTACAAAATATTTTTTCAAAATGAACAGGATTTAAAAATTTTTTACATGAAATTTACAAAAACTTTACAAAATATCTGATATAATTGTAACAAAACAGAAAGAAAGGAGGGGGTATGCAAAAAAAATGGGCTAAATATGGAATATTAGCAATCTTTTTCTTATTGTTTTTAATTATCTTGCTTTCAAAAAATATCCTTGCCAAGACTAACTCTCCAGAGTTTTGTGCTAAATGTCATGTTATGCAAGACGAATATGTAACCTTAATGAAGGGAGGGATTCACAACTCCTTAAGATGCGTAGACTGCCATCTTCCAAATGATTCAAAGGCAAATTTTTATCTATGGAAAGGCATTGATGGAACAAAAGATGTAGTGCATTTTTACTCTGGAAGCGTGCCTGAAAGAATTATTATCTCTGCTCATGGTAAAAAAATAGTTCAGGAAAACTGCGTAAGATGTCATGAAGGAATAGTCTCAAAGATTAACGTATCAGATAGAAAATGCTGGGACTGCCATAAAAGAATATCCCACAGGCAAGCAGGTTTAAGAGAAACTATTTAAGGGGGTGTTTTGATGAAAAGATTGAGCTTTATATGTATTTTGTGTTTTATGGCTTTTGTTTTATTTTCCTGTGCACCTGAAAAGCCTAAGGAATTTAAAGCTACGGCTATTTCAGAAAATGAAGTTGATCCAGAAGTCTGGGGAAAGGTTTATCCAATTCATTATGAGATGTATAAACAGTCTCAGGAACCAACACCTGCTGGAAAGAGTAAGTATAAAAAAGGATGGGATACTGATAAAGTTATCTATGATAAACTTTCGGAGTATCCTTTTATGGCATTGCTATACAATGGGTGGGGTTTTGGAATTGAATATAATGAACCGAGGTCTCATTTTTATAGATTAATTGATCAGCTTGAAATAGACCCATCAAGACTTAAACCAGGTGGTGTGTGTCTAACCTGTAAAACTTCCTATGCACCTGAGCTTGAAGCAAAATATGGTATTAACTACTACAACAAACCCTACAAGGAAGTATGGAGTTGGATACCAGAAAAACATAGAAAGCTCGGAGACTCATGTATTGATTGTCATAATCCAAAAGATGCCTCACTTCAGATAAGAAGAGGATTCACACTTGTTAAAGCCCTTCAAACAATGGGTGTTGATACCAACAATATTCCTCATCAGCAGATGCGTAGCATTATTTGTGCCCAATGTCATGTTACATACGTTGTTCCAAGAGACAAAGATATGAAACCTACAGGACTGTTTTTCCCTTGGCAGGGAAGTAAACTTGGTGGAATTACTATTGAAAATATTATTAAAGTTCTAAAAAGTGATCCCGCCTACGGTGAGTGGAAGCAGGCTGTTACAGGCTTTAAGCTTGGCTATATAAGACACCCAGAATTTGAATTTTTCTCAAACAACTCAACCCACTGGAATGCAGGAGTATCTTGTGCAGACTGTCACATGCCTTACAAAAAAATGGGTGGCTTCAAAGTATCTGAACACAGGATAATGAGTCCTCTTAAGTCTGTTATGAAAGCGTGTCTCCAGTGTCACAGTGAGACTCCAGAGTGGCTTAAACAGAGAGTATTAACCATACAGGACAGAACAATGAGTCTACTGCTTAGGGCAGGATATCAGACAGCAGTTACGGCAAAGCTTTTTGAGATTGCAAACAAAGCACAGGAGCAGGGCAAAAAACTTGACCAAAACCTTTACAACAAAGCAAAAGACCTTTATCTTGAAGCACTTTACAGAGTAATATTCATAGGTGCTGAAAACTCAATTGGATTTCATAATCCTACAGAGGCTGGAAGAATTCTTGGTGATGCCACAGCCTACGCATCAAAATCAGAGGCGGTTTTAAGGACAATGCTTGCACAGGCAGGAGTAAGCGTTCCTGTAAATATAGACCTTGAACTTAAAAAATATCTTAATGGCCGTGGAGAGAAGAAGCTTAACTTTAAACCGGAGCAGGAATTTAAAGACCCTTACGGAACTCAGCAAAACATAGAGGCTTTACTTAAATAAAAATTATTAAAGCTTCTGCAGTCTGGAGAGCATTCAGATGCAGAAGCTTTTTTATTTTAAATAATTTAATCTGTTAAAATTATATTTATGCTGGAGAAATTAGCCATTTTTCAAATTCTCAATGAAAATGATATAAAGACTCTTGAGAAAAATCTTAAAGTCTACAAATTTAAAAAGAGAGAGACGATTTTTAATGAAGGTGATATCCCGCAATGGTTTCATGTTTTGATTAAAGGCAAGATTAAGATATCTAAATTTTCAAACAATGGCAAAGAGATTATTCTTGAGCTTTTAGATGCACCAGATTTTTTCGGAACTTTGGCTTTGCTTAAAAATATTCCCTATCCAGCCAGTGCTATTGCAATTGATGACTGTGATATTGGGAATATTCCTTCCAAGACTTTCCTTCAGATAGTTAATAAATATCCTGAATTACAGTCTGAAATACTACATCATGTTACCATGAGACTAAAATCAGGCATTGAAAGTCTTAAAAATATTGCTTTAGTTGATGTTTTATCAAGAATTGTTTATCAGATTCTTAAACTTGCTAATAAATATGGCAAAAAAGTATCCGAAGGTATTCTGATAGATTTAAAACTTACAAAACAGGAAATTGCAGAAATGTCAGGAACAACTACTGAGACAGCAATAAGGATAATGAGTAAATTAAAAAAAGAAGGTTATATAACTGAACAGAATCGCAAAATTATTATCAAAGATATAGAAATGCTTTTAAATTTACTTAAAGATTAATTTTATGCCCAAAGGAGGACAACCATGGAATGTAAGATTGAAAGAAACAAAAAAATCTGTAACTGTAGTTACGAACCTTGCGAGAAAAAAGGAATTTGTTGTGAATGTTTGCATTATCACAGAAAAAGAGGAGAACTTCCAGCATGTTATTTTACTCCAGAAATAGAAGCTACCTATGACAGGAGCATTAAAAGGTTTATCTCTATGCATCAAGGTAAAAAGTAAGGTTTTCTAAAACAACATCTCTTGCATCATTAATTTTTTTTGATAAATCAACTTTTACAACTGTTATACCTGCAATTGAAGCATATCTACGGCAGGTAAATACTGTAATGCATTTATTGGAGTAAATTGCTTTACCTGCTATATGATAATCATGTCCTCTGATAAAGCAAGAAGCATTGATACTATTTAAAAAACTGATAAGTTGCTCTTCTGTAAATTTAGGGATTCCGAATCCTCTGAACATTGGTGATATTGCTGCATCAATCCACAATATTTCTAAAATTAAATCTTGTTTTGATTTGTCATCTATTTGTTGTCCATGAAAAGGAAATCCTGCATGGGATGCCACAATTCCATTTATTGTTTGTATCATTAAAGGCATTTCTCTGAAAAGAGATATAGCGGCATCATGAATTTTTATTCCTGTTTTGCCGAATATATCTATAAGTTCTTTATCAAATTCATAGGGATAACAAAAAACTGAATAGTGTGCTTCATGATTGCCTTTTAGAAGAAAGATTCTGTCTGGAAAATTTAGTTTAAGCAAGCATAGATAAAGGAGGTTATAAAGAGAACCTTCAGGTTCGGGTTCTCTATCTATATAGTCGCCAAGAAATATCAGACAATTTTTAGTTTCCTGTAGAAAAAATCTTTTTACAATGTATTTTGTAGTTGAAAAATCTCCATGAGTGTCTCCAACAAAAACTGCTTCTCCTTCTACAAAATTTAGTTTTATGTATGGAGGTTCTTGTTTTAAAATCTCAGTTGTGGTTTTGAAAACTTGAATAATGCTGTCTGGCTCTAAATTTTCAATTAACTCAGGATTATAAAGAACCTCCAACTGCATCTAATAACTCCTTATGATTTCCATCAGAGGCTATTTCTTTTATAAATTTTGTTGCCTCTGGTGTCCCTATTGATTTTAAAGCATTAACAATTGCTATCCTGACTGCCAGACTTTTTTCAGAATAAAAGGCTTCTTTAAGATATTTAATAGATTCCACCATCTTAAGCCTTCCCAATGATTTTGCAGTAGCTTCTCTTATGAGAATTTCAGGGTCTTTTAAGCCTTCTTTTAAAATATCAAGAAGCCTCATGTTCGGCTTGAAGTTTCCAAGAGCATCTGCAACATAGGATTTTAGAGAAGGACACTCGTGATGGAAAAAATGATCTTGAAACATATTTAATAAACTTTCCTGTGCCTGAGAAGTACCGATATTTCCGAGAAGGCTTATAGCTCGTATTCTGTACCTCCAATCATATCCTCTTGCATCAGCCAGCTTTATAACCACGGAAAGCATATCAGGGTTTTTAAATCTTTCTACAAATGCAGGCTCTGAAATTTTTTCTCTCCATTTAGGAGTATCAAGTTCTTTAAGAAGTTCATCAATTGTTAGTGCATAAGAAGTGAGCGGGAAAAGAATAACTCCCAGAATTAAAAATTTAAAAAATTTTTTCATAAAATACCTCCAACGAATTCTTATATTGTTATAATAAAACTATGCAATGGGAAAAAGAAAGAAAAGAAATTGTCAGAGTTGCAAAAAAGATTTATAAAAAAGGACTTGTTACCGCAAATAGTGGAAATTTCAGTGTAAGGACAGCAAATGAAACCATACTGATTACTCCACGCTCTAAGTCATATGAAAGGCTCAAATTTTCTGATATCATTGAACTCAATTTTGACGGCAAAGTTATAGAAGGAAGTAGAGAGCCTTCTTCTGAATATAGACTTCACATTGAAATTTATAAAAGAAGAAAAGATATTAATGCGGTCATTCATACGCATTCAACTTTTGCATGTGCTCTGGCATCTTTAAATCAATCTCTCCCTGTAATTCTTGATGAACAAAGAACTGTTTTTGGAGGAGAGGTCAGAGTGGCAAAATACGCGGTTTCTGGCTCAGAAGAGCTTGCAAAAGAGGCTGTTAAAGCATTAAAAAATAGAAAAGCTGTTTTTTTATCAAAACACGGTGCTGTAGCAGTTGGCAAAAATATTAGTGAAGCCGATACTATCTGCGAACTTCTTGAGAAGTTCTGCCAGATTTATGTTTTTATGCGATTACTTCAAAAGTAGGCTTAATATTTTTCAAGATAGTTTAAGACATAGTCTTTTATAGCTTCTTCAAGAGACAAAGTGGGTTTATTATAGCCTGTTTCTATCATTTTTCTCATATCAGCTTTTGTGAAATATTGATATTTTCCTTTGATTTCTTCTGGCATATCAATGTATTCAATCTGCGGCTTTATTCCAAGAGATTCAAAAACAGCTTTTGCAAGATCATTCCATGAACGTGGTATTCCTGTTCCTATATTAAAAATCCCGTTTATCTCAGTTTTTTCAATGAAAAATAAAGTCATCTCTACAGCATCTTTAACATAGATAAAATCTCTCAATTGTTCTCCATCTTTGTAATCATTATGGTAGGATTTGAAAAGTCTTATTTTTCCATCTTTTTTAATCTGTTCATAGGCTTTTAAGACCATGCTTCTCATTTCACCTTTATGCCATTCTTTCGGTCCATAAACATTAAAGTATTTCAACCCGACTATTTTATCAAGAATTCCATTTTTTAATGCCCAGAGATCAAATATATGTTTGGAATAGCCATAGGCATTTAAGGGCTTTAGAATAGGAAGTAAAGAGTGTTCATCAGAAAATCCATTAGAACCATCTCCATATGTAGCAGCACTGGATGCATAAATAAATCTCACATTATTTCTTAGAGACCATTTTGCCAGTTCTTTTGTGTATTCATAGTTGTTAATCATTAAAAAGTCAACATCTTTTTCAGTAGTGCTACTTCTTGCACCGAGATGAATTATTGTTTTTACTGAATTATTGAAATTGTTATTTTTTATTTCTTCAATAAATTTATCTTTATGAATATAGTCTTCAAAATGTAGATCAACAAGATTTTTCCATTTTTCTGATTTATTTAGATTATCTACTACGAGAATTTTTTCCTCTCCAAGTTCATTAAGCCTTTTTATAACATTTGCTCCAATAAATCCAGCTCCTCCTGTAACAACTATGTAATTCACATTTACCCTCCAGATATTGTTTAATTTTTTATTTTACCATAGGATAATAAATACGATGATACAAACTCCTTCAATATTACATAATGCAAAGCATTTTTCTGAGTCTCTAAAGTTATTCCATCAATCTGCCTTTTTCCTGCCAGTCTTAGGGATAATTTACCAGTTGACATATATATAAAAAATTTTTTATACTTTGTTGTGCAAAAATTAATTAAATTTTTTCATGCTCTATCTGATGAAACCAGATTAAAAATCATCAAACTTCTTGAGAAAAGTGAACTTTGTGTATGTGAAATAGTTGCTGCTTTAGACATGGTTCAGCCAAAGGTTTCGTTTCATCTCGGAGTTTTAAAAGAAGCTGGACTGGTAAAGATAAAAAGAAAGGGTAAATGGATTCTTTATAGCCTGGATGATTCAGAATTATTTAAAAGATTTTTAATTTTTACTGTGCTTGAAAAGATTTCAGATGAAGATATAAAAAAAGAAATAGAAAGATTGAGAGATTTTAAACAAAATCAAGATCCACGTTATTGTCCAAGATAAGAAAGATAAAACAGCATGAAAGAACGATATAAATTAGGATTAATTATTTTAATTTTTCTTATTTTTTATTATCTTCCAATTGAAAATCAGAGATTTACAAATGCCATTTTTGAATCATTAGCTTTAGCAAAATGGTATGCCCAGGAGCATGTTCTTTTATGTCTAATTCCAGCTTTTTTTATAGCAGGAGCGATAGCTGTTTTTGTAAATAAAGCTTCGGTTATGAAGTACTTTGGTGCAAGGGCTAACAAGGTGCTTTCCTATGGTGTTGCTTCTGTCTCTGGTTCAATTCTTGCAGTGTGTTCCTGCACAATTCTTCCTCTTTTTATGAGCATCTATCAAAGAGGTGCTGGACTTGGTCCTGCAGTTGCTTTTTTATATTCAGGACCCGCCATAAATGTGCTTGCCATAATTTTAACTGCAAGAGTTCTTGGCTGGGATATAGGAATAGCAAGAGCAGTCGGTGCTGTGCTCTTTAGTATAATAATCGGGCTGATGATGCATTTTATCTTTATAAAAGAAGAAAAAAGAAGGCAAGCAGATGAGGATTTTGAAGTAACAGGAATTCAAACTAAACCTCTTTATCAGACCGTGCTTCATCTTTTTTTTATGATCGGTTTTCTCATATTTGCAAACTGGGGAAAGCCACAGGAAGGTGCTATTAGTTTCTGGTGGATTCTGTATAATTTGAAATGGATATTAGCCGTTGTGTTTTTAAGTTTCGTGATGCTATCAAGTATTAGATGGTTTAGTAAAGATGAGCTAACTCAATGGGTTTATCAGACATGGTATTATGCCTATTTAATTATTCCCTTGCTTTTTATTGGCGTTTTAATAGCAGGCTTCTTTTTCGGAAGAGTTGGGTATGAAGGAATTATTCCCTCGGAGTGGGTTTACTCAGTTGTGGGGGGAAATTCTTTACAGGCAAACTTTATTGCAAGTGTGGTAGGTGCATTTATGTATTTTGCCACCTTAACAGAAGTTCCTATAATTCAAGGATTACTTGGCGCAGGCATGGGTAAAGGTCCTGCTTTAGCACTTTTACTTGCGGGACCGGCTTTGAGTCTACCAAGCATGATAGTCATTATGAGAACAATAGGATTTAAAAAAACCTTTGTTTATGTTAGCCTTGTCATAATCATGGCAACAATTTCAGGTATAATTTTTGGTGCTATTACTGATTAGTTTTAAGCTATCATTGTGAATGAAGCAGGAGATCCTTCGCTAACGCTCAGGATGACAAATAAAAATCTCAGGATAATGAGGAGGTCTTGGCATATATCAAATACTCAATATTTCCCTTTTGACCCTTGATTGGTGACTCTATAACTCCGATGACTTTTAGCCCGAGGGACGCAAAAAAATTTTTTATCTCTTCAACTACCCTTTTTCTCTTTTCAAAGGATTTTACCACCCCTCCACTTTCAACCTCTCCTTTGCCCACTTCAAACTGTGGCTTAATTAATGCTATAATCTTTCCCTGAGGTTTCAGGAATTCTAAGACTTTTGGAATAACAAGTTTTAAAGATATAAAAGATACATCAACTGTGACAATATCAATATCCTCAGGAATTTTATCTTTACCCATATATCTTATATTTGTTCTCTCAATAGGAATAACTCTTGGATCAGTTCTAAGTTTCCATGCAAGCTGTCCATAACCAACATCTATAGCATAAACTTTTTTTGCTCCATGTTGAAGCAGACAGTCTGTAAAACCACCAGTGCTTGCACCTACATCCATTACGACTTTATCTTTTACATCAATGGAAAATTCTTTTATTGCATGCTCAAGTTTAAATCCACCTCTACTTACATAAGGAAGAGTTTCACCACATATTGTTATCTCGGAATTTTCATCCACCATGGTGCCAGGCTTTTCAATTTTATGTCCGTTTACAATGACTTTCCCTTCAATAATAAGTGCACGGGCTTTTTCTCTGCTTTCAGTTATGCCTTTTTTAAAGAGAAGTTGATCAAGCCGGAGTTTCACTTTTAAGAGGTTCTTTTTATGATATAATGAGCTATTTCTCTGAGAGGTTCTGCTTTATGATTAAACATTGTTAAACTTTCAAGAGCTTTGTCAATTAATTCTTTAGCCTTCTGTTTTGATTTTTCAATTCCAAAAACACGAGGATATGTCATTTTACCTTTTTCAATGTCAGAGCCTTTTGGCTTTCCCATTGCTTCAGTAGTTCCCTCTATATCAAGAATATCATCAACAATCTGAAAAGCAAGCCCTATTGACTGTCCATATATTTCAAGGTTTTTTATTTTTTCTTCCGATGCTTCTGCTAATATAGCACCAACTTTGACGGATGCCTTTATCATTGCTGCTGTTTTATAAAGATGAATAAATTCAACAACTCTCTCATCAGGCTCTTTGCCCTCTGAAATCAAATCATAAGCCTGACCAGCAACCATACCTCTAAGTCCTGCAGCCTTTGATATTTCAGAGATAACTTTCAATAATGTATTTGAACTTATGTTTGCATAGTCTTTATTTGACAAGATAGTGAAAGCCTCTGTTAATAATCCATCTCCCGCAAGAATTGCTATGCCTTCACCAAATACTTTATGATTTGTAGGCTTACCACGCCTTAAATCATCATTATCCATTGCAGGCAAATCATCGTGTATGAGGGAGTAGGTATGAATAAACTCTATTGCTGTAGCGTAAGGAACTATATTCTCCATACCATCGCAGGCTTCATAAGAAGCAATGCATAGAATGGGACGGAGTCTTTTACCTCCTGCGGTAAGGGAGTATAAAACAGAGTCATGGAGAATGGGAGGAGTAGGAAAGGTTTGAAAATAAGATTTTATGAATTCTTCAATTTTAGCTTTTTTATCTTTTAGATATTTTTTTAGTTCAAAATTCATATAACTATGCTACCGCATAGACTTTTTCTTCAAGTTTTTGAACCCTTGTTAAGACATCATTGATAATTTCTTTTTGTGATAGAGCTTTATTTAGTTGCCCTTTTATTTCTGAAACTTCAAGATATAGATTATCAATTCTTTTATTAGTCTCATCTATTCTAAGAGTATTTTGCATTATCTCATTTTTTAGTTCAACTCTTAATTCATCAATTCTTTTGTTTGTTTCGTCAATTCTTTTATTCGTTTCATCAATTCTTTTATTGGTCTCATCAATTCTTTTGTTTATATCGTCAATTCTTTTATTTATCTCATCAACCCTGGTATTGTTGCCTTCAATAGATTTTCTTAAGTCTCTTATATCGCTTTCTATGTTTCCCATCCTTGCATTAATAGATTCAATTGCCAAAGCAAAACCCTGAAGCTGACCTGTTACAGTTGCCTTGAATTCTCTAAGTTCTTCTTTAATTTCTCCAACTATTAATTCTCTGAGTTTTTCATACATTTTTTCAAAATCCATTTGCTATTTCTCCTCTGTAGAGAATTTTATATTTAAATTATACACTTATAAAATGGTAAAATGACAACGATGCAAATTTTCATTCCCATTCAATTGTTCCTGGAGGCTTTGATGTTATGTCATATACAACCCTGTTTACACCCTTTACTTCATTGATTATCCGATTTGATAGTCTTTCAAGCAATTCATGTGGAAGTTTTACCCAGTCTGCTGTCATTCCGTCTACGCTGTGAACTGCTCTGATAGCTATAACATGTTCATAAGTTCTCTCATCTCCCATTACCCCAACTGTTCTTATGGGAAGTAAAACAGCAAAGGACTGCCATACTTTTTTATACCATCCAGATTTTTTAATCTCTTCAAGCACTATTTTGTCAGCCTGTCTTAGAATTTCAAGCCTTTCACGGGTAACTTCGCCAACACATCTTATGGCAAGCCCAGGTCCAGGAAACGGATGACGATAAAGAATCTCTTCAGGAATTCCAAGTTCTTTACCGAGCTCTCTTACTTCGTCTTTAAAAAGCTCACGCAAAGGCTCAATGAGTTTTAACTTCATTCTTTTAAGAAGTCCGCCAACATTGTGATGACTCTTTATTGTTGCAGAAGGTCCTTTAAAAGAAATACTTTCAATTACATCAGGATAAAGAGTTCCCTGTGCAAGAAATTTTACTCCTTCAATCTTTTTTGCTTCTTCTTCAAAAATTTTTATAAATTCTCCACCTATAATTTTTCTTTTTCTTTCAGGGTCATGAACTCCTTTGAGCCTTTTTAAAAATCTCTCTGAGGCATCCACTACTTTAAGATTTATATGAAAATTATTTCTTAACATCTCTTCTACTTTTTCCCGCTCTCCTGCTCTTAAAAGTCCATTATCCACGAATATACATGTAAGGGCATCTCCTATTGCTTTATGAACCAAAACTGCTGTAACAGTTGAGTCAACTCCACCACTTAAAGCACATACAACTTTATATTTACCCACTTTTTTTCTTATTTCTTCTGTTTCTCTTTCTACAAAGGAATGCATATTCCATGTTGGTTTGCAACCACATATCTTGAACACAAAATTTTTAAGTATCTTTTTCCCTTCCTCAGTGTGTACAACCTCAGGATGAAACTGTAAAGCATATATTTTTCTCACTTTGTCTGCCATCGCAGCATAGGGAGAATTCTCTGTATGAGCAAGTCGTATAAAACCTTCAGGCATCTCATTGATTTTATCCGCATGGCTCATCCACACAACAGTTTCATTTTTGATTTCTGCAAAGAGGTCTGAAAAATCATCTATTTTAAGAATGGCTTTGCCATACTCTCTTTTTTCAGCTCGGGAGACTTTGCCTCCAAGTAAATGAGTAATAAGCTGCATACCATAACATATTCCAAGAATAGGAATCTCTAAATTGAAAATCTTCCTATCAATGCTTGGTGAATCTTTTTCAAATACACTGGCAGGACCACCTGAAAGTATTATTCCTGAAGGATTTCTCTTTTCTATTTCAGAAAAAGGTGCATTACATGGAATTATTTCAGAGTAAACCTTTAATTCTCTTACTCTTCTCGCAATAAGCTGCGTGTACTGTGAACCAAAATCTATTACAAGTATTTCCTGCATATTAGTCCTCAACCCAATAATTAGGAGACTCTCTTGTTATTGTTACATCATGAACATGACTTTCCCTTAATCCTGCATTAGTTATCTTGATGAATTTTGCCTTTGCACGGAGTTCCTCTAAGGTTCTACAACCACAATAGCCCATACCTGATTTTAAGCCTCCCACCAACTGATGAACACTTTTAGCAAGTGGTCCTCTATAGGGAACTCTTCCTTCAACACCTTCAGGAACAAGTTTTTCAGGAGAAACCATCTCCTGCCTGTATCTGTCACGAGAGCCTCCCTGCATAGCACCAATAGAACCCATGCCTCTGTATGTTTTATAACTTCTTCCTTGATAAAGTATTATTTCGCCCGGGGCTTCATCTGTTCCTGCAAAAAGGCTTCCTATCATAACACAATGAGCTCCTGCAGCAAGTGCTTTGGTAATATCGCCTGAATATTTTATTCCTCCATCAGCAATTAAAGGTATGTTGTATTTTGAAGTCACAGAATAACAGTTCATGATTGCTGTAAGTTGTGGAACTCCTGCTCCTGCTACTATTCTTGTTGTGCATATTGAACCAGGTCCTATTCCAACTTTTACAGCATCTGCTCCTGCCTCAATAAGCTCCTCAGCGGCTTCTTGGGTTGCTATATTTCCTGCTACTATGTCAATATCAAATCTTCTTTTAAGTTCTTTTAGTGTTTCAATTACTCCTTTACTGTGTCCGTGTGCTGTATCAATTACAATTGCATCAACTCCAGCTTTTACAAGCAGTTCTGCTCTGTAAATTGCGGGCTCACCAACTCCAACTGCTGCTGCAACCCTTAGTCTTCCGAGATGGTCTTTGCAGGCATTTGGATACTTTCTTCTTTTTTCAATGTCTTTTATTGTTATCAAACCTTTGAGATTAAAATCTTCATCTACAATTGGCAGCTTTTCAATTTTATATCTATGTAAAATTTCCTGTGCTTCTTCAAGAGTAATTCCAACATGAGCAGTTATAAGTCTTTCCTTTGTCATAACTTCTTCAACTTTTCTTGTAAAGTCCCTTTCAAATTTAAGGTCTCTGTTTGTAATTATTCCAACAAGTTTTCCATTAACAGTTACGGGAACTCCAGAAATTCTATATCTTTCCATCAATGCAAGTGCTTCTGAAAGAGGAGCATCAGGAGATATGGTAATTGGGTCTACTATCATACCACTTTCAGATTTCTTTACCTTATCTACTTCCAGAGCCTGTTTTTCAGGAAGCATGTTCCTATGAATTACGCCAATTCCTCCCTCTCTTGCGATTGCAATTGCAAGATTCGCATCTGTAACTGTATCCATTGCAGCGCTAACTATAGGAATATTTAGTTGTATGTTGGGAGTAAAGTAAGTTGTTACATCAACTTCTGCGGGAATGATATCTGATTTTGAGGGCACAAGTAAAACATCATCAAAGGTTAATCCTAATGGAATTTCATTTTCTTTCATTTATTGCTCCTTTATGGAAATTTTTTAAAATTATACTGCCTTTGCTATAATTTATTTTAGAAGCGCCTGTAGCTCAGTGGAGAGAGCATCGGCCTCCGGAGCCGATGGTCGGAGGTTCAAATCCTCTCAGGCGCGCTATACTTTTGTCAATAGATGTCCGAGTTTTTCCTTTTTTGTTTTTAAGTAGCATTTATTATTTTCATTTGGTTTAACTTCAATTGGTACTCTTTCAACAACTTTGAGCCCATAACCTTCTAATCCTACAATCTTACGGGGATTATTGGTCATAAGTCGCATTTTTCTTACGCCAAGGTCTACCAGTATCTGAGCACCAACTCCATAGTCTCTGAGGTCAGGTTTAAATCCAAGTTTTATATTAGCTTCTACTGTATCATATCCTTTTTCCTGTAATTCATAAGCTTTAAGCTTATTTAAAAGCCCGATTCCTCTGCCTTCCTGCCTCATATATAGCAATACGCCTTTACCTGCTTCATCAATCATTTCCAGTGCTCTGTGAAGCTGAGAACCACAATCACATCTTTTAGAAAGAAACACATCGCCTGTTAAACATTCCGAGTGAACCCTTACAAGAACCTCGTCATTTGGCCTAATATCACCTTTTACAAGGGCAAGATGGACTTTATCATCAATAAGTGTTGTGTAAGCAATTGCTTTAAATTCTCCATAATCTGTTGGAAGCTGGACTGTTGCAACTTTTCTAACAAGGGTCTCGTTTCTCATTCTGTATCTAATTAAATCTTTAATAGTGGTAATCTTTAGTCCATGTTTTTTGGCAAACTCCATCAGTTGAGGCACTCTTGCCATTGTTCCATCTTCATTCATGATTTCACAGATAACTCCTGCTGGATAAAGCCCAGCAAGACGTGCAAGGTCAACCGCTGCTTCAGTATGTCCTGCTCTTTTAAGAACTCCACCCTTTTGAGCTCTTAATGGGAAGACATGCCCAGGTCTTACAAGGTCTTCTGGCTTAGTTTTTGGGTCTATTGCAGTAAGAATTGTCAATGCCCTGTCATGAGCAGAAATACCAGTGGTAACCCCTTTCCTTGCTTCAATTGATACTGTAAATGCGGTCTGATGGGGTGTTTCATTTACATCAACCATCATGGGGAGTTTAAGTTCATCAACTCTTTCAGGAGTTAGGGGTAGACAAATCAATCCTCTGGCATATTTTGCCATGAAATTTATTACTTCGGGTGTGACTTTTTCAGCTGCAATAAAAAGGTCTCCTTCATTTTCTCTATCTTCATCATCAACAATTATGATCATCTTGCCCTGAATAACATCTTCCAGCACTTCCTCTATGGAGTTAAACTTAAATCCCTCTTTTTTTACGCTCAATTTTAACCTCCGATGGTTTAATAGTTTAATTTTTAATATATCAAAATTCAAAGAATTTTTTCGAGGGTATAAATTCAAAAAAATCAAAATCTATGATAAATCTTATGTTATAATTTTGAAGTAGTAATTCCTCTGAGGGAAAATTAAATGCTGAATAAAGCTTACTTAAGCATAGAAGGAAAATATGTAAAAGCTGTTATAACTAAAAAAAATATTGAAAATGCTCAATTTTTAGAGTTCCATGTTGATGAACTTCTTGATTTTATTAAAGAAAATTCAATAAAGGAAGTTTATATGTCTGTTTCTTTCTCGGAACTATATACATTCAAACTTTCTTTCCCATTTCAGATTTCTGAGAAGAAAAAAATTCTTGAGAAGTTGGTATTTAATGAAATAAGAAAAATATATCCAAATATTCAGCGTTTTTCATTTATGTATGAGACATATATGGCTGATTCAAGAACCTGGATTCGCTGCTACATGATACCAGAATCTTCTTATCAGTTTATTGAAGAATTTATAGAAGCAAGAGTCAATATAAAAGTCCTTTATCCCCTGCATATCCCTTTAATTTTTTTAGTAAACTCTGTTTCAGAACTTATAGAAAAAAATAAAATAGTTTGCTTTTTTTCAGGAAAATCAAGATTTCTTTTTGTTTTTGAAAAAACTGAGATGATTCTTATGAGAGAGTTTGAAGGAAGTGAAGATTTAACGGATGAAGATATAATCAATATAAATATGACAATGAACTATTCAATCCAAAATTTAAGAGTTATTCCTAATGAGGTTATTCTCATAGGAGTAAAAAAAAGAGAGCTTTCAGGTCTCAGTCTTCCTTACAGATTTCTATCAATCTTACCAGAATATGAGAAATATACAGTGCCTCTTATTATGGTATTGTCAGGAGAAGATTTAAAACGCAAAAGTATTTTACCAGAACAATACAGAAGATTTAAAAAAACAATTAAGTACTTAAACTATGCCAGTTTTGTTTTTATCATAACTATGATAGCTTTATTTGGTTACAATCTGGAAACTTTTTATAAAATAAAATCCATATACAGTTCAATGATTTCTCAAAGACAATACGTATTAGAGCATGAGCAGGAATTTTTTGATATTGACAAAAAAATAAAAAAATTTGAAACCGAAATGAAACCCTTCATTGAATTGCAGAACAAAAGAAATTCCATGGTTGATATGAGATATCTTCTTAAGAGTATCGGTCAAGCTAAAACAGAATTCATTCAGATAACTTCAGTAGAAATATTGAACGCAGAAAAACCTGAACTAAAAATAAAAGGTAAAAGCGTAGGAAAGAGTTTTTCGGAAAGGCAAATGTCTTATTTAAATTTTAAAGCTTCTCTTGAACAAGGAGGTTTTAAGATTATCAATGAAAGCTGGGATATTACAAAAGGAGAGCTAAGTATAGATGCAATTTATGAACATACAAGAGTTTTACAATAAAAAAATCGGGAAAAAAGTTCTCTTTGTAACAGTACTTTATGCTATTTGCATGTTATCTTTTTCTATTTTAATTTATCTTAATAAAACAGAGAAATCTTTAAAAGGAGATTTAGCTTTAATCAGCAAAGTAGAGCAAAAAATAAATCAAAGCATTAAAATAAATAAAAAAATTGATGCAATAAAAATTCCTGTAAATTCAGAGAATTTTTCCAATGATACAGTTCCTAAAAAATCAAAAAGGAATTCTGAAATTTTCGCTGCTCAGTATATAGATATTTTAAGAACAAGATTTCCCGAGTTTACTATAGAAATATCAAATCTTAAAAAAGACCAGAAGCAGTTGAGTTTTGATGTGAGTTTGAAGTCTGAAACTTTATGGAATAGATTTATAGATATTTTGAGTTTTCTTGAAGAAACTGACTATCCTTTTGTTTTTATTAAATCAATAACGCTATCTTCTAAAGATAATACAATAGGGATTGATATCAAAGCTGAATTAAGGTTATTTTATCAAGAAGATGACAAGAGAGTTTAAAATTTCGCTTATTATTTTTCTACTTTCTACTTTAATATTTATAGTATCTTTAAAGCTTAAACCTCCTTCATTTATTACACAGACTGAAAAAACTATTGCAGAGTATCCTCTGCCTGAAATTACAATCAGAGAGAAATCGCTATTTGCTCATAATAGTTTGAATAATCCTTTTGGAACTTTAAAAACAGTGAAAATAGAAGAAGGACTTAAAGAACCTTTGAAACTAAAAGAATCTCCTTTGCCAATCCTGTCATTTATCTATGAAGGCAGATATAAATATGCTGTAATAGGAAATTCTATTGTCAGAGAGGGAGACTCTATTAATGGATACCAGATAAAAGGTATATTTAAAGACAAAGTTTTAATTCAAGATAAAAAGGGAGAAACAAAATGGTTAAAGCTGGAAAATTATTGATATTGCTTCTTTTGTTTCTTCATGCATGTAGCGGCATGGAGATGAAAGGAGAGATAAAGATTCCGCAGATTGAGTTTCCCAAAAAAGAAGAAGTAGCAAAAAAAGAAGTTCCACCAGACTACAGAATAGAAACTGAAGACATAACACCACTTAAGATGAAAAGGGTTTCTGTAAATGCGAGGCAGACTCCGATGAGGGATATTTTGCTTGTCTTATGTAAAGATGCTGGTTTAAATCTTGTTATTGAAAAAGATGTTGACCCCAATGTTCCCATAACACTTTTTTTAAGTAATGTAACACTCAAAGATGCTCTTGATGCTGTTTTTTCTTCAACTGATTATTTTTATAAAGTTGAAAGAAATATGCTTTTGGTAAAAGATACAGATACAAAAATATTTCATCTGAGCACGATTCCAATTCAACAAAACTACTCAACAGATGTGGGGGGAGATATTCTTGGCGGAGTAACAGGTCAGCTTCCTGGTAGCACAACTACAGGTAGCACAAGCACCTCAGGCACCACAGGAACCACAGTCCTTAAAGGGAATATATCAAAATCTGAAAAAACAGATGATACAGCATATAAATTCTGGGATTCAATAGAAAGAGCTCTTTCTACAATTTTTGGAACATCTGCTGCACCCAAAGCTGTTACTCAACCAGCAACCGCAGGACAGCCGGCGCAGACAGCTATTGGTCAATCCCGTGAAAGTTATGTAATAAATAGAATGACAGGAACTATAATGGTTACCGCAACAAAGAAAAATATGAACAGAGTTCAAGAATATCTTGAAACTGTAAAAAAGGTTATGTCAAGGCAAGTTCTTATAGAAGCCAAAGTAATAGAAGTTGCCCTTTCAAAATCTTTAAAATACGGGATTGACTGGTCATTTTTAAGAGAGTGGACACATGGAACACATACATGGAGTATTGGAGGAGCAACTTCCGGATTTACAAATGTAATAGGTTCTGGGGATCCTTATTCCAAGATTCAATTTTCATTAACAACAACAGCTATAAAGGAATTTTCATCTTTAATAAAAGCTCTTGGAGAGTTTGGAGATGTAAGAACCCTTTCAAATCCTCGTGTTAGTATAATGAATGGGCAGACATCACTTTTTACAGTAGGAAGAAATTACTCATTTATATCAAAAGCTCAGAGCAATGTTACAACATCAGGGACAGGTTCACCAATAATAACTTATACAGTTGAAACAAGTAATCTTCTTTCAGGTCTTATTATTGGTATAGTGCCTTATATTGATGAAAAAGGTGAAATTTCTCTAACAATTACACCAATAGTGTCAAATTTGATAGAAATGCAGTCAGCAACTTTTGGCTCTTCAGGTGCCGAGACAACAATTCAGCTGCCGAGAGTGGATTTGAGAGAACTCAGTACAACAGTTAAGGTAAAAGATGGAGAAATTATAATAATTGGTGGAATGATTAAAAAAGAAGAGAGTTTTTCGGAAAATAAAATGCCTCTTTTAGGAGATATTCCTGTGGTTGGAGAACTTTTTAAAAGCAAAGATAAAGAAGAAACAAATACAGAGCTTGTAATACTTTTACAACCCAGGATTATTCCGCAATGAGACTTGGAGATATTTTATTAGAAAAAAAGTTATTAACAGAGCAGGAACTTAATATAGCTTTAAATGTTCAGAAAATAACAGGTCAGGTTCTTGGAAAGTGTTTAACATCACTTGGATTTATTACATCATCAGAGCTTGCAGAAGTTCTTGCAATTCAGCATGGTCTTGATTATATAAATATAAGAGAATATCCAATTGAAACGGGACTTCTTAAAGTTTTTCCTAAAAATGTTACAGAATCAGCAAGGTTCCTTCCAATTGAAGAAACAGACGGAATCATTAAAATAGCAGTTACTGAGCCAAGTAATATTGTTGCTCTTGATAAAGTAAGAACAATAACAGGAAAGAAAGCAAAGCCTTATCTTACAGATGAAGAAGGTTTTATAGATATACTTGAGAAAGCTTACTATTTTTTAGAAAATCCAACAGAAAAAATTATAGAAGATGCGATAAATTTGAGCTTAACAACGGGTGTAATCCCTCCTGATAGTTTTCCTCGTATTGTTGATGCTGTTTTAGCAGAAGGGATAAGAAGAGGAGCAACAGATATCCATATAAATTTAAATGCTGGTGTTGTAAGTATATTCTATAGAGTTAATGGTATTTTAGAGCCAGGTTATTTCCTTCCAAAATCAATACATACAGGATTGATATCAAGGATAAAGATTCTTTCAAGGCTTGATATAGCTGAACAAAGGCTTCCTCAGGATGGGTCATTCATCTTTACATTTATAGGTAAAAAATATGAAGTAAGAGTATCAACTATTCCAACAGTAGAAGGAGAAAGTGTTGTATTAAGAATACTTTTTGGAGGTTCAGAGGAATTTTATAGTCTTAATAAACTTGGTTTTAATCAAACTCTTTCTTCAAGCCTTAAGACGCTTATAAAAAAACCCAATGGCATAATGCTTGTAGTTGGACCAACAGGTTCTGGAAAAAGCACAACTCTTTATGCATTGATAAGAGAAATCAACAGACTTCAAAGAAGCGTTATAACAATTGAAGATCCTGTGGAATATAGAATAAGTTTTGCAAAACAAAGTGAAGTTAATGAAAAAATCGGCTATGACTTTGCACTTGCAGGAAGAAATTTTATGAGGCATGACCCTGATATAATTCTTCTTGGCGAAATTCGTGATGAAGAAACAGCTAAGATTGCTATAAGAGCCTCAATTACAGGACATCTTGTTTTAAGTACCCTTCACACTTCTGATGCAGTAAGCTCCATTCCAAGACTTTTTGATCTTGGTGCTGATAGATTTCTTCTCAGTTCATCTTTGCTTGCAGTGCTTAGTCAGAGACTTCTGAGAGAAATATGCCCATTCTGTAAAACTTCAAGGGATTTAAACGAAAGGGAAAAAGAAATTTTTGTTTCAGCAGGACTGCATTGTGAAAAAATCTATTATGGCACAGGCTGTAAAATGTGTAGAAACACAGGTTTTCTTGGTAGGGTAGCAATAGGAGAGCTTATGATAATAAATGAAAAAATAAGGGACATGATTTATGAAGGAGCTTCATTTAATGCACTCACAGAGGCTGCAAAAGAACAGGGGATGATTCCTTTAATGATTGATGGATTAAAGAAAGTTGCAGAGGGAGTTTCAACGCTTGATGAAGTTGAAAGGATTGTAGGATGAGTGTTTTTATATACAAAGCAGTTAATGAACAAGGGAAAGTTTTTAAGGGATTCATTAAAGCAGAAAACTATGGTGAGGCTGTAAATCTTCTTGGAATGAAAAACATTTATGTGTTATCTCTTTCAAAAATCCCAGCTATTTTTACCCCCCTCATAAGTTTTTTCTCAGGCAGGATAAAAAATGTTAATTTAATTGAGTTTGCAAGAAATCTATCTATAATGCTTAAAGCAGGTATTCCTCTCACTACAGCCCTTACAGATATAGCTGAAAATATAACAAGAGAGAGTTTTAAAAGAGTCATCTCAGATATTAAAACTATGGTTGAAAAAGGAATGCCATTTAATGAAGCAATATCAATGCATAAGGAAGTTTTCCCTTCAGTGGTTCAATATCTTATAAAAATTGGTGAGGAAACAGGACGTCTTGATAAAAGTCTTGATGAAATAGCAAACTATTTTCAAAGAATTGAGGACTTAAGAGCAGCTATAAAAAGAGCACTTATTTATCCCATATTCGCTGCAGTTGTTTCATTTGGCGCTGTTTGTTTTTGGCTTATATATGTTCTTCCGCAGATTGTAAATGCAATGAAAGGTATGGGAATAGCAATTCCATTTATTACTCAACTTTTGATTCAGATAGGAAGCTTTTTGAAAAAATTTTTTTATCTTTTACCTCTTTTGCCTTTGATTTTTTTTCTTTCCATGCCATTAATCAAAAAAAATGAGAAACTAAAATGGATAAAAGATTTTCTTTTATTTAAATTGCCAGTAATGAAACAGATATTTTACAATAGAGCAGTTGCTTTATTTTCAGAGCAGATGAGAATACTTACAGTAACAGGAGTGCCAATTGATGTAGCGTTAGATATGACAGCAGAAGTTGTTAACAATGAAATAATGAAAAGGGCAATAAACAATGCAAAGGAAAAGATTATTACAGGTGAGAGAATCTCTCAGTCTCTCAAAGAACAAAGGATTTTTCCTTCAATGGTACTAAGGCTTATAGATATTGGTGAGACTTCGGGTAATCTTGATGAACAACTTGGATTCCTAAATAATTATTACACCTCAAAGCTTCAGGAATACTCTGTAAGACTTGGTAAAATTATAGAACCTGTAATGATTTTATTTATTGGGCTTTTTTTTGCAGTAATTTTTATAAGCCTTTTAAGCCCGCTTTATGATTTAATATCAAGACTGGGGAGATAAAATGGAGTATTTTGATTTCTATAAATTCAAAGAAGACCCATTTGGTATAACACCTGACCCGGATTTTTTCTATCCTTCAAAAAGTCATATTGAAGCTATTGAGTCTATCAAATATCTTATTCAGAAGGGTGAGGGATTTATGCTTATTACAGGAAATCCTGGCACAGGGAAAACTACGCTGATAAGAAAAGTTCTAACAAATTTTAAAGAAGAAAAAATATTTCCAATTGTGATATATAACTCTTCACTCACTCCTGATGAATTACTCAGAGGAATAATTTATAAATTGAGTAATCAGGATAAAGAGATTGATTTGAATAAGTTTCAAAATAAACTATCAATAGTTGAATTTCTTACAGAGTATTTTAAAAACAGAAAACTTTCAGGTTATAAAAATCTTCTCATAATTGATGAAGCACAGGATATGCCTGAGGAAACTCTGACAGAAATAAAACATCTTTCAAATATTGAAACAGAAAAAGAAAAACTGCTTCAGATTATTTTATTTGCTCAGCCCTATTTTGAAGATCTTCTTTTAAAATCTAAATATTCACAGATAAACCAAAGAATAAGCCTTAAGGTTAGACTATATCCTCTTGCTAAGGAAGAAGTTGATGATTATATAAAATTTAGACTTCAAAAGGCTGCTGAAACACCTGTATATTTTAAAAGAGGAGCAATCAGACGTATATACAAAGCATCAAAAGGTATTCCAAGAGTTATAAATCTCATATGTTCAAGGGCTTTGATGGTTGGATATATTAAAAACTCTTATAAGATTAAAAAATCTTATGTGAAGTCAGCTCTGAAACATCTTCATCTATAAGATTTGTTTTATAATATTTCAAATGGAAAAATTTTCTTTGATTAACAAAGGAGAAATACTTCTCTGGAATAATATTGAGGAACTAAAAAAACTTGTAGATAAAGTTGATTCATTTTTTAAAAATTTTCCCGAAGTTTTTGAGGATTCCATATCCTTATCAAGAGAGATTAAAAACATTATTTTAAAGCTTGATCCATTTATTGAGCTTTATGCAAGAAAAACTTGCCCAAAATGCTCAAATATCTGTTGTCTTAATAAAAATAGCAGATATGAATATGATGACCTTATCTACATTTTAGCCTTAAGAGAAGAATTTCCTGTACCAGATAGAAATCTTAAAGAAAAAGAGCCATGTTATCTGCTAACTGAGAAGGGGTGTAAAATTCCAAGATATCTCAGGCCACTTAGATGTAACTGGTATTTTTGCACTGATATTTTAAAGGAAATGGAGGCATCACCTGCCCGTGCTTTCAGAGAATTTTCAAATGCATTTAATAGAATGCTTTATTTAAGACAACATATGCTGAATTCTTTTTTCCAATCACTATCCAATTTAAAGGGATTAGAAAACTAAAAAAGTCCATTCTGTTTAGGAACATCTTTCTTAATTCTGACTTCTTTTATCGCTATACACTCTGATGGTATCTCTTTTATAAAAGAGGAAATAGGTAGGGATAACTTTTTACCATTGATCAATCTATTTTTTGCATGGATTATTATTAAGTCATTCATCGCACGGGTCATTCCAACATAAAAAAGTCTTCTTTCTTCTTCTAAGTCATAATCCGAACTAAGAGTGTAGGGAACAAGTCCTTCTTCAAAGCCTGTTATAAAAACAACAGGGAATTCAAGTCCTTTTGAAGCATGAAAAGTAAGAAGACTTACTGCATTTAGGTTTTCAGGGAAAAGGTCAAAAGATGTAAGTCCTGAGAGTTCATCAATAAATGCGTGAATTTGTTCTAAGAGTTTGCCTGTATCGTATGATTTTGAAATATTTTTTAACATTGAAACCTCTAAGTCATTAAGTCCTTCCAGTATTCCTGAAGATTCAAGAAATTCAGATAGACGTATGTCTTTTAAAATTTTTTTTGATGTATATCCCCCTGATATAAGTTCAGTAAGTTTTTTTACAATTGAAGCTATCCATGTTTCAGTATCTCTTCTGATTGTTTTTACAGGGATTCCTGCTTTAGCCAAAAAATCTTTAATAATTTTCAGTTGCCTGTTTGTTCTTGCCAGCACAGCAAAATTTGAAAATGTACATTGAGTTTCTTCTCTGTTTCCATAGGTTTCTGTGAAGTCTGATGCGCCAAGTCTTGATTTTATTTCTTTAACAATGGTTTTCCCCTCATCATATTCATCCTCAACCTCAATCAAAGTTAATTTAGAGCCTTTTTGTCTTAAGGGTTCAATTTTCTTTGAAAATCTTTTTATGTTAGCTGTAATAAATTTATTTGAAGCATATATGATATTTGCCTGTGAACGATAGTTTAAAGATAAGTTTATCAGAGTTAAATTTTTGAAATCTTTAGGTAAATTTAGAAAAAGATCAATTTCCGAACCTCTAAATGAGTAGATGGCTTGGTCAGGATCGCCAAAAACTGATAAAGAGCCTTCTTTTTTAAGAAGTTTTTTAATAATTTCATACTGGATTTTATTGATATCCTGAAACTCATCAATAATTATATGAGAAAAAAGAGGAGGAATTATTTTTTTATTGAGTAAATGCAAGGTTTTAATCAATAGATCATCAAAGTCAAGAAGATTTAATTCTATTTTTTTCTGTTCGTATTTTTCATAAAATTCTGTAGTTTTTTCATCAAGATTTAACCCTGTATTTTTAAATTTTGTTATTTTTTCAATAATTTTGTCTGGATTTTTATTGCTAAGAACAGAAATAATTTCTTTTTGCATTGTTCTGGTACAGATTTTAAAATATTTTTCTTTTTCAGGAAGGAACTCTCTTAAAAGTTTTATGCATAAAAGATGAAAAGTGCCTATAAAAGGCAAATCTTCTTTTTTATGCAAATTGTTTAAAACTCTCTCTCTCATTTCAATAGCAGCTTTCTGAGTGAATGTAAGAGCAGCTATTTCTTCTGGATTTATACCACTATTTAAAAGATGGATAATTTTTGCTGTAATTGTAAGAGTTTTGCCTGTTCCAGGTCCTGCTAAAATGCATAAATATCTGTCTGAAGTTTCAACAGCTATTTTCTGATTTTTATTCAGATTCATCTAAAAAAGAATTGTCTGTCCTTTTATTTCTGTTTCCATGTTTTCACCAAATACTCTTATTCTGCCATATTCTCCATCATATCCTGGCTCTAAAAGCACCTTTCCTAATCGCATTCTTTCAATTGCCTCAGATAGCTTTGAGTCAAATTTATCAATTTCAGATAAATTTTTATTCAGTAATATTTCATATTCACTGCCAAGTTTGATGATTGCTTTCATGTAACTATTAAATACTCCTTTGCTCTGGACTGAACAGTTATTTATTTCTGCAATAATTTCTTGCAAAGGAATTATTGACTTATATGGAACTGCCTGTGGTGGTTTAAATCCTTCTTCACGATCAGATAAAACTTCAACTCTGTGCATAACGCCTACTGTAACTTTTTTACCACAGACAGGGCAGAGGTAGTTTCTTTTGATTGTTTCCTTAGGTGAAAGCCTAATGCCACAGACTCTGTGTCCATCATAGTGATATTTACCTTCTTCAGGGAAGAACTCTACAGTACCAAGGAAGCCTTTACCTGTTTTGATAGCATTTATAATGGATTTGTAACTTAATTCTGTATCTAATATATTTGCTTCTCTTCCTATTTTTGCTGGTGAATGGGCATCAGAGTTTGAAATGAGAATAACCTTATCAAGCTTGCTTAATCGCCAGTTCATTGGAGGGTCTGAACTGAGTCCTGTTTCTATTGCATAGATATGAGGTGTTAGTTCTTCAAAACATTCTTCAAGACTGTCAAAGCCTGACTGAGAACCAAAGACTGAAAAATGAGGAGTCCATGCATGAGCAGGAATAATCATGGATTCAGGAGAAACCTCTAAGATAATCTGCATAAGTACTTTTGCATCTATTCCAAGAATTGGTCTTCCATCGGAAGTAAGGCTGCCTATTTGAGAAAGAGCATAGTTTATCTTTAAAACATCCTTTAGTGAAGGGGACAGTATCACAAGATGAATTTTCCTTAATTTGCCATTTTTTTGATAAATACAGCTTATCTCAGAAGAAAGGATAAAATATACCTCATCTTTACATGACTCTGGTACTTCAATTCTAAATTGCTTTTTTAGAGTAAAGAGTCCATTTCCTTCTTCATTAAGTTTATTTTCAATTTCTTTGAGCCATTCAGGATGTGTAAAATCACCTGTGCCGATTAATTTGATTCCCTTAATCTGAGCCCATTGTTCAATTGTTTCAAGATTCATATCCTTGCTGGTTGCACGAGAGAATTTTGAGTGAATATGAAGGTCTGCATAAAACATAGTTAATTATAACATTTTCTCAATGAATGCTCTATGAACTCAATAATTTGAAGGTGTTCTTTAATCCCTTTATTTTCAATATATAAAGGCTTTCCTATAAAAAAGCAAATAGGCTTTGTTGGGTCAATTTTGCCAAAATCTTTAATTATTTTACCAACACCCCATGCATCTGTTCTTAAAGCTATTGGAACAGCGGGAACATTTGCTTTTTTTGCCAGCTTTATCCCCAATGTATTGAATCTGGAAGGTTCAAAGACAATCTCTCTTGTTGCCTGAGGAAAGACTATTACAGATATGCCTTCCTGTAACCTTTTAAATCCATCTTGAATTACTATTCTATAATCTTCTTTTGGGTTTTTTCTTGTAACAGGAATTGGCTTTAGAGCTGCTAAGATTTTTCCGAAAAATGGATATTTAAGTAAGGATTTTTTTACAACAAAAGTTACTTTAAATTCCTTGCCAATAACTGCAGGGAGCACAAGTGTTTCAAGAGTGCTCATATGGTTTGCTATAAAAACACATGGTGGTTTTAAATCTTTTAAATTTTCTTTCCCTTCAATTGTAACTTTACAGCCTACATTTCTCATCATATCAAGAATTTTTAATCCATCAATAACAAGTTCTTCATAAGTATATTTCCCTCTGTTAGCCTTGAAAGCACTTAATATAATTTTTTTAATTACATTTGTATGCAGTCTGAGAGTTATCATTTAACGAGAGGGTCTATTATTCCAGCTTCTTTAAAGCCCTTTAGTCTATAAATACAGCTTGGACATTTAAGACAAGGTGAAGGATTTTCAGGATCACCCTGAGGATCATAACAACTCCATGTAAGAGAGTAATCTAATCCAAGTTCTATACCTTTTTTGATTATTTCTGATTTTGTTAAATAAAGAAGCGGTGCATTTATTTTGAATTTGAGGGTTCCTTCAACAGAAATTTTTGTTGCAAGATTTGCCATTCTTTCAAATGCTTGAAGATATTCAGGTCGGCAATCAGGATAACCTGAATAGTCAACAATATTTGCTCCTATAAAAATATTGGGACATTGAAGTACTTCTGCCCAGGCTAATCCAAAGCTCAGAAATATAGTATTTCTTGCAGGAACATAGGTGACAGGTATTCCTTCAATTTCTTCTTTAGGAATTTCCATCTTGGATGTGAGAGCAGAACCTCCGATTTTTCTTAAATCAAAAGAAACAATAAGGTGCTCTTTTACTCCAATGTGTTTTGCTACTTTTTTTGCTGCTTCAATTTCTATTTTATGTCTCTGACCGTAGTCAAAGGAAAGGGCATAACATTCAAATCCTTCTGATTTTGCTATAATAAGTGTAGTTGATGAATCAATACCTCCACTAAGTAGTATCACAGCTTTTTTCATTTTTTATCTCCAATTTTGAGTTCAGTTCCTTTTAATAATCTTTTTATGTTTTGTATATGTCTCAGGTATATAACAGTAGTAAATAAAAAGGCAAAAAATTTAATTTCTTCAGGATAGTCTAAAAGAAAAACATTCATAGGCAGTAAAGCAAAAGAGATAAGCGCACTGAGAGAAGAGATTTTACTTATTTTAAATGTTATTATCCATATGAGAATTGTGATTAAACCTGCTAATGGCATATAGGCTAAAAGCACTCCAATTGAAGTTGCAACACCTTTCCCTCCTTTAAATTTTAGAAAAGGCGTATAACAGTGTCCAAGAATAGAAAAAATTCCTACTAATCCTATTAAAAATAGATTGTCTCCGTAAGAAGGTATTATTTTTACAACTAAAACAGGGATAGCTCCTTTTGAAATATCAAGTAAAAGTGTAATTAATGCTTCTTTTTTTCCTATAGCTCTTAAAACATTGGTTGTTCCTATATTTCCACTTCCAACGTGCCTTAGGTCAATTCCTTTTAATTTACCAATTATGTATCCCCATGGAATAGAACCAAAAAAGAATGCGAATAAAAATAAAATAAGACTCATTTAATATTCCTCCAGAAATAGAAAAGATACTTAATTGCTGAATATACTGCTACAAATGTGGCAATGTAAATTAAAATAAGTCCTACATCATAAAGGTCTAATCCATATATTTCTTCTGCTATAAAAAGAAATAAAATAGCTATCATCTGTAAAACAGTTTTTGCCTTACCTGCTTTTTCAGCAGGAATAATCACTCCTCTTGAAAGTGCATAAAAACGTAGAGTTGTAATAATAAACTCTCTCAGAATTATTATAGTAGCAATCCATGCAGGAACTCTTACCAGATCAACAAGGATAATCAAAGCAGTGATTACAAGGAGTTTGTCTGCGATAGGGTCTAAAATTATGCCTAATTTTGTAATTTGCTTGAATTTTCTTGCTAAATAGCCATCAAGAAAATCAGTGATTGATGCAATAAGAAATAGAAAAGCTCCTAACTGAGGATTTGCAGGAGCCTCAATTATAAAAATAGGAATTATCAATATTCTTATGATTGTTAATGTTGTGGGAAGATTAAAGGTTTTTATATTCATCTACAAATTTATCCCATAATCCTTTTGCTTTCAATATAATATCACATAACTCTCTTACAGCACCCTGTCCAGCTTTTTGTTCAGTCACATAGTTTACTCTTTTTTTAACTTCTTCATGAGCATCCTGAGGACATACTGAAAGACCTACTCTGTCCAAAATTGATAAATCAATTATATCATCTCCCATAGCTGCGATTTCTTCTTTTTTGAGATTGTATTTTTCAACTATTTCATTGAAAATTTTAAGTTTTTCCCTCGTGCCCTGATAAACTTCAGCTATTCCCAGTTCTTTCATTCTTCTTTCAAGAGCTTTTGAGTGTCTTCCTGTTATTACAGCTAAATTTATTCCTGATTTATGAAGCATAACCAGCCCGTGCCCGTCTCTTACATTAAAAATTTTCAGCTCATTATTTTCATTGTCAAGAATGATGCCTCCAGAAGTTAAAACTCCATCCACATCAAGAATTAAAAATTTTATATTCTTTGCCTTTTTAATTATTTCATCAGAAAGATTTTTAGTTGTGTAGTTTTTTAAAATTCTTTCAATTATTCCAGTTGTTGAAATGCCTTCAATATATGGAAGGCTGTGGACTTCCTTTACTAATTCAGTACCAACAATGTTTTCAACTTTCCAGTCACCACCTTTAACCAAAACATCAGGTTCAAGAAATTTAATAAGATTATAAGGTGTTTCCTCATCAAAAAATGTAACAAAATCAACCATTTCAAGTGATGAAAGAACCTCTGCTCTTTCATTCTCTGGATTTATAGGTCTTAATGGTTTGATTTTTTTGACTGATTTGTCGGAGTTTAATCCTATCACAAGAATATCGCCTAACTTTTTTGCTTCTTTAAGATATCTGACATGTCCTACATGAATAATATCAAAACATCCGTTAGTGAAAACAATCTTATTGCCCTGTTTTTTTAGGTTATCTATTTCATTTTTTAGTTTCATTGCATGGACAATCTTACCCATTAATTTTCTCCATGGCTTTCTTTAAAATTTCTTTATCACTTTTGTATGTAAGTTTTTTCAGAGCTTCTTGGATGGTAAACCATTGAGCAGAACTAACTTCCCAGTCAGGATTTACCTGGCCTCCTGTATATTCAGCAAGAAAATATTTTACAGTTTTAAAATATCTTTCACCTTCCATTATGAACCAATAGGATACTTCACCCAATTCATCTACAATTTTCACATCAACCCCTGTTTCTTCTTTTATTTCTCTTAAGGCAGTTTCTTTTGGGTCTTCTTTTTTTTCAACAAGTCCCTTAGGAAGAGCCCATACTTTTCCATCCTTTGTTGAAATTAATAGAATTTTTACATTACCATCTTCAATTTTATAGACTATTCCGCCTGCTGAAAATGCTCTTTTCATTATGGCATCTTTGAGGGATTTAAAAGTCTTATAATATCATTATAAAATGCAAGCATCATAAGCGCAATAAGGAAGGCTATGCCTATTTTTTGAGAAACTGCAACAAATTTTTCACTTAAAGGTTTTCTCCTAATCCCTTCTATCATGAAAAACAGAATATGTCCACCGTCAAGCACAGGAATTGGTAGTAAATTAAGCACACCGAGATTAATGCTTATTATGGCTGCAAAACTCAAAAAACTTACCAAACCCTGTTCAGCAGTTTTTCCTGCTGCTTGAAATATAAGTATAGGTCCTCCAATAACATCTGTGGATACAACTCTTTGAAATATTTTTACGATTGTTAGGTAAGTAAGCTCTACAATTTCATAACACTTTTGAAATGATTTAGTTACGGCTGTTATTGGGTCTTCTTTTTTAATATAAAACTCATCAGCTGGCTTTATTCCAATCTGCCCTACAACAACTTTTTCTCCAAAAAGATTTTTAGCTTCCTTTGCTTGCGGAGTTATTTTAAGATTTAATATTTCGCCCTTTCTTTCTATTTTAAAGATGAGCTCTTTGTTGGGATTTTGCTGTATGAATTGAGCCATATCAAACCAGTTATTAATTTTTTGACTATCTAATTCAATAATTCTATCTCCCTTTTCTAATCCAGCTATTTTTGCTGGAGAGTTTTCTATTATTTCTCCTATGATTGGTTTAAGAACAGGAACACCATGAACAAAAATAACCCAGAATAGCAATACAGCGCCAAATATATTAAAAAGCGGACCGGCAAGCACAATGAATATTTTTTTATAAACAGGCTGATGTTTAAATGATCTTTTTTCATCAATTATTTCATCTCCTACTTCTTCACCATACATTTTTACATATCCACCAAGAGGCACAGCACTTAAAAGATATTCTGTTTCCCCTATTTTTTTGCCGAGAATTTTAGGTCCAAAACCGATAGAAAACTTAAGCACTCTAACACCGCTTAGTTTAGCAGCTAAGAAATGACCAAGCTCATGAATGAATATTAAAAATCCAAAAAGAATAACTGCATAGATAAGACTCATTCTCCAATCTCCTTTTTTGCCATTTTTCTTGCCCAGCTATCAGCTTCAAGAACTTCTTCTATACTGCTGACAGAAACAATTTTGTGGGCATCCATGACTTTTTTTATTATTTTATATATCTCTTTAAATTTTAACCTTCCAGACAGAAAAGCTTCAACAGCTACTTCATCTGCTGCATTTAAAACTGCTGGCATGCTCCCTCCTGCATTCAATGCTTCATAGGCAAGTTTAAGGCAAGGGAAAACTTCTGTATCTGGAATTTCAAATTGTAGCTTAGTTGTGATACTCCAGTCTATTGGTGGAACAATCTCTGGAAGTCTTTCAGGAAAGGAAAGCGCAAGTGCAATAGGTGCTTTCATATCAGGATTACTCATCTGAGCAAGATATGTTCCGTCAATAAATTCAACAAGACAGTGAATAATACTCTGTGGATGAATCAAAACACCAATATTTTCTGCGGGCATATCAAAAAGATAGTGCGCTTCAATTACTTCAAAACCTTTATTCATAAGAGTCGCTGAATCAATTGTTATTCTTTTCCCCATTTTCCACTTTGGATGATTTAAAGCCTCTTGAGGAGTAACATTTTCTATTTCATAGCTTTTTTTGCCTCTAAACGGACCACCTGATGCTGTAAGCCAAATTTTCTTTATGTAGGGTTTATTACAACCATTGATGCATTGGAAAACTGCACTATGTTCACTGTCAACAGGAATAATTTTTGCTCCACTTATTTTCCCCTGTTTTTTTATTAACTCACCTGCCATTACAAAGCTTTCTTTATTGGCAACTCCTATTGTTTTTCCTTCTTTTACTGCTTCAAAAGTAGGGATAAGACCTGCAGCACCTACTATAGCTGAAAGAATTATATCTGCTTCTTTTAGTTTTGCAAGTTTACAAATTCCTTCATTTCCTTTAAGTATTTCTAAATTTTTGACTTTTTTCCTTAATTCGTCACAGGCTTTTTTATCAAATACTGCTACATATTGAGGGTTAAATTCTTTAATCTGTTCTTCCAGAATATTAACACTGCTTTTTGCAGCAAGTCCTAATACTTTAAATTTATCTGGGAATTTTCTTATTACTTCAAGAGCGTTTTTTCCTATTGAACCTGTACTGCCAAGTATAACAACCTTTTTCAAACTCCCCTCCTAAATAAATCTCATTCCAAAATAAAGTATCGCTCCTGCAAAAAGTATGGCATCTATTTTATCAAGAATTCCACCGTGTTCTGGGAAAATAAAGCTTGAATCCTTAACTCCAGCATCTCTTTTAAACATGGACTCTACAAGGTCACCAAATATTGAGATAAAACCAATCAGTAATCCAGCTACAGCAAGACTTAAAAAAGTTTTGTTAATTAAGATATAGCCTAAAATTATAGATGCCAGACTGCCTCCAAGTAGTGAACCATAAGCTCCAGCCCATGTTTTTTTGGGACTTACCTCAGGATAGAGTTTACGATTTCCCAGACCTTTGCCTATATAATAAGCAAAAGAGTCCGCTGCCCAGACCACACCATAAAGATAGATTATCCACTGCCATCCATGTTCTCTTAAAAACCACTGAAAAGAAATTAGAGTTGGAATATATAGAAGTCCTGTAATTAAGGGAGAGATTTCCTGTAGAGACCCTTGAGGATCTTTTTTTGACAATAATCGTATAACTGTGATTGCTATAAAAGTTAAGGCGTAATAGTGTAATGCATATTGAAAATTGAAGCAGTTTAACAGGAAAATAATCAGTGAAATAATAACACCTAAAGCAATCCAGAAAGAGGAAGTTCTATACATTTTTAGAAACTCCCACATTCCAATAATATTTACAACTGCTAAAAGACCAAGAAAGCAATATGGTGGAAGTTTAATGATAAATAAAACTAAAATTGGCAAAGCAACAACTGCAACAAGAAGTCTTTTTTTATGTCCTTGTAAACTCACTGACTTTTCCAAATCTCCTTTGTCTTTTTTGAAAATCAAGAATTGCTTCTGTAAACTCTTCTTCAGTAAAATCTGGCCATAGAGTTTGGCTGAAATAAAACTCTGAGTATGCAGATTGCCATACAAGAAAATTACTGATTCTTTGTTCACCTGAAGTTCTAATTATAAGGTCAGGTTCAGGAATTCCTGCTGTATCAAGCATGGAAGAAAAAAAATCTTCATCAACTTTTTCAGGGACTGTATTGTTTATAATAATTTTTTTAACAGCTCTTATAATCTCATCCCTGCCTCCGTAGCTAATTGCAAACTGCGCAATCAGTTCTTTACATTCACTGGTTGCTGATTCTGTCTCTTCTATTACATTGAGAATATTTTTTGGAATCATGTCACGATTTCCTATCATTTTAAATCTAACTCCTTGGGATATAAATGTTTGAGTTTCTTTCCTTAAATGATTTTGAAGTAAATCCATTATAATTTCAACTTCTTTTTTGGGCCTTTGCCAGTTTTCAATTGAAAATGCATAGAAAGTAAGAACATCTATATTTAATCTAATAGCAGAGCGGATAATTTCTTTTACTTTTTCTACTCCTCTTTTATGCCCTTCATATCTTGGTAGTCCTCGCAACTGCGCCCATCTTCCATTTCCATCCATTATTATTCCAACATGTTTTATAAATCTGCTCATTTTTAATACTTAAAAGAAAGGATATGCAGAATTGTTTCAAAGGGACTTTCTCCCTGAAGAATTCTTTTAGGATTAAAGCCAAAAGGAGGCTTCACCAGAACAAATAGTTTATCTGATGATACAGCATAGTCAAGTATCTCGCCTGACATCTCGTCTGTTATATCTGTTTGTTCTATTCCTATTCCTGTCCACTGAAGTAACTGAAGTTTAGAACTTCTATATCCGAAAGTTGAGGCATTTACAAAACCTAAAAGAGGTTTCTTCTCAATAACAATTACTCCATTGCTTAATGGCTTAATTCTACTTTGAACCTTCCATTTTCCAAGACTTAACATGGCTATTCCCGTTTGTTTTTCATACTGAAGTCCGAATCCCATTGGTTCTTGTGAACGCCAAAGCGGGATTCCTTTGTTGTTGTATACTGCAAGTGAGCCATCATCTTCCCATTTAAAAGTAGTATCTCCAAATATGTAAAAATCATAAATATTTGCCTTTACAGGCAGTTTAAGAATGCTATTTTTTTGATATGTTGATTTTTGTGGCAGTATATAAAAAATTTCACCATTAAATCCCTCAGAGGGAGAATAAGCCTGTGCAATAAGACTACCATCATAAATTCTTAAAAATATATCATTTATTCTTGAGATTTCAACAAATCCATCTCCAACCCATTTAATTATTGATGAGACAACTCTATCATCTTTTTTGATTGTTACTATTATTTCATCTTTACCATCTTTATCAATATCCCCTGTATCAAACCATAATATATCTCCACCTATGGGTATTAGGTAGTTGCTTTTGAGTTTTAGATCTACATCTATAAGATATAGACTTATTTCATTATCAGATGCTATTAAAATTTGATTTTGACTGATACCATCAAAATTTCCTGTTGCAACTCTATTAACTCCTCTTGATAATCTAAATGAAAGAAGAGTATGACCTTCAGGAACTATCAATGAAGCATATTTTTTCCTTAATTCATTGATGGCTACAGCAGAAAGTTCGGTTTCTGATCTGGACAGAAGTTTTTTATCCTTTATCCAGTAAAGTTCTTGAGTAAGTTTGATATTTCCATTTTGTTTTGATTGTTTAAGCAGCAGAACAACATCAGCATTTTGCGGTTCTTTTAAAAGATTGTCTACTTCATTTATATTTACAGGAGCATTTATAAGTTCAAATCTTTCTGTATTTTTTAGTTCTCTGTAATAACCTTCACCAACTGCCCATTCTGTATTTCCTTGAGCATATAAAATTTTGATTTTTGATTTAGGAATTTTAAATAAAAGAGAGTTTTCTTTTGGTAAATTAATATTTCCTTCTATGATTATAGCTTTGGAAGAGTTTTCTTCAACGCTTACAACCTCTGCAGAGCCAATTATTTTTTCAGATTTACCTATAATCTGCCTTGTAACAGGATGAATTAAAGGCATGGTTTCTTCAAAAAGAACTACCCTTTGTCCCTTTTTTATTCCATCTTTAGCTCCTTTATCAAAAGTTAATTCATTATTTTCTAATTTAATAACCTTGCCAGTAATTATAGGGAAATATGATAAAAGACTTTCTTTAAAGTTTTGAAAATAATCAACCTGAGCATAACCTTGTTTTGTTAGCAAGATGAAAAGAAAAAGAAATAAAAATATTGAACACTTTTTAAAGTAATGCATTTTAAAGTTTATACTAAATACCTTTTTGAAGTCAAAAATTTTAATGATTAGTAAAGAATGCTATATTTCATCTACTGCCCCTTCAATCCAGTTTCTTTATCCAGAGTATTATCTAAGAGGTTTTTTATGGTATATTTAAACAGAGATGAAAAAATTCATATTAATTTTTGCTGCTATAGTTGTTATCGCAATTTTACTTATAACTCTTGATTATATGGATAAAGAATCTCAAATAAAAGTAAGGGTCTCAATGGAAGGCTCTTTTTTTAAAGATGCAGAATTTATTCAAAAAAAGGATGGGCAGGTGAAGCTACAACTTTCCTCAAAAGAAGCTTTTATGAGCGATGATGGAAAATTAATGGATATGAAATATCTCACTATGTTTTTTCCTGAAAAGGAATTTACTGTAAAGTCTCAAAGAGGATTTTACTATCCTGAATCAGGTGATCTCATTTTGACTGATGGAATTGAAGGGCTTTCAAAGGATTATAGAGTTTATGGCACAGAAGCATACTGGAGTGCAAAGGACAAGACCCTTTATTCAGAGAAACCCCTTAAAGTTGTAAGTAGTAAATTTTCTATAGAAGGAAGTTCTGGTAAAGCCAGTGCAGATTTGATAGAATTAAAGAAAGGGGTGGTAGCAATTGTCTATTCCAAGAAGTAGTCTTATAGCTATATTAATTTTTCTTCTTTTTATTAATCCAGTTCTTGCTGAAGAGAAAAAGGAAATGCCTCAACCTATAATAATAACTTCAAAAACTCTTATTAATGACAGCAAAGCAAAGACAGCGACATTTGAAGGAGATGTTGTGGCTAAAAGAGGAGAAGTTACTTTATATGCTGCCAAAATGATTGTATATTATGAAGATGAACAAAAAGGCGGTAATATAAAAATGATAGAAGCAATAGGAAATGTAAAGCTTGTAAAAGGAGATAGAGTTATAACATCCCATAAAGCAACATACTATCCTGAACCAGAGGAACGAGTAATTTTCACAGGAGAACCCAGGGCAACAGAAGGGAAAAATCTTGTTACAGGAGAAAAAATAACATATTTTATGAAAGATGACAGGTCATTGGTAGAAAAAAGTAAAGTTTACTTGAAAGAGAAAAAATCAGAAAAATGAGCAATACTCTGAAAGTTGAAAAATTAAAAAAGAGCTTTGGTAAAAAGGAAGCGGTTAAAGGTGTCAGCTTTAAAGTAGAAAGTGGAGAAGTTGTTGGTTTATTAGGACCTAATGGTGCAGGAAAAACAACAACATTTTACATGATAACAGGAATAATAAAGCCTGATAATGGAAACATTTTTCTTGATGATAAAAATATTTCATCAATGCCAATTTATGAGAGAGCAAAACTCGGATTAGGCTATCTTCCACAGGAACCCTCTATATTTAGAAAACTAACAGTTAGGGATAATTTAAAAGCTGTTCTTGAAATCAAATATGAAAATGATAAAGATGCTTTAGCTAAGATTGATGAAGAAGTTAATGATATTCTTAAAGAATTTAATCTGTTAGAGTTTGCGGACAGAGAAGGTTACAAGCTTTCAGGTGGAGAAAGAAGAAGGGCTGAGATTGCAAGGGCGATATCATTAAAACCGATTTTTATGCTTTTTGATGAGCCTTTTGCAGGCATAGACCCTTTGGCTGTGGTTGAATTAAAAAAAACAATAAAGCACCTTAAAGACAAAGGAATTGGAGTAATAATAACAGATCATAATGTAAGAGAAACTCTTTCCATAACAGATAGAGCTTTTATAATCCACAATGGTAAGCTACTTGCTGAAGGCTCTCCAGATACTCTTGTTAATGATCCTGTTGTAAGAGAAGCTTATCTTGGAGAGGAGTTTAAACTATAATGGGACTTGAACAAAGAACTGATTTAAGACTTACTCAAAAACTGGCACTTACACCCCAGCTTCAACTTCAACTCAAGCTTCTTCAGTTACCACAGCTTGAGCTGAGTCAATATATTCAGCTTGAGTTAATGGAAAATCCAATACTTGAACTGGATGAAGAAACTGAAAATATTCAGGAAAATGAAGTTTCTTCTGAAGAATATGAAGAACCTGTAGCTGTTGATAAGCTGGAAAAAATAATGATAGATGAGTATTTTGCTGAAAGGGCAGATGATGGCAGAGATCTTGGCTATTTTAATCCTGGCGTAGAAGAAAAGCCATCTTTTGAACTTTTTTACTCCACAACTACTGACTTATGGGAACATCTATTGTGGCAATTAAGATTAAGTAAAGCTCCAGATAAAATAAGAGCAGTTGCTGAAGTGGTTATAGGAAATATTGATGAGGATGGGTATCTTAAGGCTACAGAAGAAGAAATAGCAAAAATGTCAGATACAGACAATGAAACTGTTAAACAGGCAATTGCTCTTGTTCAGGAATTTGATCCGGCGGGAGTTGCAGCAAGGGATATTAAAGAATGTTTAATCCTACAGATTAAAGCACTGGGACTGGGAGATACTCTGGTTCAATCTTTTATTGAAGAACATCTTGAAGATATAAAAAAGAAAAAATATGAAAATATCGCAAAAAGATTTGGCATTTCAATTGATGAAGTTATTAAGTCTGTAAAAATTATAGAGAAACTTGAACCAAGACCGGGGAGAAACTTTTCTAAAACACAGGTTAATATTCCAGTGCCTGATGTGTATGTAACTAAAGTTGAAGGTGAATATCAGATTATATTGAATGACGAAGGCATTCCAAAGCTGAGATTAAGCAAAATTTATAGAGAGCTTTTTACAGAAAAAAATCTGCCTGTTCAGGAAAAAAAGTATTTAAGAGAAAAGTTTAAAAATGCTGTAGAACTGTTAAGGAGTATAGAACAGAGAAATAAAACAATTTACAGAGTAACCGAAAGTTTGGTTAAATTCCAAAAAGAGTTTTTTGATAAAGGAGTGAGTTATTTAAAGCCTCTTAACTTAAAAGATATAGCACAGGACCTTGGGCTCCATGAAAGCACAATAAGTAGAGTAACTTCCAATAAGTATCTTGCTTGTGAACATGGCTTATTCAATTTTAGATTTTTTTTCAGTAATGCTCTATCATCTAACCATGGCGGCATTTCTACTACACTTGTCAAAGATTTAATTCAAAAGATTATAAATGAAGAAAACCATATAAATCCTTTGTCTGACAAGGAAATTTCAGATATGCTTAAAAAACAAGGTATAGATATTGCACGACGAACTGTTGCAAAATATAGAGAAGAACTCAAAATACCACCCAAGCCTTTAAGAAAACTAAAAAATTATTAAGGAGGAAAGATATGAAAATAACCATCAGAGGAAAGAACATTGACGTGACAGAAGCATTGAAGCAGTATATTGAAAAGAGAGTAACTAAATTTGAAAGATTTTTAACTGACACATCTGAGGCTATTGTAACAATAAGTACTGAAAAATTTACGCATAAAATAGATGTTCTTCTAAAGGTGGATGGACATTTAATTCAAGCTGAAGGGAAGACTGAAGACCTTTATTCAGCAGTTGACCAAGTTGTAGAGAAACTTGAAAAGCAGGTATTAAAATATAAAGAAAAAGTCCAGAATAAGAATAAAAAAGAAACAATTAAATACCCATCCGCATTGTCCGAAGAAGTAGAGACTGCTAAGAGAATTGTTAAATATAAAAAATTTGATTTAAGACCAATGTCTCCTGAGGAAGCAGTAGACCAATTAGAACTTCTGGATAAAGATTTCTTTATCTTTATTAATTCATTCAGCGGAGATGTTAATGTTATATATAAAAGAAAAGATGGCAATTTTGGTTTAATTGAACCTGCCAGATAACCTTTAATTGCTTTGAATTTTGACAAATTCATAGTAATAGTAACAGGACTTTCAGGAGGAGGCAAGACAGTTACGCTCCGAACCTTAGAGGATATTGGTTTTTTCTGTGTTGATAACTTGCCGCCTCCTATTGTATTAGAATTTCTGGGGATGTTGAATGAATATAGTAGTTTTAAAAATATTGCAATTGGAATTGATATCAGAGTCCAGCAATTCTTGGAAAAAGCAACAGAACTTATCAAAAGAATAAAAGATATTTATAAAATAGAAGTTTTATTTCTTGAGGCTGATGATGATACGATTCTCTTGAGATATAAAGAAACAAGAAGACCTCATCCCCTTTCAACTCATTATAACGATTTACATAAGGCAATCAAACAGGAAAAAGCTTTGTTATATCCTCTTAGATGTTTGTCAGACAGAAGAATTGATACATCAAATTTAAATCCTCATGAACTAAAATTCTTAATTCGCTCAATGTATGGAGCAGAAAAGATATCACCTTCAATAACTATTATTTCTTTTGGCTACAAAAAAGGTATTCCTGCCAATGCTGACTTAATATTTGACGCAAGATTTTTACCCAATCCATATTTTATCCCTTCTTTAACAGACCTTAATGGCAAAGATAAGCCAGTAAAAGATTTTGTATTAAAACAAAATGAAACAATTGAGTTTTTGACATATATCAAGAATTTTTTGAGTTTTGCGGTTTCAGGTTATAAAAGAGAAGGAAGAGCTTATGTAACAATAGCTATTGGATGCACTGGAGGAAGACACAGATCAGTGGTCTTAGTAGAAGAAATAGCAGATTACTTGAGAAGCCTTTCTCTTAATCCAGTTGTTATTCATAGGGATTTATAAGTAAATTTTAAGAAAACCATAAAAATTTAAAATCGCAAAATTTCTTGACAAAATAGACTCTGTATGGTATTCTTTTTTGCAGTTGTTTTTTAATCTCATAAAAATCTAACAGAAAGAAGGTGGGGTATGTTAGAGTTCAACAATTGGTTTTTTGTATTAATGGTTCAATTTTTTATTTTAATGTTTATTCTTAATGCTATTCTGTTTAAACCCTTGATGGAGCTTTTCAGGCAGAGAGAACAAACAATTAAAGGCGCTCTTGAAGAAGCTCAACTTATGAACGAGAAGAAAGAAAAAGCAATTGCTCAGATGAATGCAGATTTAGCTCAAGCAAAAGCTCAGGCAAAGCAGATTATTAATGCCTTAAGGGAGGAAGGGCTTGCTTATCAGAGAGAGGTTGTTTCTAATGCTGAAAAAGAAGCTGTTCAGATGATTGAAAAAGCCAGGGCAGAAGTTAAAGCAGAAACAGACAAAATCAGAAATATGCTTAGACAAGAAGTTGAAAGGCTCTCTGAAGAAATTGTTAATAAACTGGTAAAGGCTTAAATGGAGGGGACATGAAAGGGAAAATGCTTTTAATATTCATGATGATAGTAATGATTGCATCTTCAGCAATGGCAGCAGAAGCAGAACATGCAGGAGGCGACTTAAAAGAGTGGGCATTTAAGGTAATCAACTTTGCTATACTGGTTTTTATAATTGTTAAATTTTTAGGCAAACCTATCAAAAATTATTTTGCACAGAGAAAAGAGTTAATTGAAAAGAGCATTCGTGAGTCACAGGAAGCTAAGGAACTTGCTCAAAAAGCACTTCAAGAGGTAGAAGAAAAGCTTAAATTAAAAGATAAAGAAGTGCAAGATATTTTAGATACAGCTAAGAAGATTGGTGAGCAGGAAAAAATACAGATTGTTCAAGAGAGTGAAAAATTAAAAGAGAAAATTCTTGAGCAGGCAAAGACAAACATAGAGTTTGAAGTGAAGATGGCTAAGGATGCTTTGAGGCTTGAGGCTGCTGAGCTTGCAATTCAGTTAAGTGAGCAGAAATTAAAGGAGAAAATAACTCCTGAAGAGCAGGAAAAGCTTCTTCAGGAATCAATAAAAATAATAGAGGGGCGGAAAAATTGAGAAAGGTAAGAGGTGCAAAGGCAAAAAAATATGCTAAACAATTTTTAAGCCTGGTGAATATTGACCAGGTACCAGAAATTGTCTCTAAGTTGGAAACAGTTGTAATGCTTATGCAGAAGGAAAAGCAGTTCAGGAATATGCTTACTTCACCTTCTTTTAAGGACGAAGAGAGAGTTGGAGTCATTGGTTATCTTTGTGAAAAATTAGGGCTTCCAGAAGAAACAAAGAAATTCCTAAACTTTCTTAGTATTGAAGGGGTGCTGATAGGTTTGGGTGAGATTGTAAGATACATTAATGCGCTCTATCTGGAAGCTAAGAAGAAGGTTAAGGGGATTGTAACCTCAGCAGTAGAACTTCCCGAAAATATCAAGCAAAAGATTGTTGAATCACTTAAGGCAATTACAGGCAGAGATGTGGAATTGCAATATGAGATTGATCCTTCATTAATAGGTGGAGTAAGAGTTAAAGTTGGAAGCACAATGTATGATTTGAGTATAAAAGGCCAGTTGGGTCTTTTAAGAGATAAGCTTATAAAGGGGTGAAAAACTATGGAACTTAAGATGGAAGAAATTAGCGAGTACCTTAAAAAGCAGATTGCTGACTTTGAGAAGAAAGCTGATGTCAGCGAAGTGGGAATAGTTACCTCTATCGGTGACGGAGTTGCGAGAATCTATGGATTAGATAACTGCATGGCCTCTGAAATGTTAGAGCTTCCAAATGGTGTTTATGGAATGGCTCTTAACCTTGAAGAGGACAATGTAGGTGCTATTCTTTTTGGTGATGATAGGCTTGTTAAAGAGGGAGACCTTGTTAAGAGAACTGGAAGAGTTATGGAAACACCTGTTGGAGAGGAACTCATTGGAAGAGTAGTTAATGCAATCGGTATTCCAATTGATGGTAAAGGTCCAATTAATGCAAAGACTTCAAGAAAGGTTGACGTTATTGCTCCAGGAATTATTAAACGTCAGCCTGTTAAAGAACCTCTTCAAACAGGTCTTAAGGCAATAGATGCAATGATTCCTATAGGTAGAGGACAGAGAGAGCTTGTTATTGGTGACCGTCAAACAGGTAAAACAGCTATTTTGCTTGACACGATAATAAATCAAAAAGGTCAGAACTGTATATGTATATATGTTGCCTGCGGTCAGAGACGTCAGAGCGTAGTTCAGGTTGTTGAAACTCTGAAAAAATATGGTGCAATGGACCACACAATAGTTGTTGCAGCAACCGCTTCTGAGCCTGCATCCATGCAGTATCTTGCTCCTTATGTTGGCTGCGCAATGGGTGAATATTTCAGAGATAAAGGAATGCATGCATTGGTATGTTATGATGACCTTACAAAACAGGCTTATGCTTATAGACAGGTTTCATTGATTTTAAGAAGACCACCAGGAAGAGAAGCTTATCCTGGTGACGTTTTCTATCTCCACTCAAGATTGCTTGAAAGAGCAGCAAAACTCTCAGATGCAGAGGGTGGAGGTTCACTTACTGCATTGCCTGTTATTGAAACCCAGGCAGGTGACGTTTCTGGATATATTCCAACAAACGTTATTTCCATTACAGATGGTCAGATATATCTTGAGCCAGAGCTTTTCTATGCAGGTGTTCGTCCTGCTATTAACGTCGGTCTTTCAGTTAGCCGTGTCGGTGGAGCAGCACAGATCAAAGCAATGAAACAAGTTGCGGGTATGCTAAGACTTGACCTTGCACAATACAGAGAGCTTGCAGCATTTGCTCAGTTTGCTGCAGACCTTGATAAAACAACAAGAGCACTTCTTGAAAGAGGGCAGAGAATGGTTGAACTGCTTAAGCAGGATCAATATGTTCCAATGCCTGTAGAAGACCAGATAATGCTTATATTTGCTGGAACTCAAGGACATCTTGATGATCTACCAGTTTCTGCTATTAAAGCTTTTGAACAGGGATTCTTAAGCTTCATTAGAAGCCAGAAAGAAGACATTAGAAAGGAAATCAGGGAAAAGAAAGAACTTGATGATACATTGAAACAGAAAATTACTGATGCTATCTTAGAGTTTAAGAAGACTTTTCAGCCTTAATAATAAAATCTGAAGGTAGAGGAGCAGTTAAATGCCAACATTAAGAGATATAAGGAAAAAAATAAAAGCAATACAGGGAACAAAAAAGATTACCTCTGCCATGAAGATGGTGGCAGCAGCCAAGCTCCGTAAAGTTCAGGATAGCATGCTGAGGTATAGACCTTATGCTACCAAAATGCAACAGGTTTTATCAGATCTGGCTGGAGCAGTTGAGACAAGAGGTGATGTTCCGCCATTGCTTTTAAGAAGACCTATAAAGAATGTAGAAGTACTGGTTATTACATCTGACAAAGGACTTTGTGGAGCTTTTAATACAAATATATTGAGAGTTGCAGCAAAAGAAATAGACCGTCTAAAAAAAGAAGGCTTAAATGTTACAATTTCAGTTGTTGGCAGAAAAGCAAGAGATTATTTTAAAAGAAGAGAAATTCCGTTAAAAAATATATGGACAGGAATTTCAGGAAAACTTCAATATGCTCATGCTCAGATGATAACACAGGAAATGATTAACTCATATGTAAGTGAAGCTGTGGATGAGGTAGTAGTTATCTATAATGAATTTAAGTCTGTAATAGCTCAAAGGGTTGTAATTAATAGAATTCTACCGGTGGGAAGAATAGCTTCTGAGCCTTCGGAACAGCCAGTATTTATTCCATTTACATATGAGCCGAGAGCACCTGAATTGTTTGCAATGCTTCTTCCAATTTATATAGAAATCCAGATTTATAGAGCACTCTTGGAATCGCAAGCAGCGGAAGAAGCAGCAAGAATGACTGCAATGGACAATGCAACAAAGAACTGTGACGAGTTGATAAAAAAGACCACTTTAATAGCCAACAAGGTCAGACAGGCATCAATTACAAAAGAGCTTATGGATATAGTTGGTGGTGTAGAAGCTTTAAAACAAAGTGAAGGATAAAAATTTTAAAAAAGAATAAAAGGAGGTTTAAAAATTATGAACGTAGGTAAAGTAGTACAGGTTATCGGAACAGTTGTTGACTGCGAGTTTGAAGGGCAACTACCGGAAGTTTTGAATGCTCTGAAAATAGAGGAACCTGGCGATCCTGCTAAGGGTATTCCAGAGCTTCATTTAACACTGGAAGTTGCAATGCATCTTGGAGAAAATAGAGTTAGAACAATTGCTATGGGTTCAACAGATGGACTTGTCAGAGGAATGAAAGTAGTTGATACAGGTGCGCCAATTACAGTTCCTGTTGGTAAACCTGTTCTTGGAAGGATTATAAATGTTATTGGTGAACCTGTTGATGAAATGGGACCAATTCAGGCACAGGATAAATATCCAATTCATATATCAGCTCCTGAATTTACCGAACAATCCCCAACTACCCAGCAGTTTGAGACAGGTGTTAAAGTTTTTGACCTTCTTGTCCCCTTTGTTAGAGGTGGAAAAATGGGAATGTTCGGTGGAGCAGGCGTTGGTAAGACGGTTATTATTATGGAAATGATTCACAACATCGCTATGAAGCATGGTGGTGTTTCTGTTTTCGCAGGTGTTGGAGAAAGAACCCGTGAAGGAAATGACCTTTATCTTGAAATGAAGCATTCTGGAGTTTTGCCACAGGTTGCGCTTGTTTATGGACAGATGAATGAGCCACCTGGTGTTAGGGCAAGAATTGCTCTTACAGCTTTGACAGTTGCAGAATACTTCAGAGATCAAGGACAGGACGTTCTCATATTCATAGATAACATCTTTAGATACACCCTTGCTGGTAGCGAAGTTTCCGCACTTCTTGGAAGAATGCCGTCTGCAGTTGGTTATCAGCCAACGCTTTCAACAGAAATGGGTGCTTTGCAGGAAAGAATAACCACAACAGCAAAAGGCTCTATTACATCCATGCAGGCAATTTACGTTCCTGCAGATGACTTAACAGACCCTGCAGTTGCAGCAGTTTTTGCTCACCTTGACGGTACAGTCGTTCTTTCCCGTCAGATTGCAGAGCTTGGTATTTATCCTGCTGTTGACCCGCTTGATTCTACAAGCCGAATTCTTGATCCAAGAGTAGTTGGTGACGAGCATTATCAGGTTGCAAGAGGTGTTCAGTCAGTACTCCAGAGATACAAAGAGTTGCAAGACATTATAGCAATTCTCGGTATAGAAGAGCTTTCAGAAGATGATAAGCTCACTGTTGCAAGAGCAAGAAAGCTTCAGAGATTTCTAAGCCAGCCATTCCATGTTGCAGAAACATTTACAGGAACTCCCGGAAAATATGTAAAACTTGAAGATACAATAAAAGGATTCAAAGCAATTCTTGATGGAAAATATGATGACCTGCCAGAGCAGGCATTCTACATGGTTGGACCAATTGAGGAAGTTGAGGAGAAAGCTAAGAAGATGGGATACACAAGACAGGTTTAATTAAAAGGAGTGGAGAATGGAAAACAAATTGAAGTTAGAAGTTATAACTCCCTATGGAGAAGTAATAAACGAAGAAGTTGATGAGGTTTATACTACAGGCGCGGAAGGAGATTTTGGAGTATTTCCAGGGCATTGTGCCTTTATGACAGCTATAAGAATTGGTTCTCTTTCATATAAAAAAGATGGGCAGATGCATTATCTTTTTGTTAATAGAGGATACTGCGAAGTGCTAAATGATAGAGTTCTGGTATTGGTTGGAAGTGCTGAGAGAGTTGAAGAGATTGATGTAGAAAGAGCAAAAGCAGCTTTAGCACGTGCAGAGGAAAGACTTCGTAAGGCTCAGGCTGGTGAGACAGATATTGATCTTGCCAGGGCACAAGCAGCTTTGGAAAGAGCAACAATAAGAATTCAGCTTGCTACAAAACTTATACCAAGATAACAGCATATACTAAATAAGTAAAAGGGAGAGCAACAACCTCTCCCTTTTACTTATAGACCATTCAAAAATTCAAAAACCTAAATTTAGAAAATCAATAGATTATAGAATCGATACGCTTCAATCACTAAAGGTTATTCCGATGGGTCTCAATAACCCTGACGAATTTGATCCGAAAGGGTCATCCTGTAAGCCGAGGTTTCCTTTTTCTTTTGTTATTCCGAGCACTTTCAATGGGTATGAAGAATCTCTCTTTGGTTCAATAAAAAAATGGAGTAGATTCCTTGTCGCTCGTGCTCCTAGGAATGTTGCCTACGTCGTCACTCTGAGGGACAATGTCCTGGAGGGTCTCCTCCGTAAAAAAGAGGAGATTTCTCCTATCTTCGTAAAGTTTTGCTGAATTTTGTAAAGGTATAAAAAAACGGGAGGGACTGCCCTCCCGCTTTTTTATTATCCGTGGGATGCTGGAAAGAAAGTGTAGCTTACCCAGACAAGAATAAAAAGTAAACCTATACCAAGTCCTATGCTCCAGATTATAAGCTTCTTTTCAATAGGAAGCAAAGGCTCATACTCTGCCTCCATTTTTTCAAGTTCTTCTTTGAGTTTTGCTTCATCTACCATAGTATACCTCCTTTATCCTGTTATTATCGGAGGTTTTACTCCGTGGAAGAATATGTAAGAAATTACCAAACCAATCCAGAGTATGAATCCGAATAAACATATCAGATAAACAAGAGCAAGTCTGCCAATTCCCTCTTCCCAAAGTTTTCTGAAGTCAGACATTACACCGATTGTGAAGAATGTTATTAAGAAGAAAAGCACTCTCAGAGCATTTGTTCCTGCGGTTGCAACATTTGTATCTGAAATAACTTTTTTAGAATCCTTGATTGAAGCTTCAAGTTCTTTAATTTTATTTTTCTTTTCATCTATCTTTGCTGTTAGTGTTGTCTGCTGAGCAGGGTCTGTTACAGTAGCAAGCTGTTTCTCTGTTGCTGTAATTTCTTTCTTTATTTTATTAATCTGAGCTTCTACAGGTTGAATCTTTGGTGCATGAGGAGCAGAAATAAGTAAAATTACTATAAATGTGACTGCATATGCCATTACAAATTTTGGAAATCTTCTCCATATTTCTGTAGCACTTACTCTTTCACCAGGTTTGCACTCAATCTTTGCACACCAGATATAGGCAAGAATAAATGCCCATATACTGATAAAGATATCTATAAAGAGCTTTGTTGTTGATGCTGCCATGAGCATCCATCCTGGTTCGTACTTAATTCCAGCTGCTGTCTCAGCCTTTGCCCTCACAAGTGCATCAACAACCGCACCTGATGCAAAAGCTGCACCATCTGTCTTAACAGCAAGTCCCATCCATGCACCAGCAACCATTGGTTCTTTCCAGAGGAATGCCTGTGCAAAGAATGGGAGAATTATGAGCTCAACAACAGCAAATATAACAACAAGAGAGGAAACCATAATTGGAACTACAGGTCTTGCCTTAATTGCTCCACCTGTTGCTATTGCAGCAGAAACACCGCAAATTGAAATTCCTGATGCAAGCGGAGCTGCCCATTCTTTACTGAACTTAAACCATTTTCTTGCTATGAAATAGACAAGTGCCCAGTAAATAAGATATGCCTCCACTATAGCGCAAAGACCTCTGAATAAAACCGCTGAGGCAAGTCCGAATGCTTGTGCTGATTTTAATCCAAGAAGAGCTCCCATTAAACCGATTGCTGTTTTAATGTAAAACTCTGGTTTAAGGGCTTCACCTATGAATTTAGCAAAGGGTCTAAAGAAGTTTCCGACAATAAGTCCAAGTAGGAGAGCAAATATAAAACCACCTTCTCCTGTTAGTTTCAGAGACCATGGAATTCCTGCTTTCTTTGCATCTGTTGCTGCAAAATAGGCATAGTGACCTATAAACCAACACAGATAGCTAAGCCAGAAAACAAAGAAGAAACCGATATTGAACTTCACTAAATTTGCTCGCATCAAAGCAGCACCAATTGTGAAAACAACCGCCATAAAGATGTAGGTTAACACTAAAGAAGCAAACCCTGAAAGTCCTTTCTTTTCATAAGTATCACCTACTTTATAAGGTGTAGGGTCTTTAACTGTGACAGTTTCCTCTTTACCATCAGCCTTTTTAATTGTGAGTTTGTTGCCATCAATCTTTGTAATTTCTCCTTTAACAGATTGATAAATCTTTCCAGTTGGAGCTATTGCTTTACTTGAGTCAGTCCATTCCTTTGTGCTTACAACCCAGCCAAGCGGGTCAGTGCCTGTATAAGCCAAGAGAGAAATGAGAAATATAACGATCGCTAACCAAAACGCCAACCAATCTTCGCTAACACCTTTTTTTTGCTCTGCCATACTTCAACCTCCTTTCTAAAAATTTTTAAGGAAAGAAAAAAATAAAACTAAAATAAAACTAATTTCTCACCTCCTTTCATTTAAAAAAATTTAAAGACTGTCAGCCTCTTGCAATCTCCTTAAAATCAATATATTGTGAGATAACGCAATTTCCAATTTATCACTCCTTTGCTACTAAGAAGATTGCAAGAACATCATATACCATTATTAGCATTATAGACATGTTAATAAAAAACAACAGCAAAATACATACCAAACAAAAAATGAACAAAAATCAAAGGCAAAATTTCACTATTGTTACCAAGTAGTAACATTATTTTATTTAATACGTTACCAAGCAGTAACATTATCTAAATATCCTTTTCCTATGCTTGAGATGGCTTTAATTGACAATATTCAGATAATTTAAAAATCTCTGGCAATATTAAATCTCTAAAAATTGCTCAATTCAGCTTATCGTAATTGATAATTTTAGAGAGTAAAAATTTGTTTGACAAAAAAATTTTTTTTACAGTAATATATAAAGTTTGCAGGGGCTTTGTCCCTGTTTTCATCTCTGTGGGAGGAGGTCGAAAATTGTATGCTTTAGGGACCCATCTTTTAATTGAATTAAAAAATTGCAATCCTGAGATCCTCAAAGATCTCGAAAGTGTCAAAAACATTCTGGTAGATGCCGCAAAAAAAGCAAATGCAACAATCATTAGTGTTAATTTCCATGAATTTAATCCATTTGGTATCAGTGGGGTTGTTGTTATTGCGGAGTCTCATCTGACCATTCATACATGGCCAGAATATGGTTTTGCTGCAGTGGATGTATTTACCTGCGGAGAAACCATAAAGCCAGAGATTGCAGCTCAATATATTATAGAAGCATTTGAGTGCAAAGTTCCCTCAATAGTTGAGATGAAAAGAGGTATAATTTCTCATAGAAACGAGAAACTACCTCATAAGGTATGTCATGAAGAATTGCAAGTGGTATATTGAGCAAACATCTGAGGATGAGATTATATTTCATTCTCTTAAGGAGATAATATATAGTGAGAACTCTCCTTATCAGAGGATTGAAATAGTCCATTTTGGTAATCTTGGCAGATGTCTTCTTCTTGATGGTAAAATGCAGTCTTCTGAGGTTGATGAATTTATTTATCATGAAGCATTGGTTCATCCTGTTATGCTTCTAAGTGAATCTGTAGACAAGGTGCTCATAGCAGGCGGTGGAGAGGGAGCTACTTTGAGAGAGGTATTGAAACATCCTGTTAATGAAGTCGTCATGGTAGAGCTTGATGAATCAGTTATTACAATTGCTAAACAATATCTTCCAGAATGGAATAGCGGTGCTTTTGACGATCCGAGGGTCAGGTTGGTTATAGATGATGCAAGGTCTTATATTGAAAAAACAAAAAACTATTTTGATGTAATAATAATAGATTTACCTGAACCAGCAGAAGGAGGACCTGCTTATCTGCTCTATACTAAGGAGTTCTATGAAAAAGTAAAAGAAGCTCTCACAGAAAAAGGCATGATGGTTACGCAATCTGCTTCTGCTTCTGTAAATAACTTAAGGGTTTTTGTTTCAATTGTTTCTACTCTTAAACAGGTATTTCCATATGTTAGACCCTATATTACTTATGTGCCTTCTTTTTTTGCTCCATGGGGATTTGTTCTTGTTTCTAAAAAAATTAATCCTGATGAGTATGTAAATAGAATAAATGAGAAACTCTATTCTGTGGGAGAAAGTTTAAAATTTTACGATATGGATAGTCATACATCTATGTTTTATCTTCCAAAGCATATCAAAAAAGCTTTTGAAAAAGAGGGGATAGTCATACACGATGACTCCCCTCTTTCTTTTTATTAATCTTTCTTTTTAGAAGGTAACACTGCAAGTCCTGGTAATTCTTTCCCTTCAAGTAATTGTAAAGCAGCACCACCACCCGTTGATATAAATGAAATGGAATCACTCACTCCTGCTTTATGCACTGCATAGTCTGTATCTCCACCACCTACTATTGTAAATGCATAAGAATCAGCAACTGCATGGGCAATCGCGAATGTACCTCTTGAAAATGCGTCTATTTCAAAAACTCCCATTGGTCCATTCCATAAAATAGTTTTTGCATCATGTAAAGCCTCTGTAAAAAGCTTTACTGAAGCAGGTCCTATATCAAGCCCTCGCCAGCCCTGAGGTATTTCCTGTACAGGAACTATCTTAGTTTCTGCTCCTGTGTCTATGCTTTGAGCAATCACAACATCTACAGGAAGATAAAATTTAACCCTGTTTGCGCGAAGTTTTTCCATTATTTTTATAGCAAAATCTATCATATCGGACTCAACAAGGGAGTTACCAACCTCGTATCCCATAGCTTTTATAAATGTAAAAGCCATTCCTCCACCAACTATTACTTTATCTGCTTTGTCTGCAAGATTTTCCAATACTCCAATCTTCCCTCCAACTTTAGCACCTCCCAGTATTACCACAAAAGGTCTTATCGGAGATTCCACAGCTCCTTTTAGATATTCAATTTCTTTTTTAAGTAAAAATCCAGCGGCTGAAGGAATAAATTTTGGTATTCCAACAATGGAAGCATGTGCCCTATGCGATGCTCCAAAAGCATCGTTTACATAAAAATCTGCTAAAGATGCAAGAGCTTTTGCAAACTTTTCATCATTTTTTTCTTCTTCCATGTGAAACCTTAGATTTTCAAGGAGAATGACATCTCCCTCTTTCATTTTTGAAACAAGCTGTTCAACCTGAGGTCCAATACAGTCAGGGGCGAAAATTACTTCTTTGTTAAGAAGCCTTTGAAGTCTTCTTGCAACAGGAGATAGTGAAAACTTGGGATCAACCTTTCCTTTCGGTCTTCCAAGATGTGAAGCAAGAATTATTTTTGCTCCTTCGTCAATGGCGTAGTTTATAGTTGGTAGTGTGGAACGAATACGTCTGTCATCAGTTATTACTAAATTTGCATCAAGGGGCACATTAAAATCAGCTCTTATAAAGACCCTTTTTGATTTTATAGGTAAGTCTTCAATTGTCATTTTGTCAAAAGAATTATTAAAAGGTGTCATTTTGACCTCCTTAAATTTTTTCCATTAAATAAAGAACAAGGTCCCTAACCCTGCAGCTGTATCCATATTCATTGTCATACCATGATATTACTTTTGCCAGTCTGCCTTCTATGACTTTTGTAAGAAGTCCGTCAACAATTGAAGAGTAAGGAGAGCCGTTAAAATCAATTGAAACCAGAGGTTCTTCAATATAATAGAGAATGCCCTTAAGGAGTTCTTCAGAACTTTTTTTCAATGCTTCATTGATATCTATTTCATTTACATTTTGACTTAGTTGAACTACAAAATCAACCATAGATACATTAGGAGTTGGTACCCTTATTGCCAATCCATCAAGTTTTCCTTTAAGTTCTGGGAGTACTTTTGCAACAGCTTTTGCAGCACCAGTTGTAGTGGGAATCATTGACATGGCAGCAGCTCTTGCCCTTCGCAAGTCTTTATGAGGAAGGTCAAGAATTCTCTGATCATTTGTATAGGAATGAATAGTTGTTGCGAAACCTCTTTCAATTCCAAAATTTTCGTGTAGCACCTTAGCTACAGGAGCAAGACAGTTTGTGGTGCATGAAGCATTGGAAATTATTCTGTGCTGAGAAGGGTCAATCATATGATGATTAACTCCCATAACAACAGTGATATCTTCTTCTTTAGCAGGTGCTGTAATTATTACCCATTTTGCTCCAGCCTGCAAATGACGCGAAGCACCGGCTCTATCTGTAAATCTTCCTGTTGATTCAATTACAATGTCAATTTCTAAATCTTCCCAAGGAAGTCTTTCAGGAGAAGTTTCAGCAAAGATCTGAATTTCTTTGTCATCAACCATAATATAATTATCTTGAGCTTTTACAGCACCTCTGAACTTTCCATGAACAGAGTCATATTTAAGCAAATGCGAAAGGGTGTATGCATCGGTAAGGTCATTGATTGCAATAACTTCAATATCTGGATAACCATAACAAGCACGGAAAAAAAGTCTCCCAATCCTTCCAAATCCATTGATTGCAACTCTTAAGGACATACTTACCTCCTACTTAAAATTTTCTTTAAAACTGTTTATAACCATTCCTGTAAGAAGTTTTGGGTAGAAATATGTTGATTTAGGAGGCATTCTTAGACCTGCAAGTGCAACTCGTTCTATTTCCTCTACTTTTGTTGCTCTGAGAATAAAAATTGCATCACATTTACCTTCTTGAACCATTTTTATGCCTTTTTCAATGTCTATATCATAACAGACTTCTCTTTGAGGAAACATTTTTTTTAGAATTACTTCTTCCAAGATGTTAACATCAAAATATCTTAACTCCTCAGGTAAATAATCAAGGCATGGTCCTTTGTATTGAAGAATATAAAATTTGTTATCTTTTAAATATACTCCAATATTTTTGGGTCCCATTTTTTCAATTACTTGCTGTATATCCTCATCTTTATTGAATTCAAATAAATGAAAAAGATCATTTTGGTTCTCAAGTTGCTCTTTGACTGGTAAAGAAGTGCTTAAAAGTCTATGAGTTGGTAAAATAAGATAACCATCATCTTCAATATTGGTTAAAAACATAAGCACATAATTCCAGGGAGAATCTTTTTGTTCTGGATAAAGTTCATTCATCTGTTTTTTAAACTCAAGAGCAACTTCATATCTATGGTGCCCATCAGCAATAAAGATGGGTTTATTTTTAAACTCTTCCACTATTTTATTAATCTGAGCGGGTTCTTTGATTTTAAATAATCTATGAATATTTCCATTTAAATCTCTTGCTTGAAGATAAGGAGTTTTTAATTTTTCCAATATTTGAGATGTTATTCTTTCTTTTGAGCGATATATGGAAAATATCAGAGAAGTATTTGCCATACAGGCTTTCATAAGATTTAGCCTATCTGTCTTAGGTTTTGAATAAGTCTGTTCATGGGGATAAATTCCTTTGCCAAACTCTTCAATTTTTACAGTACCTATGATACCTCTTAATATTTTCTTTTTATTTTTATATGAATAATGAATTTCATAACCGTAAAAACAGGGTTCTTTTTCCTGAATAAGGATACCCTCTTCCAACCATTTATTTAAATACTGTTTTGCAAGAGAGTATTTATCTACATCAGGTGAATTTTTTCCATAATCAATTCTTACTATGTTATAAGGGCTTTTATTATAGAGAGTCTCTTTGAGTTCATCAGAAATGATATCATAAGGAGGACACATAACATCGTCCTCATTTATTTTTTCAGGATTGTAAACAATTCCTTTAAAAGGCTTGATAATAGTCATATGAGTTTTATGATAACATTTACATTTATTGTAGCTCAACCTTAGCTAAATATGTTATATTTCATTTCATGAATTTAATTACAAAAATTGTTATTCTTCCAAAGGTTGGAAAAACAAGAATAACATTTTATCGTGATAAAAGAAAAGTCACAAAGGATAAAACAACATTTTCCTTGCCATTTGATATGCAATTAAATGAAAAGATAGCATCAGGAGAAATAATTTACAGTCCTATGTTCAGGTCATGCAGAATTATGTGGAATGAAGCTCCTGAAGATATTCAGGTAAAGGAAGAGGCAGAAAATTTTATAAAGGAATTTTTATTTGGTACCCTGTTAACTACAACTGAGCCTATAGAGCCTCAAGAGGCTGAAGAAATTTTTGATGGTTTTATAAAATTTTTGAGTTCTTCAATTCAATATAGGATAACTGGTGAAGGTGCCTGTGTTTTAAATATTCCAATAGCTGCAAAACAGTCAAAAATGTTAAAAAATAATATTAAGGAAAAAAGATACAGGTGATTATTTTCTAAGTGATGATGGATTTATATTAAGAAGTTTTCGTCCCCATGAAAGAGGACAGAGAGAAAGAGTTGTTTTCGCTACAAAAAAATTAGGGATAGAGATTAAAGAAGATGAATTATTTCTTGACTCATCACCTGAGGAGCTTTCAGAAAATCTTTATAAATTTATTCAGTTTGTTTCTGCTGTATATTTATTTTATCTCACATAAAACAAAGACTGCCTCATTTTAAACAAGTTAGACTTCAACCAATATCTCTTTCTATTACACAATGACCGAAGAATTTTTCAGAGTAAAGTAAAGGAATTGACATAGAGCAAACAAACAAATTAATATTGATTTAGAAGCAAAAATACTTAAAGGAGCTTTAAAATGTTTGAGAAGTTTACAGAAAAAGGCCGCAAAATCATTCTCTATGCCAGAGAAGAAGCAGAAAAAAGAAATAGCGAGTTTCTTGATACAGAACATTTACTTCTTGCAATTTTAAGAGAAGAAGAATCAATCCCTGTAGCTATAATGCGAAAAATTGGTATCGCTCCTGAGAATGTAAGATATGAAATTGAGAAAAGAGTGACAAATGAAGGTAATCTTTTAACCTATGGAGAGATACCCTTTTCACCAAGAGCAAAAAAAGTTCTTGAAAATGCTATTGAAGAAGCGAGACTTTTGGGGCATCCCTATATTGGGAGTGAACATCTCTTTCTCGGTTTAATTAAAGAAGAAGAAGGAATAGCTGGTAAGGTTTTAAGAACTCTTGGGATTAATCTCCTTGCTGCAAGGCAGTTAACGATTAATTTTTCTATAAGACCTCATTTTCAGGGCACACCTCAGAGAGAAAAGAGAAAAACAAATACGCCAGCGCTTGATGAATTTGGAAGAGATTTAACCTTACTTGCTCTTGAAGGTAAGCTTGATCCTGTGATTGGAAGAGAGGATGAAATAGAGAGGGTTATTCAGATTCTTGGAAGAAGAATAAAGAATAATCCTGTTATAATTGGCGAACCCGGAGTTGGTAAAACAGCAATTGTAGAAGGGCTTGCTCAGAAAATTATTGAGGGAGATGTTCCTGATATTTTACTGGGCAAGAGAATTATTGCTCTTGATCTTGGGGCATTGATTGCAGGTACGAAATACAGAGGACAGTTTGAAGAAAGACTTAAGGCAGTAATCAGAGAGGCAACTCAATCTGAAAATATTATTCTATTTATAGATGAGCTTCATACAATAATTGGAGCAGGTGCTGCAGAAGGTTCTGTTGATGCGTCAAATATGTTAAAACCAGCTTTGGCACGTGGAGAAATGCAATGTATTGGTGCCACAACTCCTCAAGAATACAGAAAATATATAGAAAAGGACGGAGCACTTGAAAGAAGATTTCAACCAGTGTATATTCAGCCAACCACAGTTGAGACAACAATAGAAATATTACGGGGAATTAGAGAAAAATATGAATCTCATCACAAGGTAAAAATTACAGATGAGGCAGTAGAAGCAGCTGTTAAACTTTCTGATAGATATATTACAGATAGATATCTACCTGATAAAGCAATAGATGTAGTAGATGAGACTGCCTCAAGAATTAAGCTTAGAAGGTCTATAATGCCTCAGGAGTTGAAATCTCTTGAGTTTGAGCTTGCTAAAATTTCAAAAGAAAAGTCTTTATATATAAAACTCCATGATTTGTCTTCAGCACAGAAGGCAAAATATGAAGAAGACAAATTAAAAAGGATATATGAAACAAATTACAAAAAATGGAAAGACTCAATGTATAAAGAAGTTCCTCTTGTTACAGCCGATGACATCTCATATACCGTATCTAAGATGACAGGAATTCCACTTTATAAACTTGAACAAACAGAGTCTGAAAAACTGCTTCAAATGGAAGAAATTTTGCATCAAAGGATTGTTGGACAGGATGAAGCAATAAAAAGTGTTTGTAAAGCAATAAGACGTTCTCGTGCAGGATTAAAGACAAAAAATAGACCAATAGGTTCGTTCTTCTTTCTTGGACCTACAGGAGTTGGAAAGACCGAACTTGCAAAGGTTCTTGCAGAATTCATGTTTAATGATGAGAATGCTTTAATCAAGTTTGATATGTCAGAGTATATGGAAAAATTTAATGTATCCAAGCTCATTGGAGCACCTCCTGGTTATGTTGGTTATGAAGAAGGTGGTCAACTTACAGAAAAAATTCGTAAAAGACCTTATTCTGTTGTTCTATTTGACGAAATTGAAAAAGCTCATCCAGATGTGTTTAATTTGCTTTTGCAGATACTTGATGAAGGTGTACTTACAGACAGTTTTGGAAGGAAGGTAGATTTCAGAAACACGATTATAATAATGACATCAAACATTGGAGCAAGATTGATTGAAAAATCAACACCTCTTGGCTTTCGTAAATCTGATTCTGTAGATGTATATTCAAAGATTAAAGACAATGTTTTTGATGAACTCAAAAAGACATTTAATCCTGAATTTCTCAATAGAGTTGATGATATTGTTGTATTTCATCCTCTTGAAGAATCCCATTTGCTTGCTATTATTGACCTTTTAATTGCTGAAACAAATAAAAAACTCGCAGAATATGGATTTGTAATTGCTGTCTCAGATGAGGTTAAACACTGGATTTTGAATAAATATTATCAGCCAGCTTATGGTGCAAGACCTATGAGAAGGGCTATTGCCAGAGAGATAGAAGATCCTCTTTCAGAGGAAATTCTTAAGGGCAATTTTAAGGGTGCAGACTTTATAAAAGTTGAGTTAAATAACAATAATATAGAATTTAAAGAAGTCCAGGAAGAAGTAACAACTTCTGTGAATTAAGAGGAAAGATGAAAAAAAATGTATTTTTGATTTTATTTATTCTACTTGCTTTGATTATTACAGGGAGCATTCTCATAAAAAAGAATAGCTCATATACTAAAGAAAATGCTAAGGTCGGATTTCCTGCTCCAGATTTTGAGCTTAAAGATATTAACGGGAAAAAATGGAAGCTTGAGGATTTAAAAGGGAAGATTGTTATTCTCAATTTTTGGGCATCATGGTGTAATGATTGTAGAGAAGAAAAAAAGTCAATACAGTCTTATTTGAGCAAAAATGGAACACCAGATGACTTAGTATTTATTACAGTTCTTTATAAGGACAATCCTCTCACAGTTACTGAAATGGTAAAAAAAGAAGGTTATACTTTTCCTGTATTGATTGACGATGGAGTTGTTTCAACAATCTACGGAATAAAAGGGGTTCCAGAAACATTTCTTATAGATAAAAAGGGAATTTTAAGACACAAAATTTTAGGACCTGTGCAGTGGGATAATCCGCATATAATTCCACATTTAAGGCAAGTACTGATGTAATGGGTAAGCCTGGAAAGCCTAAAAAGGTTTTACTATTTATTGCGACACTTTTCAGTGATAAAGAAGTATACTACAAAGCTTTAAAAATTTTAGAAGAAAAATTTGGAGAAATATTCTTAGAGTCTTCTCCTACACCATGGAATTATTCAGATTATTATACCAAAGAACTTGGTAGTCCAATATGGAGAAGATTTATATTTTTCAAAAATCTTATTTCTGAAGGTGATATTGCTCGGATAAAAATTCAAACAAATAAGATTGAACAGAATCTTTCTAAAGACGGGAATCGCACAATTAATCTTGATCCAGGTTATATAGGGCTTGCAAAGCTTGTCCTTGCAACCACGAAAGATTACTCACACAGAATTTATCTCAAATATGGAATTTATGGAGAAGTTACCTTGATTTTCAAAAACAACTCTTTTAGCCCGAATATAAATACTTATAGAGACTATGCTCAGGAAGAATATATAAAACTGTTTAACCTTGTAAGAGCCATTTATAAGGATTTGTTACTGCCAGTTAATTGACAAAAATTCTCTTTGACTTTTAAACTTAAATTAAAACCATGCTTAGGGAGGGAAAGTGTTAAAAGGAATTGAAGAAATCTCAGCAACTAAAAAAAGACTGAAAATTGAAATACCAGCAGATATAGTTGAAGGAGAAATTCAGAAAGCTTTAAAAGAAATTCAAAAAAAGGCAAAAATTCCAGGATTTAGACCTGGCAAAGCTCCGATTTCAATTATTGAAAAAAAATTCGGTAAAGAGGCTGAAGCTGATGTTCTTGAAAAACTTGTTTCAGAATCTTACCAAAAAGCAGTAAAAGAGACAAAAATAAAACCTTTGCTTCCTCCTATGGCTGAGGATGCTATTGATATAAAGAGAAATGAGCCTCTTTCTTTTGAATTAGTTGTTGAGGTAAGACCAGATATTGAAAATCTTAACTACGACAATATAGAAGTAGAAGAGATATCAACAGAAGTAAAAGAGGAAGAGATTGAAGAAGTGCTTCAGAGGCTCTCTAAGGAAAGAGGTACCTATGAACCTACAGAAGATCCTGCCATGTCTGAAGACCTTGTTGTAATTGACTATACCACAGATATTGGTAAAGAAGCAAAGGATTATATATATAAACTTGGTGCAGGACCTTTTCCAGAAGATTTTTCAAAGGCGATAGAAGGAAAGAAAAAAGATGAAACTTTCAGTCTAACAATAGATTTTCCGGAAGACTCTATTGCTGATTTTGCTGGCAAAAAGGTTAATTTTGAAATTACGATAAAAGAAGTAAAGAGAAGACAGAACATTCCTTTGGAGGAACTACATAAAGAGCTTGGTTTTGAAGATAGTGACAGTCTTAAAAAATACATAAGACAAAGTCTTGAAAATGCTAAAAAAGAGCAGGCTTTGGAAAAGCAGAAATTTGATATACTTAAAAAACTTCTTGAAACCTATGATTTTGAACTTCCTGAAGGACTTGTAGAGATGGAGATGAAAAGAATAACAGAGGAATATGAATCCTTAGGTCTTGATATAACACAACACATGGATAAAATATCAGAAAGAGCAAAAAGAAATGTTAAAGCATACATTCTTATTGATCTTATAGGTGAAAAAGAAGGAGTTTCTGTTTCTGAAGAAGAGCTTAAACAGGAAATCATGAATATTGCAAGAAGATATAGCATAACTCCACAGGGAGTTGTTCAATACTATATGTCAAGAGATGGTTCCTTAGAAGCACTTCAAAACAGTGTCTTTGAGAGAAAAGTTTTTGACATACTTTTACAGAAGTCAAACAGAATTAAAAAAGAGGAGGCAGTATGAGTATTGTTCCAATAGTAATAGAGCAGACAGGAAGAACAGAGAGAGTCTATGACATATATTCAAGACTGCTTAAAGACAGAATTATTTTTATTGGCACAGAGATAAATGACCATGTTGCCAATGTTGTAATAGCTCAGTTACTTTTTCTTCAGACAGAAGATCCTGAAAAAGACATTCATATTTATATAAACTCACCCGGAGGAATGGTATCAAGCGGACTTGCAATATATGACACAATGCAGTATGTAAAGCCTGATATTGCCACATACTGCATCGGTCAGGCATCTTCAATGGCATGTGTATTACTTGCAGCAGGAACAAAGGGCAAAAGATTTGCTCTTCCTCATTCAAGAGTGATGATTCATCAGCCAATAGGTGGATTTTATGGACAGGCAACTGATGTAGAGATTCATGCAAAAGAAATTTTAAAGATGAAGGATTTGCTCAATAATATTCTTGCAAAACACACAGGACAACCAATTGAAAAAATCCAAAAAGATACAGAAAGAGACTTTTTTATGTCAGCTGAGGAAGCAAAACTTTACGGAATTGTTGATGAAGTTATTAGTTCAATAAAAAAATAAGGTGTTAGCATGGCAAAGAAAAATGAAGAAACATTAAGATGCTCTTTTTGTGGAAAATCACAGAAAGAAGTAAAAAAACTTATTGCAGGAAATGGTGTTTATATCTGTGATGAATGTGTTTCTCTCTGTAATGAAATTCTTGAAGAAGAAAGATTTGAGCATCTTGAAGGAATAAAACAGGACCTTCCAACTCCACAGGAGATTCATAAGTTTTTAAATGATTATGTTATAGGACAGGAAAGAGCTAAAAAAATTCTTTCTGTTGCTGTTTACAACCACTACAAAAGAATTTTTAAAGGAACTTCATCTGATGAAATTCAAAAAAGTAATATAATGCTCATAGGACCTACAGGAACTGGTAAAACTCTTTTAGCTCAAACACTTGCAAAATTTCTTGATGTTCCATTTGCAATTGCTGATGCAACAACTCTAACAGAAGCAGGTTATGTTGGAGAAGATGTTGAAAATATTCTTCTTAAACTTCTTCAGAATGCAAATTTTGATATACAGCGTGCGCAGATTGGAATAATCTATATTGATGAAATAGATAAAATAAGCAGAAAATCTGATAGCCCATCAATAACCAGAGATGTCTCTGGTGAAGGGGTACAACAGGCGCTTTTAAAAATAGTAGAAGGCACATTAGCAAACATACCTCCTCAAGGTGGAAGAAAACATCCTCAGCAGGAATACATTCAGCTTGATACAACAAATATACTTTTTATTTGTGGTGGTGCTTTTGTAGGACTTGAGGAGATTATAAAAAAGAGAATCGGCAAAAGAACTATTGGATTTTTATCTGAGACAAAGAAAATAAATGAAGAAAATGTGCTTTCTCAAGCTGAACCAGAAGATTTAATAAAGTATGGCATGATTCCAGAGTTTGTTGGAAGATTTCCTGTTGTAGCAACTTTAAATCAGCTTGATGAAGACGCGCTTATAGAAATACTCACAAAACCTAAAAATGCCCTTGTAAAACAGTATCAAAAATTATTTAGCATAGATGGGGTAAAACTCACTTTTACCGATGATGCTTTGAGAGCAATTGCAAAGAAAGCAATTGAAAGAAAAACGGGTGCAAGAGCATTGAGAAGCATACTTGAAGATATAATGCTTGATGTTATGTATCTTATTCCTTCTGAACGGGGTATAAATGAATGCATTATAAATGAAGATGTGGTGAACAAGAAGGCTTCACCAATTTTGATATATAAAGAAAAAAAAGTAAAGCATGCCTGAGCAGATAAAAATAATCATTGATGGAAAAGAATTAAAAGCAGAGCTTTTTGACACAGAATGTAGCCGAAAAATTGCTGATGTTTTGCCAATTGAAAGCGAAATAAACGAATGGGGTGATGAGTTCTATTTTTCAATTGGGATAAAGATGTCTCTTGACAGTACAGCAACAAGAAAAGTAAAAGCAGGAGATATTGGCTACTGGCCGCCCGGTGAAGCTTTGGCAATATTTTTTGGAAAAACACCTTTAAGCACAGGACAGGATCCTGTGCCTGCCAGTGAAGTAAATATTGTTGGCAGACTCATTGATAGTCCTTCAATATTTAAAAGCCTAAAAGGAGCAAAAAAAATTAGAATTGAAAAAGAATAAGTACAGGCTTTCTTTCCCTGAAGATGAAAAACGTCATAGCTGGCTACCAATGCTTTTAAAAGCTTATGCAATAATGGATGAAGGAGTTAAAAAGGATATTGAAAAATATGAAAAGTCAGGGAAAAAACTTGCCTGCAGACGCGGATGTAGTTGTTGCTGTAAAACTCATCGTGATATTCCTGTTTATCCAATTGAGATTGTGGGAATTTACTGGTATGTTATTGAAAAAACTAAGGAGCCTATCAGAACAAAAATTAAAAGTTCTCTTATATTGCACAAAAAAGATGAACCCTGCCCATTTTTAATTGATAATGTATGTTCAATCTATCCCATGAGGCCTCTTGCATGTAGACAATTTAATGTATTCGGTAAGCCTTGTGCCGAAGGAGAAGATGCTTTTTATACAAGACCTCATGATGTTTTAAACCCTTCAGAGCACTATCTTGCCAGAGCCCTTTATGAAACTGTTCCTTTTTACAATATTTATGATGAGGATGAAAAAATTGAGTTTATAAACTCAGGTAAGCTCAACTCTCTTGTGAGAATTCTTCAGAGATATCCATGGATTGAACTTGCAAGAAGAATTTCTTCCTTAAATATTTATTGAAATTTTAATTCTCTATATGTCATATTTATGACATGAAGGATGAAATTTTGATTATCGGGCAATCTATTCAAATTCAGAGAATTCTGACATTCATAGATAAACTTTCAAAAACTGATACTACTGCTTTAATAATGGGTGAAAGCGGAACAGGCAAAGAACTTGTGGCAAAAATGATTCATCAAAAAAGTTCAAGAGCAGAAAAACCTTTTATTCCTGTAAACTGTGCTGCCATACCTTCTGAACTTCTTGAATCTGAACTCTTTGGACATGAAAAAGGAGCATTCACAGGAGCACAGAATTGTCGTTATGGCAGATTTGAGCTTGCAAATGAAGGCACAATTTTTCTTGATGAGATAGGTGATATGCCCCTTCATCTTCAGGTAAAAATATTAAGGGTCATTCAGGAAAAAACATTTGAAAGAATAGGAGGAACACGTCCTATTCAAGTTAATGTTAGAATTATTGCAGCAACAAATAAAGATTTAGAAAATGAAGTAAAAGAAGGAAGATTCAGAGAGGACCTTTTCTGGAGGCTGAATGTTGTTCCTGTGGTAATCCCTCCATTAAGGGAAAGAAAGGAAGACATCCCGCTTTTATGTGAATATTTTATCAATAAATTTTCGCATAAATTTGGATATTCATTACAGATTAAGCCTGAAGTTATGCAAATATTTTTAAACTACACATGGCCAGGTAATGTTAGAGAACTTGAAAACTTAATTGAAAGACTTTATGTTTTGAATGAAGGTGGTAATATTAATATTAAAGACATTCCCGAACGAATAAGATTTGGAGAAAATTCATTTCAAAAGGAGCTTATTCCAGATGATTTAAATCCTTTTAGTTCAGGAATAGACCTCAATGAGGTTTTAAAGGAGTATGAGAAAAAACTAATCTTACATGCATTGAATTTGCACGGATGGATTAAAAGCAGAGCAGCAAAGTATTTAAATATAAACAGAACAACGCTTATTGAAAAAATGAAAAGACTTAATATTAAAGACAATGAAAATGAGGATTAACAAGTTTATTCTTATTGTTTCAATTTTGATATTCAGCATTGCCTATGCAGAAGACACTCTTAAAAAAGGAGAGGATTTTTTAAAAATAGAAGATTATATTAATGCAAGAGAATTTTTTAAAAGATACACTGAAGACCCGAAACTTGCAGATAAAGCACTTTTAGGACTTGCTAAGGCAGAATATTTTCTTGGAAATTACTATGAAGCAACTATTCCTCTTAAAAGACTTCTAAGAGATTTTAAAAACTCTTCTGCCATCAATGAAGCTAATCTTTATATGGGCTTAAGTTATTTAAAAGCTGGCAGATTCAGGGAAGCAGAAGACTACTTAAAAAAAGTAGAATCGCCATTTGATAAAAAGGCAATGATTGGATATGGCTGGCTTGCACTTCATAAAGGTGATTTAAAATCAGTAGAGGCAGTTTTACATAAGCTTGACAAAAAAGATTTTAATGAACCAGATACTGCTTTGTTACGGATAAAGTATCTTGCAATGACAGGTAAGGCTGAAGAGGCTTTAAAGGAGTTTAATAAAAATTTAAAACTAAGAAAAACCCTGTATGATATTGATAAAGCTGATATTTTAATCAGAGCTAATAAATTTGCAGATGCAGAAACTCTCTTAAAAAAATTTATAGAAAGATCAAAAAAACTGTCTGATACTATCAAGGCAAAAAAAATGCTTTTTGAAATGTATCTTGCGCAAAATAAAACCAGTGAAGCTTTGAAAGTTGGAAAAGAGATATACTTTTACATTCCTACAGATGATGTAAGACTAAAGCTTTACTCTATTTATATGAACAGCAAGAGCTATGATGAAGCATTGAGAATGCTTTTTGTATTGAGAGATAAAGAACTTAAAAATAAAAAAATTGAAGAGTTTATAAAAGCTGTCATGCATGAAAATCCTGAAAAGGCAACAGCTTATATTGTTAAAATATATCCATTTTTACCCTCAGACTCATTACTACTGCTTCAGTCAGCTCAATTTCTTATTTCTCATGGAAAATACAATGAAGCTAAAAATCTATTGAGAAAAATACAAACAGGTCCGAGAAAGGCTGAAGCGGTGCTGCCCTATTCCAAAATTTTGATAAATGAGGGAAAATACAATGAAGCTAAAAAACTTTTGGAACCTCTTAAAGATAAAAATGATATGGCAAAGGCTCTATATGCTCAAATTCTTGATAAAGAAGGAGATAAACTAACAGCACTTTCTTATTTAAGAAAGATATCAAAATCAATCAAAGACCCTGATATTTTAACATCAATAGGTAATCTTGAGTATTCTAATGGAGACAGAAAAAAAGCTATTCATTACTGGATTGAAGCATCAAAGTCTGGAAATGCGGAAGCAACACTTAAAGCTGCTGACTATTTTTATCTTTTAAAAAAAACAAAAGAGGCTATTCAATATTATAAAAGAGCTATAGATATCGGAATAAAAGACAATGACTCTCTGATGTGGGCATATTATCAGTATGGAAAGCTTGCAAATGATAAAACATATCTTGAAAAGGTTGCCAATTCAAAAGGAGAACTGGCTGAAGCAGCAAAAGCACTTCTTGAGAAATTATGAAACATGAAGAACTATTAAGCGAAGCAATATTAAAGATTAATACAGCCTCAGAAGCTTTAATTAAATATTATAGAGTTCTTGAGGATAGAATCAGCCGTCTTACAGAAGAAGTTGACCAGAAAAAAAGGCTTCTAAGCAGTATAATTGACAGTATTGATATAGCTGTTGTATTTTTTGACAGAGATGGTGTCATTAAATTAATCAATCGTGCAGGTGAAAATCTTTTTAATGTAAAGGCTGAAGATATTATAGGTCAAAAAAAATTACCCATAAAAATTAAAGATGATCTTATTTATCCAGCAAACTCAACAAAACCATTTTATTCAATAGTTTCTCAATCAGATGTTCTTGATTCAGAAGGAGACAAAATTGGATATGTTTTTTTGTGTAAAGATATTACAAGAATAAAAGAACTTGAAGCAGAAAATGAAAGAAATCGGAGACTTACAGCAATGGGCTCTCTTGTAATGAAAATAGCTCATGAGATAAGAAATCCTCTTGGAAGTATTGAACTTTTTGCGAATATGATATCAGAAGACCTTAAAGAAAGCATTCACGGAGATTATGCAAGAAGAATCTCAAGTTCTGTAAGAATGTTGCGAAATACTCTTGAAAACATGCTCAGTTTTACAAGAGGGATAAATCCAAAGAAGACCTCTGTATGTATTAATGAACTAATTGAAGAAATAATAAAAGAGTTTCAGGAATTATTCAGCAGAGTAGGAATAGAAGTCTGTAACAAAATAAAAGATAGATTCGTGATATATCTTGATTCTTCCCTCATAAGACAGGCACTTATTAATCTTATTGTTAATGCTTATCAAGCCATGCCTGATGGAGGAACTATTACTATTGATGCATACAAGGATGGAGAGTTTGTAAAACTTATAATCAAAGACACAGGTCAAGGGATTGACAGTGAAATAGTTGAAAAAATCTTTGACCCTTTTTTCTCTACAAAAGATAGAGGCACAGGACTTGGTTTAAGTATCACAAATAGTATAATTTCTGCTCATGGTGGAAGAATTGAAGTAAAAAGTAAAATTAGCAAAGGCACAGAATTTGCAATTTATCTACCAGTAAGATGAAATCTGTATTGATAATAGATGATGAACCAGACATGGGTTTTGCTCTTAAGGAGGGTATGTCAAGGCTTGGATTTGATGCCCATTATTACAGGGACCCTTCGCAATTGCTTTCTAACATCAATTTCAGCGATTTTTCCCTTATTATTACAGATGTAAAAATGCCGAAAATGGACGGCTTACAACTTCTTGAAGAAATAAGAAAGAGAGGTATTTTTACGCCTGTAATTGTCATAACAGGCTATGGAAATGTAGAGGATGCTGTAAGAGCAATGAAACTTGGTGCTGTTGATTACATTATGAAACCATTTTCAATGGAAACTTTAAAATCTCTTGTTTCAAGGTTAATTCCAGAGCAGGATGAAATTGTTGCAGAATCAAGGGAGATGCGAAGAATTCTTGAAATTGTCAAAGAAATAGCAAGAACAGATATTACGGTGTTGCTTACTGGAGAAAGCGGTGTTGGTAAAGAAGTTATTGCAAGATATATTCATAAACATAGCCCAAGGTCAAATCAGCCCTTTGTTGCTATAAATTGTGCAGCTATTACAGAAACACTCCTTGAAGCCGAACTTTTTGGACATGAAAAAGGAGCATTCACAGGAGCAACTGAAAGAAAACCTGGTAAGTTTGAGCTTGCCAACAAAGGAACAATTCTCCTTGATGAGATAAGTGAGATGGCTTACAGACTTCAGGCAAAGCTTTTAAGAGTAATTCAGGAAAAAGAAATTGATAGAGTTGGAGGCACAAAGCCTATTCCAATAGATGTTAGAATAATTGCAACAACCAATAAAGACCTTGCAGAGGAAGTCAAAAAAGGCAATTTCAGAGAAGACCTTTTTTATAGAATAAATGTTTTTCCAATAAGAATTCCACCACTTAGAGAAAGAAGTGATGATATAATTCCTCTTGCTGAGTTTTTTCTTAAAAGACTTTCTAATAAGATGTCAAAAAATTTTACAATTACAGAGGATATGAAAAAATTTTTATTGAAAAAATCATGGCAGGGAAATGTGAGAGAACTTGAGAATTTTATTTACAGGTCTGCTGTTTTAAGTCAAGATGGAATACTGAGACTCCATGAAGATGAAATAAATCTATTTGAAGAAGAAAAACCTGTCAAAGCTGGCAAATTGAAAGATGCTGAAAGAGAATTGATTGTAGATGCTTTAAAAAAAACAGAGGGAAATCGCACAAAGGCTGCAAAAATTCTTGGAATTAGTGTGAGAACATTGAGAAACAAAATAAATGAGTATGGACTTAAAGATGTATAGTTTACGGCATAAAAATTGCATCTATTTTTTAGAGGTTGTTCAATTACTAACGGTCATTCCGACGGGATTGTCTGAGGGGTCTCCTTCTCTAAAAAGAGGGATTCCTCACTTCATTCGGAATGACAGGTGGAGGTAAAATATGGATAAATCAATAAAAATTCTTGAAAAAGTAATGGATATTTGTACCTATAGGCAAAAAATTCTTGCTTCAAATATAGCAAATGCAGACACTCCTAACTACAAAGCAAAGGATATAAATTTTCAGGAAGAATTAAAAAAAGCAGCAGAAAGCCATAATGCAGAGTATAAAGTTATTGAAGCACCGACAACAATGCCAAACAGAGACGGAAATACTGTTAACATAGAAGTGGAAATGACAAAACTTGCAGAAACTATGCTTATGTATAATGGTGCAACACAACTATTTTCAACGAGAATTCGTATGTTAAAAGATGCAATAAAAGGAGGTAGATAGTGAAGGACATATTTTTGCCTCTCAAAGTATCAGCAACAGGACTTGAAGCACAGAAAATAAGGCTTAATGTAATTGCATCAAATCTTGCTAATATAAATTCAACAAAAACCCCAGAGGGCGGTCCTTACAGAAGAAAGGATGTTCTTTTTACAACATATATGTATGACCAGATTTCTCAAGGTGTAGATGTGCAGAGAATTGTTGAAGACCAGCGACCTTTCAGAATTGTCTATGAACCATCACATCCTGATGCAGATAAAAATGGATATGTAAAATATCCGAATGTAAATCCAATGGAAGAGATGATTAATCTTATCTCTGCCTCACGTGCTTATGAAGCAAATCTTACGATGATAAACTCTTATAAGGATATGTTTATGAGAACACTGGATTTATTAAAAGTTTAGGAGGTTTTAAAAAATGACAGAGATAAAAAACATAAGTGAACTTTTGGGGAAAAGCTTACAGGACCTGAAAGAACTTCAGGGAACACAGAAGGAGTCCTTTGAGCAGGCTTTAAAAGACGCTATAAAAGAGGCTTCTCAGGTTGAACAAGAGGCTCAAAATGCAATTGAGGCATTCTCAAAAGGAGAACTGAGTATTCATCAGGTTGTGCTGGCTATGGAAAAGGCTGATATGACACTTCAAACACTCATTCAGGTTAGAAACAAAGTATTAACAGCTTATGAGGAAATCTCACGTATGCAGGTTTAATAAAAAATGGCAATTACAGATAGAGTTAAAACAGTATTAGAAAACATCAAAAACATGCCCTTAAACAGAAAATTAGCTCTTGCAGGGCTTACTCTTATTGTTTTTGCTATAATTTTAACTTTATTCCTATGGTTGCCCAAACAGGATTATCAGGTTTTATACAGTAATCTTTCTGCTGAAGATGCTGGGAATGTTATAAATAAGCTTAAAGAGAAAAAAGTTCCCTATCAAGTAAAAGACAATGCAATATATGTTCCTTCTCAGAAAGTTCATGAGCTGAGACTTGAGCTTGCTTCACAGGGAATTCCATCAGGAGGCGGAGTTGGTTTTGAGATATTTGATAAAACTCAAATAGGGCTTACTGAGTTTTCTCAGCGTGTAAATTATATAAGAGCTCTACAGGGTGAACTTCAAAGGACAATAAAACAGCTTCAGGAAGTTGATCAAGTGAGAGTTCATATAGCCATTCCAGAAAAATCAATTTTTACAGAAAAAGAAGATCATCCAACAGCATCTGTGGTTTTAAAGCTTAAGCCAGGCAGAGCTCTTTCAAAAGAACAGGTGTCAAGCATAGTTCATCTTGTCTCAAGCAGTGTTGAAGGTCTTTCTCCCCAATATGTAACAGTAGTTGACCAATATGGGAATCTTCTTTCTGCACCAAAAGACTCAACTCAACTTGCAGAGGCTACGCATATTGAATATAAAAGAAATATTGAAAAAACATATGAGAAAAACATTCAGAGCATGCTTGAAAATATAGTAGGCAAGGGGAAAGCAATAGTCAGAGTTTCTGCAGATATAGATTTTTCAAAGGTTGAAAAAGTTGAAGAAAAGTATGATCCTGATACAATTGCGATAAGAAATGAACAGCGTACACAGGAAAAGACAATGTCACCTCAGCAAGGAGGAATCCCCGGGGTGCTATCAAATCAGCCGGGACAACCTCAGACAGGCGCTACCCAGCAGAACATACAGTCTCAAAAACAACAGGAAAGTATAAATTATGAAGTAAGTAAAAGTATAAGCAAAATTTTGCAGTCCACAGGTCAAATAAAAAAGATATCTGTTGCTGTTCTGATAGATGGAATTTATAAGGAAGAAAAGGGTAAAAAAGTTTATGTTCCAAGAAGTGATGAAGAAATTAAAAAATATCAAGAGCTTGTTCAGGCATCAATAGGATATAATAAAGAAAGAGGAGATTATGTGATAGTTGAGAGCATTCCATTTGAGATTGTGCCCGAAGAAAAACCAGGTATTGATTATTGGGGGATAGCAACAACAATTCTTAAATATCTGATACCTCTTGTTATTATTGCGCTTATAATTCTTTTTGTTGTCAAACCCATTATTGAACTCCTTAAAAAACCTGTGGAAGAAAAAATTAAGAAAAAAGAGATTGTTATATCAGAAGAAGCTGTGCCTCCTGTAATGAAAGAAAGAGACATCAGAGAAGAGATAAGACACATAGCAAGAACCAATCCTAAGAAAGTTATTGCAATACTGAGAGAGTGGATAACTGAATAATGCAAAGCAAATTCCCGAAAAGATAGTGGAGATTACAGATGAGGAAATTTTCAGGGGTAGAAAAAGTTGCTGCTCTTCTTTCTTTAATTGGCGAAGATGCAGCAACAGAACTTTTTAAACATTTTGACCCTATTGAGCTTGCCAGAATTATTCCTATGATGTCAAGAATAAAGCTTACTCAAGAAGAAGCTGAGGCAATTCTAAATGAGTTTGCCGAAAAAGTTGGCACTGCTCCGGTCATGGTTGATGAAGAGTATATAAAAACAATACTTACAAAAGCATTTGGAGAAGAACAGGCAGCAAAGCTTATAAGCAAGATAGAAAGTGGTGCTTCTGCTTTTGATATTTTGAGGTGGCTTGATTCATCTGCGATAGCAACAATGCTTCAGAGAGAGCATCCTCAAACTATAGCAATTATACTTGCTCATTTAGAACCTACACAGGCAGCAGAAGTTTTAAGCAAGTTTCCTGAACAGTTTAAAATAGAAATTTCTCAAAGAATTGCAAATCTTGAACAGATTTCTCCTACAATTTTGACTGAACTTGAAGACGTACTTCAGAGCCAGCTGCGTTCATATACGCAATCAAGAAGAATAGGAGGAGTAAAGACAGTTGCTGAAATACTTAATCAGATGGACAGAACAAGTGAGGAACTGATTCTTAAAAATATTGAAGAGAAAGACCCAATTTTAGCTGATGAAATTAGAAAACTTATGTTTACCTTTGAAGACCTTATCTATGTTGATGATAGAGGTATCCAGACAATTCTTAAAGAGATCTCAACTGATGACCTTGCACTTGCACTGAAAATGGCATCAGAGGAATTAAAAGAAAAGATATTTAAGAACATGTCAAGTAGAGCAGTTGAGATTCTTAAAGAGGAAATGGAAGCAAAAGGACCTGTGAGAGTCTCAGATGTTGAGAAGGCTCAGATGAACATTGTGAGAGTCGCAAGAAAACTTGAGGAAGAGGGTAAAATTGTAGTTGGTAAAAGAGGAGGTGAAGCAATTGTTACCTGAGGATATTAAGCCTTATGTTCCTTTATCCTTTGATGAAAATAAGAAGATAGCAATTGACAAACACGAAAATAACTTTGATGAAGACCTTATAAAAAAAGGTTATGAACAGGGGTTTAACAAGGGATATGAAGTTGGATATAATGAAGGTCTTAGTAAGGGTTATGAAGAAGGATTTAATAAGAGTCAGAAGGAGATAAAAGAAAAATCAGATGAATTTCTCAGAGCAACTCAATTTTTTAAAAACATAATAAAAGAATTATCTCTTTTTAAAGAAAAACAAATAGAATTTTTTCTTCCACAGATTTTAAAATTTGCTTTTAAAATAGCAGAAAAAATTGTAGCCACAAAGATTTCCCTTGACAGAGAAGTAACTTTTTCAATTGTCAAGGAAACTTTAAAATCTGTTCCTTTTAATGAAGACAGGATTATTATAAAGCTTAATCCAGAGGATTATGATTTCATTGCAAACAAAATTAATGAACTTGACATTGACAAAGCAAAACTTCAAATAGAGTCTTCTCCTGATATAACAAAAGGAGGATGCTGGATTGAAACTCAATCTCAGCACATTGTATCAACAATTGAGCAGAGGCTCAAGGAGATAGAGAATGCTCTCAATTCAGTCATTTCTCAGCAAAGCTGAAGAAGTTTTGGAAGAAATAAGTCCGATTAAAATTTATGGTAAAGTAACAAAGGCTGTCGGACTTATTGTTGAGAGTGTTGGAATAGATGCAAGCATTGGAGATATTTGTGAGATTATCACTGATGAAAACAGTGTTGAAGCAGAGGTTGTTGGATTTAAAAATGGAACTATTTTGCTTTCTCCTCTTGGTGAAGTTTACGGGATAAAAGCAGGAGCAACAATTGCTGTAAAGGGAAAACAAAGTTACATCCCCTTAAATAATGATATTCTTGGAAGAATAATTGATGGAACAGGAAATCCTATTGATGGTGGAGTTTCATTAAAAGGAAAGCCCTTTCCAATATATAAGGAAGTTATAAATCCTCTTGAAAGAGAAATAATTAAAGAACCTCTTGACCTTGGCATTAGAGCAATAAATGCACTCATAACATGTGGTAAGGGACAGAAAATTGGGATTATGGCAGGAAGCGGGGTTGGTAAAAGTGTTTTACTTGGAATGATTGCGAGATATACTTCAGCTGATATAAATGTAATAGCACTGATTGGTGAGCGAGGCAGAGAAGTAAGAGAGTTTATTGAAAATGATCTTGCTGATGGATTAAAGAAGTCAGTTGTTGTTGTTTCAACCTCTGATACGCCAGCCCTTGCACGCATCAGAGGTGCCTTTTTAGCTACTGCCATAGCAGAGTATTTCAGGTCAAAGGGAAAACATGTACTTTTACTTATGGATTCACTTACCCGTTTTGCAATGGCACAGAGAGAAATAGGGCTTGCAGCAGGGGAGCCTCCAACAATGAAAGGATATCCTCCAAGTGTTTTCAATTTAATGCCAAAGCTTCTTGAAAGAGTGGGAGTTACAAAAAATGGTGGCTCCATAACAGGAATTTACACAGTGCTTGTGGAAGGAGATGATCTTACAGATCCTGTTGCTGATGCAGCAAGAGCAATTCTTGATGGTCATATTGTGCTGAGCAGGGAGCTTGCTAACAGGAATCATTATCCAGCAATTGATCCACTGAAAAGTATAAGCAGACTGATGAAAGATATTATTGAGGACAGACACCTTAAGTATGCTCAAAGGCTTCTTGAACTTCTTGCAACCTATGCAAGATATGAAGACATCATAAACATTGGTGCATATAAAGAGGGAACAAATGCACAGGTTGATTTTGCCATTAAGATGATGGACAGAATAAACAGATTCTTAAGGCAGGATATAAATGAAAAGGCTACTTTTCAGGATAGCCTCATTCAGCTTTACAATTTATTTGAAGAGCAATGAATATGAACGCTTTAAATATGATACTCAAATTAAGGGAATGGGAAGAAGAGCTTGAAAAACAGAAGTTTATAGGGATTCTCACTGAAAGGCAAAGAATGGAGGGATACTTAAGAGAGCTTGAGGAAAGATTTCGCTCTGTTGGTTTTCTTAAGGAGTCAAATTCAATGGAGCTTCTTTCAATTTATAATGAAATGCAGTATCTTTTGACACGGTTAAAGGAAGCTCAGGAAATTATGCAAAAAATAGATGAGGAATTGCAAGCTCAGAGACAGATTTATGAGGAAGCCTTCAAAGAAAGAAAAAAGATTGAGCAGCTTTATGATAGGCTTATTAACACCATAAAAATGCAACGACAGAAACTTGAAGAAAAACTCATTTCTGATGTTTTCATAAGTCGGCTAAGGAGTTAATAATGTTTAAGAGAGCAATTATTTTTTCCATATTAATTCTTGTTTTAGGACTGGCAGCCGGCACCTTAATTGGACAGCAGACATCAAATAAACAGCCTGCGAGCATAGAAGAAGACAGACTGAAGATTCTTCAGCAAGACCTTGCTAAAAAAACTGAGGAGTTGAAAAAACTAAAAAGTGAAATTGATGCAAAGATAAAGCAGCAGGAGGAACTTAAGGCTCAGCTTGAAAAATCTCAGCAGGAAAACTATCAGAGGCTTGCCAAAATATACGAAGCAATGCCTCCAGAGGAAGCTGCATCAAGAATTGAAAAGCTTGATGAAGACACTGCTGTAGCACTTCTTCTTGCAATAAAGCCCCGTCAGGCAGGAAAAATTCTTGCCAATATAACTCCTGACAAAGCAGCAGCCCTTTCAAAAAGAATCGTTTCAATAAAGGAAAAGGCATCCAGGTAGGAAAATTTTTCCTTCATAATCTGCTTTTTTCAATATAAAAACCCTTCAAAATCAATAAATTAAAACTGGCATAAAGATTGAATTATTTTTTGCATGATGTTAACAGGAAATATAAATCTGGATGCATTAAATTTAATAAAAAATCAGATGGCTGTAACAAGTAAATCCACTGGATTTGATGACCTCTTCAATGAACTTCTGAAGCTTCTCTTTGAAAATAAAGACATCTCAACTGCTTCTTCAGCAAACAGTAATCCCTTTATTCTTCCCTTTGTCTCTTTCCAGAATTTCCTATTTCAGGACATTACAAATTTTCAGGAACTCTTTCAGCCTTCAGAGTTTTCTTCTGAACTAAAAGCCTCTCTCAGTCTTCTTCAGTCAGGTCAGATAGATATAAAAGAATTGAGCAGTCTTTTGCAAAATCTTAATCCTCAGAATACCAGAAATGAAATTCAGAGTTTAATTGAAAGTTTAGATGCAAAAATTCTTTTAAATAAAGAAACCCTACAGTCAAATAGTTCAAAGTTGTCAGAGATAGTTCAAAATTGTTCAAACAAAGTTAATTCCGAGCAATTTCTCTTTAATTCTGAATCATTCAGTTCCTCTCACGGTAAGCTCAGTGCTGGATCTCCTTCCACTTTACTGTTAAATATTGTTAAAACCTATTCAGAAAGCAGTGGTAATAACTCAGAGTTTCCGAATACTGAACTGATAAAGAAAACTCTCAATAACGAAGAAGTGTCATCGCAATTAAACATTTTTCACAATATTCAAGGAAAAACCCGTGAGGATGTTCAGCAAAAAATTGAACTTCCCTTTACCCGGCTAAGTCAGGTTTCAGATATAATTGTTAAGGCATTATCCAGTTCTCAGAAAACCATAATAGTGCAGCTTGAACCACCAGAGCTTGGTAAAATTTTAATTAAACTTTCCATGGACAATGCAGGTTTGAGAGCTGATATGAAAGTTGACTATCCTCATGTAAAGGAAGCTCTCACAGGACTTATTCCAGAAATTAAAAGCAATCTTCAAGCTTCAGGACTAAAGGTATCTGATTTTCTGCTTGATTTAATGAAGGATAATCGTGGATACTCCGATTCCTACAATGGTCAGGGACAGAGAAAATACAGAGGTAATCAAAAATTTTTTGAATACTTTGTATGATAGGGAGGGATAGAAAATGGCAGATGTAACAAGTATATTTGATAATCCACTTTACACAGTTCAGCAAAAAACAACTGCAACAGGAAACAACCAGATAGACAAAGAAGCATTTTTAAAGCTTCTTACAGCACAACTGAAATATCAGGATCCACTGAATCCAATGGACAATACAGAATTTGTGGGACAGCTCGCAATGTTTTCAGCACTTGAGCAGATCATTAATATTGGAGACACATTAAATAGTTTTGTCTCTACCAAAACAAAGGGAGATGCAATGCTGCTTGGAGCAAGTTTAATTGGAAAAACTATTACAACTACATCTTCAGAAGAATTCACAGTAAAAGGAGTAAGCTATCAGGATGGAAAGCTTAAAGTTGATGTGGGAAGTAAAACCCTAACGCTTGATGAAATAAATGGTATAAAAGCCTGATGAGGAGGTGATACTGTGTTAACATCACTTTTTACAGGAATAAGTGGACTGAATGCAAATGGGCTTGCCCTTTCAGTAATAGGAGATAACATTGCCAATGCAAACACTGTTGGTTTTAAAGCAAGCAGAGCCAATTTTGGAGACATACTTAGTCAGACACTGGGTGGAGCATCAGCAATGCAGGTTGGTCGTGGAACAATGATTATTGATATTCAGAAGATGTTTACGCAGGGAACTCTTGAGACCACATCAAATCCCCTTGATCTGGCAATAGAGGGAGATGGATTTTTTGTAGTAAGGCAACTTAATGGACCAACCTATTACACCCGTGCAGGACAGTTCAGACTTGACAAAGATGGATATGTTGTTGATCCAAATGGATACAGACTTCAGGCATATCAGATGGATGCAACTGGCAGTGTCACAGGTGAGATAAATGATGTATATCTTGCAGGATTGATGAGCGAACCTTCAGCAACAAATAAAATAAATATGCAGGTAAATCTTGACTCCAGGGATGATACCAGAACATGGAGTTTTACTCCAGGAGCAAATCTACCAAATTCAGCAGTATATAATTTTTCAACAGCAATAACAGTGTATGACAGTCTTGGTAATCCTCATCTTGTTTATACATATTTTGTAAAGACTACAGCAAATCAATGGCAAGCCCATGTAATATACAATACCAGTGCAACAGGAACGCCAAATTATGTAGAAATGGACTTTGCAGGAACACAGCCAATAACCTTAACTTTTGATGCAGATGGAAAACTTACCACAGTTACACCAGCGAATCCTACAGGAACATTTGATTTTACTGCTTGGGGAGCAGCAGCTAATCAACAAATAGCATTTGATTTTACAAACTCAACTCAGTACGGCTCACCAAATGCTGTTGTATTTCAAAATCAGAACGGATACTCTTCAGGAAACCTGATTGCCATTACAGTTGATCAGGATGGAGTTATATCGGGTGTATTTACAAACGGTCAGGTAAAAAAGGTTGCTCAGGTTGTTCTTGCAAAGTTTGTTGCAGCCCATAATCTTACCAAAGTGGGAAAAAATTTATTTCTTGAATCATATGGTTCAGGCGGACCTACTTACGGAGCACCTGGAACAGTAGGAGTTGGCTCAGTATATGCAAACTCTCTTGAATCAAGTAATGTTGACCTTGCTGAGGAGTTTATAAGAATGATTGCAGCACAGAGAGCTTATCAGGCAAATGTGAGAGTCATTACAACAACAGATAATATGCTCAATGAATTGATGAATATTGTGAGATAATTGTATTGCTATATTTTAAGGACCCATTATACTTCTCTAATCTCCATTGTGGCGTCCTGATGCGGTTCTTTTGTTGTAATTCCGAGTTTTTATGTCATCCTGAGTTTTCCACTGTGTCATTCTGAACCGAAGGTGAAGAATCTCATCCTCAACAAAAGTAGACCCATTGCTATTGCTCTGGGTGACAGAAAAGTATCTATCTGGGAAGATAAAATTACAAAGTAATCAGGTATGAACCTTTATCTTAATAAATCTTCTTTTGCCAATTCTTACAATATATTCTCCGGCTGTAAGCTTAATATCTGGATTTGTTATCTGCTCATCATTCACCCTTATTCCACCTTGCTTGATGAGCCTTACAGCCTCTGAAGTGCTTTTTATGATACCACTTTCTTTAAGAATTTTTGGTAGCCATACACCTTGTTTTTCTTCTTTTATTTCTACAGTTTCAATTTCCTCGGGAATCTCCCTTTTCCTGAAAAGCCTGATAAAATTCTCCCTTGCTTTTTCTGCATATTCTCTGCCATGATATCTGTTTACAATTTCAAAGGCTAAGGATTCTTTCGCATCTCTTGGATTTATTCTGCCTTCCTTTATCCCTATTTTAAGCTCATTAAGTTCCTCAATTGATATATGGCTTAAAAGTTCATAATATTTGAGCATTAACTCATCATTTATTGACATTAACTTCCCAAACATTTCATCAGGTGGTTCATTTATCCCAATGTAGTTTCCAAGACTTTTTGACATCTTCTGTACTCCATCAAGTCCTTCTAAAAGAGGCATAGTTATTATTACTTGCTCTTCCATTCCATACATCTTCATAAGCTGTCTTCCCATAAGAAGATTAAATTTCTGATCAGTTCCGCCGAGTTCTATGTCAGCTTTGAGATATACTGAGTCATAGGCTTGAAGAAGTGGATATAGAAATTCAAGGATTGTAATTGGTCTTCCTTCAGTAAACCTCTTTTTGAAGTCTTCTCTTTCCAGCATCCGTGCCACTGTCTCTGCACCTGCAAGTCTACACATATCAAGTGCTGTCATAGAAGCAAACCATTCACTATTGAATCTTATATCTGTTTTTTCAGGATGAAGTATTTTAAAAACTTGTTCTTTATATGTTTCTGCATTTTTTAAAACTTCTTCTCTTGTAAGAGGTTTTCTTGTTTCTGTTTTTCCTGAAGGGTCTCCAATCATTCCTGTAAAATCCCCAATTAGAAAAATTACTTCATGCCCGAGTTCCTGAAACTGTCTCATTTTTTCAAGTAAAACTGTATGTCCAAGATGAATATCAGGAGCAGTTGGATCAAAGCCGACTTTTATTCTTAATGGTTTTTTATCTTTGTATGCTTTTTCAAGCTTCTTTTTAAGGTCTTCTTCAAGAATTATTTCAACAGTGCCTCTTTTAATTATTTCAAACTGTTTTTCAGGTGGTAACACAGCTTCCTCCTTTAAAAAGAATGCTCTTTATCAGGAAACTCTCCTTTTTCAACTTCTTCTTTGTATTTTATTATTGCCTTTAAAACATCTTCTCTCAGATTGGCATATTTTTTTACAAATTTAGGTGTAAATTTTTCAAAAAGTCCAAGAAGGTCATGAATTACAAGAACTTGTCCATCGCAGTGCACACCTGCACCAATTCCTATTGTAGGAATTTCAAGGCTTTCTGTAATCTCTTTTGCAAGTTCTGAAGGAATTACCTCAAGAACAATTGCTACTGCACCTTTATCCTGTAATCTCAAGGCGTCCTCTATTATTCTTTTTGCCTGTTCTTCTGTTTTGCCTTGAAGCCTGTATCCACCCATTCTGAGAAATGCCTGAGGAGTAAGTCCAAGATGACCTATAACTGGAATCTCAGCTTCGGTTATTGCTTTTACATGAGATAGTATTTCTCTGCCCCCCTCAAGTTTAACAGCATGAGCACCAGCTTCTTTAATTAATCTGCCTGCATTTCTTACAGCCTCTTCAATACTTACCTGATAGGACATAAAAGGCATATCAGCTACAACCATAGCTCTTTTTGTTGATTTGACAACTATTTTTGTATGATAGAGCATATCATCCATTGTTACCGGTAAAGTAGTTTCATTTCCTTGAACAACCATTGAAAGAGAATCTCCTACTAAAATCATGTCTATTCCAGCTTCGTCAACAAGATGGGCAAAGGGATAGTCATAGGCAGTTAACATTGTAATTTTCTGTTTTTCTTTTTTCTTCATTAGCAAATCTGTAACTGTAAATCTCATTTTTGTGTCCTTCTTAATGCTTTAAGCTGTAGTTGAAGACTTTTCATTCCTTCCCACTCATTAATTGATGGTGTAAATGCTGCATCAATCAGTGAGCCTTCTAAAATTTGTGCATCTCCCATATCAAATCCTATTGCTCCGATGGTATTTCCATTTTGTCTTAAAAACATTTTAAGATGATTATTTCCTACTTTTCTTAAATTTAACACAGTAAGTTCCTTTGCTCCAAAAAGAGGTTCCCGATTGCCCTCGCCAAAGGGTTCAAGAAGAGATATTTCTTCTGCTACCTTTTCTGTAACCTCATTCAGATTTACAGCAGCGTCAAGAAGAAGTATATTTTTATCATCCCTTACTATCTCTTGAGCAATAAGACAGAGTTTTTCTTTAAAGGCATAGAGATTATCTTTTAAAAGAGTCATTCCTGCTGCCTGCTTATGTCCCCCAAATCTTATAAGTAAATCCTTAGAAGCATTTAAAAATTCCTGTAGGTCTATCCCTGCTGGACTTCTTGCAGAACCCTTTGCCTTTTCTCCTTGAATAGATAATATGAAGGCAGGTCTATTGAATTTATCCATAAGCTTACTTGCTACTGTACCAACTACTCCAGGATGCCAATCTCCCCATAGAACTATAACAGGCTCATCATCAAACTCCTTAGAAAGCTTCTCTTCAACTTCTGCCATTATTTTTTCTTCAGTTTTTTGCCTCATAGAATTAATCTGATTTAACCATTTGCTCAGGCTATCAAGCTCAGATTCATCTTCAGAAATTAAAAATCTAACTACATCTCCTGCTTGGTCTATTCTGCCAGGTGCATTTATTCTTGGGATAAGACAGAAGCTTAAATGAAAACCTCTGATGGAGTTTGAATTTATTCCTGCAATATTCTTAAGCATTTTTATAGAATTTCTTACAGGAGAGTCAATCATCTCCCATCCGTGTTTAATAAGTGTTCTATTAGCATGGATAAGTGGAACCATGTCAGCATAAGTTCCCAAAGTTACAAGGTCTAAATATCCGAGTGCTTCTTCACGACTTAAAGCCATAGCAAGCATAAAGGCAACCCCAACTCCAGCAAGATAGTTGTAATAGGGCTTGCCATCAATTTTTGGATTTATTACTGCTAAAGCATGAGGAGTAACAACTTCTTCATTTAATCTCAAAGGTTCGTGGTGGTCTGTAATTATAACACCAATGCCTTCTTTATTAGCATATTCCACTGCTTCAAAATCTCTTATCCCGCAGTCAACTGTTATTATGAGTTTTGCCCCGATTTTTTTTGCTTCTTCTATGCTTCTTATACTTAATCCGTATCCATGTTGTATTCTATGTGGAATATGGTAAAAAACTTTTGCTCCCTTTTTTATGAGAATATCGTAAAGTATGGCTGTTGAGGTTAAACCATCTGCATCATAATCACCGTTAATTAAAATTTTAGTTTCTGATTTTATTGCTGCATCTATTATTTTTGTGGCTTCATAAATTCCTGTAATTTCAAAAGGATCAATATTATCTATGTTGGGATTAAGAAAGGAATATATCTCATCAATATCTTTAAGTCCTTTTGATAGTAAAACCTGTGCAGTTGGAATAGTTATATTCAGAGACTTTGATATATATTGAAGATACTCCTGATTTGTTTTTACAACAACCCATTCTGAATACTGCATTTTATCTCTTGATTAGAGAGTTTTTACCAAGAAGAAGGACAACAGGACTTGCCACAAAAATGGAAGAGTATGTCCCCACTAAAATTCCCAGTATCATGGCAAGGGCGAAATCATGCAAAACTTCTCCACCGAAAAAGAATAATGCCACTGCTGCCATTAAAGTTGTAAGTGATGTCACTATAGTTCTTGATAAAACTTCATTTATGCTTTTATTCATCAAAGCTTCAAGAGTCATTGTGCCTTTTGCAACTTTCCCAAGATTTTCACGAATTCTATCAAATACTACCACCGTATCTGTAAGAGAATAACCGGCGATCGTAAGAAGAGCACTAATAAAAATTAAGTTTATTTCCTTATCAAGAATATAAAAAATTCCAAGTACCGCCATTACATCATGAAAAGTTGCTACAGTTGCACCAATGGAAAAATGAAATTTAAATCTGATTGCAATATAAATAAGAATGCCTGCTGTAGCTGCTAAAATTGCAAAAAGAGCATCCCTTTTTGTTCTTTCACCTATTTTAGGTCCTATCTCAGTAACTGATTCAATAATAGGCTCTTTAGCAGTGAGATTTTCTTTTAATGCTTTTTCAATGGTATCCTGTATGCCTTCCTGCTGTTTTTTAAGTTTTATAAGAATCTTTTTTTCTGTTGGCAGTTCCTGTATATCTGCATCCTTTATCCCTGCCTTATCTAAAACAGTTCTTACTTCAGCAAGGGTTACAGGTTGGGAAAATCTTATCTGAAGACTTAAACCTCCTGCAAAATCTACTCCAAGATTTGCTTTACCTGCATGAATCTGAAATATAGCAAATATACCAAGAATTATCATTATGCATGAAAGCGCCAGGGCAATATATTTTTTCCCAAGAAAATCAATATTTGTCTTGCCAAGAATCTGTATCATATGCTCAGGCTCTTACGCTCCTTTCCTATGTATATGAAGTCAAAAACTGTTTTCGTTCCAATTAAAGCAGTAAAAAGATTTATAGCAACGCCCAAGGACAGAGTAACAGCAAAACCTTTTATAGGTCCAGAACCAAAATGGAAAAGCACTGCTGCTGTAATAAGCGTTGTCACATGAGAGTCAAAGATGGTCCAGAATGCCTTTTTATAACCTGTTTCTATAGCTGCCTTAGGAGTTTTGCCCAGTCTCAATTCTTCTCTTATTCTTTCAAACATGAGCACGTTTGAATCTACAGCCATGCCAACTGCAAGAGCAATGCCTGCAATGCCTGGTAATGTTAGTGTAGCATTCAAAGCAGCTAATGCACCAATAAGAAGAATAATATTAAGTATCAGAGCAAAATCAGCGATAACTCCACTTAGACGATAATAGATAATCATAAACAGAGAAACAAAAATTGATGCTATGATTACAGCCATTTTCCCTGCTTCAATTGAGTCTTTACCCAATGTTGGACCAACTGTCACATTTTGAATAAGCTTTACAGGTGCTGGAAGCGCACCTGCTCTTAAGACTATTGCCAAATCTTTAGCTTCTTCAAGAGTGAAACTACCTGAAATCTGGGCATTACCACCTTCAATTTTTTCTTGAATTACAGGAGCTGAATAGAGATTCCCATCAAGTATTATTGCAAGTCTTCTCTTTACATATTTACCTGTGATATCTTCAAAAATTTTTGCTCCTGCGTCATTGAATCTTAAAGATACATAGGGTTCATTAAATCTCTGGTCAATACTTACATGAGCCTCTGCAAGAAGGTCACCTGTAAGAAGCACATCTTTTTTGACAATATATGGTCTTTTATAAACCTCTCCTGTTTCTTTGTTTACAATCTTCTGGAAAACTATTTCATCGCTTTCTGGAAGCTTAGACTTCCATTGATTTAAAAAAGTATCTTCCTCTCCAGCCTTTATTAATGAAGGAAGTTGTTTCCAGAGAGTTGTTTCCTCATCAAGAAGTTTAAACTCAAGCTGGGCTGTTTTTCCTATTATTTCAAGAGCTTTTTTGGGGTCCTTTACCCCTGGCAGTTGCACAACAATCTCATTTTCTCCCTGTTTGTGAATTGCAGGCTCTGCAACCCCGAGTTGGTCAATTCTATTACGAATTACTTCTATTGCCTGCTCAACTGATGTTGTTTCAACTCTTTTAAAGGCAGTTTCTGGAAGTTCGCAGATAATATTGCCACCATGTTCAGAAATTGAAAGGTCTGCATAGTTTTCTTTAATAATTTTTTTAACATCTTCATTCACAGGCTGAATAAATATCTTTTCTCCTTGAACTTTTACAGAAGGTTTTAGCCCCTTTTTTTCAAGAAGGCTCTGAAGATGCATGCCAATTCTCTCAACTGTTATTTCTCTTGCTCTTTTGAGGTCAACCTCAAAAATCAGATGAGAACCACCTCTAAGGTCAAGTCCGAGAACAATTCCTTTGTGTGGAAGATTCTTCTTCCACCACTCAGGCATATAGCTAAACAAAGGTGTATTCGGTAAAAAGAAAATAATTGCAAGAATAACAGTAAAGGCAATAAGAGCTATTCTAAGGTATATGCCTTTTCTCATGAAAACTTATTAATCCTCGTCTGTTGCAGGTCTTAGTGCAGCGATTGACTGCTTTGAAAATTTTAATTTCACATTTTCAGCAACCTTAAGAACCACTGTATTTGGATTTACACTATCTACTACACCGTAAAGTCCACCCACTGTTATTACCTTATCGCCTCTTTTAAGATTTTCAAGCATCTGCCTATGTTCTTTTGCTCTTTTTTGCTGTGGTCTAATTAGAAGAAAATAGAAGACAACAATAATTAATACCAGGGGTAAAAGGCTTGCAACGAGACTCATTATTGGATCTCCTTGACCGCCACCTTGAGGTGCAGGTCCCATTGCAAAAGCATCTGTTATTAAATTCAATAAATACATAATTCACCTCCGAAAATTTTTAAATCTTTTTATAGTAGCAATCTTGAACAAAAAATGGCAAGTTATATAAGCTTTTTCTTATTTACCGATAAAATTTATTCTATTTTGACAGTTTCTCCTATTTTTATTTTTAAAATTTTTGTTTGAATTTTTTGCTCTGCGATTTCGTTTTCAAACTCTTCAACAGTTCCGTTAAGCATAGGAAAAGTGCCAAAGTGCATGGGGATTACCATTTTTGGATTAACAAATTTTGTTGCAATAGCTGCTCTTTTTGGTCCCATGGTGAATTTATCTCCAATACATACCATCATAATGTCAACTTTGTACATTAAGCCAAGTAGTTTCATGTCCTCAAATAAATCAGTATCTCCTGTATGATAGAGTGTTGGTCCATTTTTTATTGAAATTAAGAAACCACCAGGATTTCCTCCATAAATAAGACTTTTGGGTGAATCTGGAATTTCTAAAGCAGAACTATGAACTGCTGGCACAAATAGAATTTTAACTTCTCCGTTAAGCAGAGTTATTTCTCCACCAAAATTACCTGTAGTTTCATAGCCAAACTGTTTTTCAGGATATCCTGCATATTTAACTATAGCTTTCCCTAAATCATATGTAGCAACAAGTTTAGCCCCTGTTTCCTTAGCTATTTCTATAGAATTTCCAATGTGGTCTCCGTGAGCATGGGTTAATAGAATAAGATCAACTTTAGGGAGTTCTTTTAGATGTCTTTTACCTTCTTTATTTGCAGGGTTAGTAAGCCATGGGTCTATTAGTAATACTTTGCCATTTGGAGTCTGGATTTTGAAACTTGAATGTCCATACCATGTTATTTCCGTAGCTCCAAAGGAGGCTACAGGTAAAAGAATAATCAACAATAGAAAAATTAATTTTTTCATGATATTCCTCCTATACAAGAGAATATAGTTTTTAATTATATCAAAAATAATTTAGAAACAATCCAATACTTTCAAAATAAAGTGTGGTCAAAAAAATTATAACCCTTAGTTTGTAACAACTTAAATGCTGTGTAACATGTAAATTATTAAAAAAACAGCTATTGCAAGGAGAGAAATCACAAGGAGGATATCAAGCAAAACTGAATGCTGATAGGTGTCTTTATCAATCTGTTTTTCAACTTTTTTATATCTGATAAAAGCAAGAAAACCCATAATAGCTCCAAGAGAAACCAAGAATATACCAAAGAATGAAGAGTATCCTGAATGAGGCATTGTGGAGATTTCTTTGCCAATAAAAATAGAAAACTGTTTTACAAAAAGAGCAAACTTTTCAACAACAAATCCAAATGCCATTATCCCAATACTTGTTCTTATCCATGCAAGAAAGGTTCTTTCATTTGCAAGATGAACTCTTCTGTTACGGATTTTTGGATGAATGTTTTCCTGTTCATTCATTTTTTAATTCTAAAATAAATATTAAAAAAACCACAATGAAATATTAATCAGCCGTAGTGTAAAATATCATCATAGTATCATTGTATATAGTCATTTTAGAACTTGTTGAGCAACTATTCGTAACTATTATGTATCTCTAATATCAAAAACTAAATTCCTGAATTAAAATTTTTTAGGAGTGTGTCACTTGGTGCAAACCCTTGATTTTACTTGATGGAGCTGAGGGGAGTCGAACCCCCGACCTCTTGAATGCCATTCAAGCGCTCTCCCAACTGAGCTACAGCCCCGATTTATAAAATTAACATATATACACATTTATTTGTCAATTACTATTAATTTTTCTTACTTTTTTAAGGTATAATTAAAAAATTGCAATAGCGAGAGGTACTTGATATGTCAAAGTTTTTTATTTTTCTACTACTTGTTTTCCTCACTATTATTGGACTTTTTGCAATGGAAAATAAAGAGATGGTAATTCTTAAAATACCTTTTGGTGCATCATATGAAATGCCCAAAATAGGATTAATGCTTCTTTCTTTAAGTTTCGGAGCCTTTTTTATTTTTCTTGTTTTTTTTATTAGAGACACTACCAATCTTATAAGTAAGTTTCAATTACAGAAAAAACACAAAAAAGAGGAAAAAATAAAGGATTATTACGCAAAGGCACTGAATGCAATCATGAGAGACAAAGTCACAGAAGCAAAAGAAGCTTTACAGGAAATATTGAAAGAGGAGCCTGAGCATATAGATGCACTTATAAGACTTGGAGATCTTTCAATGAAGGAGGAAGACTATAAGACAGCTCTTAAATATTATAAAAAAGCCTATGAACTTGACCCTAAAAACATAGTCCCTCTCTTTTCTATTGAGAATGTTATGGAAAAAATGAATGAAAATGAGCTTGCCCTCAAATACATAGAGCAGATTACAAATCTTGAACCCGATAGCCCTTTAGCACATTATAAAATGAGAAATATTTTAGAAAGGCTTGAAAAATGGGAAGATTTAATTGTTTTGCAGAAAAAAATTCTTAAACTTGTCCCAGAGTATAAAAAATCAGAGGAAGAAAGAAGGCTTGTAGGATATACATATGAGTATGGAAGAGTAAGTCTTGAATCAGGAGAGATTGAACAAGCTGAAAGAATTTTTTCAAATCTTATTAAAACATCTCCAGATTTTATTCCTGCTTATCTGGGTCTTGCAGAAGTTATAATTTCCAAGGAAGGTGTTGAAGAAGCAATTGATTTTCTAAAAAAATGCTATGAAGATTTAAAATCTAAACTTTTACTTATCAGGCTTGAAGATTTGCTTATTAGCATAGGTGACCCAAAAAGATTAATTCAATTTTACCTTAAAGCAATAAACGAAAAGCCAGATGATATTGAGCTCAAATTCCTTCTTGGAAGACTTTATTATCGTCTGGAAATGATTGATGATGCTATAGAGACATTATCTTCTATTGATCCAGCTATATGTTCTACTCCGAAGCTTCACTGTATAAAGGGATATCTTTATCTAAGAAGAAATCAAACTACAAAAGCTGTTTCTGAGTTTAAACAGTTATGCCCTGAAACAAAAGTATCAAATCTATCATACTTATGTAGAGAATGTCATTCAACATTTGAAGAATGGACAGGAAGATGTTCTGTTTGCGGCACATGGAACAGCTTTGAGGTTGATCTAAGAGGCTGTGAAATCCTAAAATGATTAATTTTTTTCGCAAAAAACGAAAAATTGTTCTTGATACAAGCGTTTTTATTAATCCAGATATAAGAAATTTTTTTGGTGAAAATCCTGAAAAGGCGATTGAGGAATTTATAAAAATAGCAAAGAGAGCCAAAAATCTTGAATTTTATATTCCTTCCACTGTTTTTAAAGAATTGATGTATTTTGTTGATGAAAAAAAAATCCCGAAAGATTTTTATTTTTTAATTAGAATTAAATCTCCTGATAAACACAGAAGTGTCTGTCCTGCAATATTTTTTTATGAACTTGTTGAGGAGATGAGGCAAAGAATAAATAAGGGTTTGAGAGTTGCAGAGAATGCTGTAAGAAATGTAAATCAGAAAGATGCTGATGAAATAATCAAAGATTTAAGAAAAAAATACAGAGAAGCACTTCGTGAAGGTATAATTGATAGTAAAGAAGATGTTGATTTAATATTTCTGTCTATGGAACTTCAAGCAACATTGATTACAGGTGATCAGGGATTGATTAAATGGGCTGATAAACTCGGGATTGAATGGATTGTCCCTGAAAAATTTAAAGATTTTTTACTTTCTGCGATTGGATGAACCCCAGAAGTTACCAATTTTTCTGAATTTTTCATATCTTTTTTTAATAAGTTCGTCAGGAGGAATCTTAATAAGTTCTGTTGCCACGCTAACTATTTTAGCTTTAATTCTTTTCCCAACTTCCTGAGGTTCTCTGTGAGCTCCTCCAAGTGGTTCAGAAATAATATCATCAATAATTCCAAATTTTTTTAAATCTTGTGCTGTAAGCTTAAGTTCTTCAGCTGCTCTCATGTAATCTTCTACTCCTACATCAGAATTCTTTTTCCATAATATAGCTGCACATCCCTCTGGTGAGATAACTGAATAAATTGCATGTTCAAGCATGAAAATTTTATCACATACACTCAGTGCAAGAGCTCCTCCGCTTCCACCTTCACCTATCACAAATCCAATCAAAGGTATTTTAAGTAGCGACATCTCCATAAGATTATTTGCTATTGCTTCAGCCTGTCCCCTTTCTTCTGCACCTATTCCAGGGAATGCACCGGGAGTGTCAATCATGGTAATAACAGGTATTGAAAATTTTTCTGCCAGCTTCATGACTCTTAATGCTTTTCTGTATCCTTCTGGATGAGCCTGCCCAAAGTTGCGATATATTCTTTCTTTTATTGTTCTACCTTTCTGATGTCCCACCAACGCATAGGGATCACCATCAATTTTCCCAATTCCTGCTATAACAGCAGGATCATCTCCGAAACGACGATCTCCGTGAAGTTCAATGAAATCTTCAAAAATTATTGGAATATAATCAAGTGTATAAGGCCTCTCTGGATGTCTTGCAATCTGGGTTTTCTGCCATGGGGTTAGATTTGAGAAAACTTCAGTTTTTAATTCCTTTAACTTTTTGTTGAGTCTTTTTATTTCCTGAGTAAGGTCAATATCGCTTCCATCGGAGAGTTTTTTTAACTCTTCAATTTTTATTTCTAATTCCTGTATAGGTTTTTCAAAGTCAAGATAGTAGGTCATCTTATCCTCACCTGACAATCTTTGATTTTTTGTATCTTTGTTTCAAAATCAATGCATGGTTCAAAGGGACTAAGAATTATAACATGGTAATCAGGAAGATTTAAACAAATATATATGTTTCCTTCTCCATTATGTCTTTCCTCAAGGCATTGTCTCACTTCTTTTAAAATTCTGTAAGCCTTTTCAGTATCTGAACAATCAATGCTGATTTCATATTTTATTTTTAAATCTACATTTCTCAAATCTTCTATCTCTCTTGCAAGAAATTTTGTTGAATCAGGATATTTAAATATTATTCCCTTGATAAGAATTGCATTTTTTTCTGTTAAAATATTGCTAAATTTTTTAAAAAGTTCAGGATAAATAACAACTTCAACTCTACCTGTTTCATCTTCTATTGTAATATAAGCGGTTACTCCTTTTTCTTTTGCTTTACTTTTGATTTCCTCTACAATCCCTGCAATTTTTATTTCGTGTGTTTCTTCATTGTTATTAACAAAATCATCTTCATCTGTATCAAAAATATCAGCAATGGTGGAGACATTTATTTTATTTAAAACAGGTCTAAGAGGTTTCATCGGATGTCCAGTAAGATAAAAACCAAGTGAGGATTTTTCCTCACTTAAAACTGTGTTATTATCCCATGCTTCTATATTCTCATGAGTAAAGAACAGTCCTCTTGAAGATTTAACTCCTTTAAAGGATAAAAGTTCATGCATTGCTATTGCTCTTGCCTGATTGGGAGTGTATTGAGGATAAAGGGAATCAAAAGCTCCTGCTTTAATAAGCGATTCTATAACCTTTTTATTAACTTTCCTTGTATCCAGTCTGGTTAAAAAATCATCTATTGATGTAAATTTTTTCTTTTCTCTCTCATTAAGTATGCATTGAAGAGCAGAGCCTCCGACTCCTTTAACTGCTTCAAGACCGAATCTTATAAATTTTTCTTTTACAGTGAATGCTCTATCACTTTCATTTATATCAGGTCCTTTAATTTCTATGCCCCAAGCTTTGCATTCATTTATAAATTTAACAATTTTGTTTGTATCTCCCATTTCATTGGAAAGGTTTGCTGCAAAAAATTCCTGAGGATAGTGAGCTTTCAAATAGGCTGTAATATATGCAAGATAGGCATAGGCAGCAGAGTGAGATTTATTGAAACCGTATTCACCAAAGGCTGCCATTATATTAAATAAAGATTCTGCTTTCTCATAGGGAATCCCGTTTTTTTGAGCACCTTGAATAAACTCTTCTTTAAGACTTGCCATTAATTCTGGAATCTTTTTCCCCATCGCCTTTCTTAAAACATCTGCCTGTCCCATTGTAAATCCTGCAATTTTATTGGCAATTTTCATAACCTGTTCTTGATAAAGAATTACTCCATAAGTTTCATCAAGTATGTCTTTTAACTCTGGAAGTTCATATTCAACAGGAACTACCCCTTTTTTCCTCTTAATAAAATCATCAACCATTCCACTGCCAAGAGGACCCGGTCTATATAAGGCAACAAGTGCTATTAGGTCTTCAAATCGCCGGGGCTCCATTCGTTTTAATAGTTCCTTCATACCTCTGCTTTCAAGTTGAAATACACCAGTTGTTTGTCCAGAGGAAAGAAGTCGATAAGTTTCAGAGTCATCAAGAGGAATGTTATTTAAATCTATATCTTTCCCCTGTGCCTTGACATATTTTATTGTGTCATCTATAACAGTGAGAGTTTTTAATCCTAAGAAATCAAATTTAAGAAGTCCCACATCCTCCAGAGCCTTCATATCAAATTGACTTATTACAGTTTCTTCACCAGAATTTTTGTATAAAGGCATTAAGTCTTCAAGAGGCTCTGGAGAGATAACAACTCCAGCAGCGTGTTGGGATGCATGTCTTGCAAGTCCTTCCAGCCTAAGAGCTATATCAATCAGTTCTTTAACTGTCTCATTTTTATTGTAGAGTTCTTTCAATCTTGGTTCTAAATTTAAAGCTTCTTCAAGAGAAGGACATGCAAAAGGTATCATTTTGGCAATTTTATCTACATCAGCATAAGGAATGTTTAATGCCCTTCCAACATCCCTTACCACTGCTCTTGCAGCCATTGTCCCAAAGGTTATGATATGAGCAACTCTGTCTTTCCCGTAGTTTTCTGCCACATATTGAATAACCTCTTCTCTCCTATCTTTGCAAAAGTCAACATCAATATCGGGCAAGCTTATTCTTTCTGGATTCAAAAATCTTTCAAAAAGAAGTCCATATTTAATTGGGTCTATATCTGTAATTTTTAGTGCGTATGCTACAAGACTTCCTGCAGCAGAACCTCTGCCAGGTCCTACAGGGATACTTTTTCTTCTTGCATAGTTTATAAAGTCCCATACAATAAGAAAATAGGAAGCAAAACCCATTTCAGTGATAACTTTAAGTTCTTCTTGAAGTCGCTTTAGGTAGTCTTCAGGTACATTACCTTTAAATCTTTCTTTTAATCCTTCTTGAGCAAGTTTTTTTAAGTATTCCTCTGCAGTATATCCCTGAGGCACATTATATTTTGGCAGTTTATGTTCCCCGAGTCTTAACTTAAAATTACATCTTTCAGCAATTTGCAGGGTATTTTTTAAAGCTTCAGGAATTTCTACAAATGCTGAATACATTTCTTCAGGTGATTTGAAATAAAATTCATCGCTTTGAAATTTCAACCTTTTTTCATCTTTTATAGTTTTACCAGTTTGAATACAAAGCAAAATTTCATGCGCTCTTGCATCTGATTTATGAAGATAATGGCAATCATTTGTTGCAACAACGGGTATATCAAATTTTTTTGAGAGTTCTATTAATCCTCTGTTTGCTATTGTCTGTTCAGGCAGACTGTTTGATTGAATTTCAAGGAAAAAATTGTTTCCAAATATATCTTTTAAAGTTTTTGCTGTATTTTCTGCTCTTTCAATATTTTCATAAACTATATTATATGGTATTTCTCCCTTAAGACATCCAGAAAGAGCAAAAAGTCCCTTATGATACATACTTAAAAGTTCCATATCAATTCTTGGTTTGTAATAGAATCCTTCAAGATAAGAACGGGTAACAAGTCTTGTAAGATTTTTATATCCCTCTTCATTTTCTACTAAAAGAGTAAGGTGAAAGGATGCTTCTTCAGGCATTCCAGGGTCTTTGTTTATCTTTGTTTTATCAAAGCGACTTTGAGGAGCGACATAGACTTCGCAGCCTATAATGGGTTTTACTCCTGCTTTATTGGCTTTTTTGAAAAATTCTACAACTCCAAAGAGATTTCCATGATCAGTTATTGCCACAGCAGGCATGTTATATTTTTTTGCCTGTTCAATTAATTCATCAATTTTAATTGCACCATCAAGCAGGCTATATTCTGTATGGATATGAAGATGAACAAACTCTGACATGCTCATACTATGAATGTTAAAATTTTACCTTATACTAAGTCAATTTGAAGACTGCATCCATAAGAGATTCTGGTTCAGGGCTTATTTTTAAGGCTCTAACTTGTAAAATCTTTTCAATATCACTCATTTTTAAATTATCAATAAACATGTCTTCCGAATCTTTCATTGTAACATCAGGGACAAGAACTAAATCCCCTGGTTCAACATAGGAAGCTAAGCCTTTAATTATATCTTCGCCATTTAAGAGTCCTGTTACTGAAACAGTTTCACCAAAAAGATTATTTTTTATAGGATAAACATCAATGGGAATGTTTTTTTTCCTTAGCTTTTCAATAAACTGAGTAAGATAAGGATAAAAAGAAGTCCCTGTAAAGGTCACAAATCTTTTTTTAAATTTCACAGAAGGTATTTTTAGTTTCGTTGCTTTATTAATAAATAGAGGAACCATACCAACCCCATTTTCAATCTGAGGCAGATCATCATAGATAGTTAAAGAAGGAAATGGTTTTTCAGCTTTAATGTAAAATTCGTCTGCAAGATAAACAAAACTGACTCCGTGTTTTTTCCTAAATCTTTTCTGAAACATTTCAATAATTTTAATTACTTCTTCTGCTTTGTTTTTTGTTACAGGTGTCAGCCCGTTTTTATGATATTTTGTAAGTCCTACTGGAACAATGGCGATTGAAGATACGTAAGGATAAAGTTTATGAAGCTCTATGATTGTTTTTTCAAGGATTTTTCCATCATTTATTCCAGGGCACAATACTATCTGTGTATGCATTCTAATTTTAATTTTTGCAAGTTTTTTAAGTTCAAGCATAATAGGTGGAGCTTCATAATTACCTAAAAGAGCATTCCTTATCTCAGGGTCTGTAGCATGAACAGAGATATAAAGAGGACTCAGTCTGAGTTTTTTTATTCTTTCATAGTCTTTTTGTGTAAGATTTGTCAATGTGATATAGTTGCCATAAAGAAAGCTTGCTCTGTAGTCTTCGTCTTTAACATACAAAGATTTTCTCAATCCTTTGGGAAGTTGTTCAACAAAGCAAAATAAACATTTGTTTACACACCTTTTTATCCTGAACGGTGCTACTTCAATGCCTAAGGGCAGTGCATTTTTATGAATATTAAAGCTTAGTTTTCTGCCATCTCTTTCAATTATAAGTTTAATAAATTCTTCATCTCCGTAAAACATTAAATCCAGAGCGTCTTTGACAGGATGCCTGTTTATTGAAATTATATTATCTCCTGCTTTTATTCCTGCTATATAGGCAGGACTTTGGGGTAATATGGATTCAATTTTAACTCCTTTATTTATCATTTTTTAATCGTATAAGAATATATTGAAATAACGAAATAATAGCAAGAAAACTTACCAAAAAATATCCAAAATCAGGCATAGAAGGGATAGAAAAGTTTGTTGAAAGAAGAATATAACCAAATATAATTACCTGCGAAGCATTACTTATTTTACCAAGCATTGTTGGATTTGCTATTTTCTTTTTTCTTAAATACATTTCCAGCCATCCCGTAGCCACTATAGCATCTCTTATGAATACCACAGAGAGAAACCATCGGGGAGCAAGTTCATTGATATAAAAAGTTATCATAATGCTTAAAAGAAGAAGCTTGTCTGCCAGAGGGTCAAGAAAAATTCCAAATTTTGATATTTGATTAAACTTTCTTGCAATAATTCCATCAAGACTGTCTGTTAATCCTGCTACAATCACAATTTTCAATGCGAGAGAATAATCTTTTGAGTTCATTGCTATGATAAAAAATGGGACAAGAAATATGCGTAGAGAAGTTAGTATGTTGGGAATTGTTATTATTTTTGCATTTACCATCATAAATTATACTCTATGGAATATTATAAGCCTGAGCGTATTTACCTTTAAGCAAGCTTTGTGCATATTTTTTTTCAAGAGCAAAATCATACTTTTGAGTTTCATTAAATGCCTCTGAAAAATATTTTATAGCAAAAAATTTTTTTCTGTTCAGATAATGAATAATTCCTCTCTGAAGTTTACAATATATAAGACCTCTGGGGTCATTACATTTTTTAAAATTTTTCTCAGCATTTTTGATATACTGCAAAGCTACTGCATATTTTTTTCTCAAAATATTTATCATTGCCATGCTCCATAAAGTATACGATGAGCTTACAATATCTCCGATCCCACTGTAGATATTTATTGCTTTTTTAAAATTTTTCTCAGCATTTTTGTAGTCTCCTATCATTCTATATGCATTGCCAATGCCGCAAAAAGAGTATGCCATACCAAATCTATCTTTGATTTTGTTAAATATTTGATTTGCCATTCTGTAATATTTCATTGAATCTTCATAATTACCATAAACTCTTAAGCTTCCACCAAGCCCACAGTAAACATATCCAAGACTCTGATTATTCTTGAGTTTTTTAAATAGTGTTAGAGATTTATAAAAAGCTTCCAATGATTTTTTTATTCTTCCTCCAAATCTCCATATAGCTCCTTCAGCCCATAATGTAAATGCTATACCCTTTTTATCTTTATTTATTTCATAAATTTTTCTTGCTTGTCTGATAAGTTTTAAGGCAACTCTCCACTGACCCGTTGCTTTTTTTGAAAGTGCAAGTCCTGTTAAAGCATCTGCCATAGCAATTTCATTATTTAATATCTCTGAAACTTCTATTGATTCACTGTAATAAAGCTCCGCATTTTTAAAGTTTCCAAGTATTCTGTTTAAGTCTCCAATAACTATTAAACAATCAAGCCCCAGTTCAACATCATTATTTTTAACTGCTTTTTTATAAATTTTTTTCCACAATTTCAGGGATTCTTTAAAATAACCATTCATTCTTAATTGTTCTGCTTTTTTTATTATTTCTTTAGTTTCCATATAACTCTTTTCTCAGTTGTTTCATGAATTTTTTATAGTCTTTTTGTTCAAAAAATGCTGAACCCATAACAAGAATATCTGCTCCTGCTTGAACAATTTTTTTTGCGTTTTCAAGTTTCACGCCTCCGTCTACTTCTATGACTGTTTGTAGTTTATTTGACAAAATTATTTTTTTAGCTCTATTAATTTTATCAAGTGTAGAAGGGATAAATTGTTGACCGCCGAACCCTGGATTAACAGACATAATTAAAATTAAGTCAATATCATGAATAATTTCTTCAATTGAACTGAGAGAAGTAGCAGGATTTAAAGACACACCAACTCTGATACCAGATTCTTTTATCTGCCATACTGTTCGGTGCAGATGTGGACAGGCTTCAACATGAACTGTAAGAATGTCTGCTCCTGCTTTAACAAAATCTTCAATATATTTTTCAGGCTGTATGATCATTAAATGAACATCCAAGGGAAGCATCGTTGCTTTTTTTACTGTCTCCACTATTAGAGGACCGATTGTTATATTTGGAACAAAGCATCCATCCATAACATCAATGTGAATCATATCTGCACCTGCTTGCTCTGCGTGTTTAACCTCTTCTGCAAGTCTTCCAAAATCAGCAGAAAGTATTGATGGTGCTATAAGTGTCACTTCTCTTCCTCCTTTTCTCCAATACTGACAATTAATTTTATAGCCTTCCCTCCCTGTTGCGGCTCAGGTGACTGGGCAATAACTATGTTGTCAGGATATTTGTTTGAATGGATTTTAATAACTTTTTCAATAGGGATACCTTTTTCATTTAAAATTTTTTCAGCTTCTTCATAAGAAACTCCTCTTACATCTGGAAAGACTGTGAATTTTAATCCTTTACTCATAATTACTCCGACTTCTCTACCTTTCTTAACTTTTGTTCCTGCTGGTAGAGACTGTCTTGAAACTGTTCCTGTAGGGATATCGGAATACTCTTCTCCGTCAATTCTTATATAAAGTCCTTTTTCTTTGAGTATCTGATTTGCTTGAACAATATCTTTTCCTCTTAAGTCAGGAACTTCTATTGTCCCACCCGAAACAAAAAGGGTTAAAGAAAGATATCCAGCTAAAAAGCCTGCAAATATTGCTCCTGCTATGTATAAAATTTTTTTCATTTAATTCTTAAAAGTTTACCCATGAAAAATCCATCCATTCCATCTATATGTGGATATGTCCGTAATTTTTTTATACTACTAAATTCATCGTGTTTCTGTAAAAAGCTTTCAATTACTTCTTCTCCTTCCTCAGGCTCAGTTGAACATACTGAGTATACAAGAATGCCATTTTTAACTAAAAATTGTGAAACATTTTCAAGCATGAGTTTTTGAGTTTTTGAAAGTCTTTTAATTTCTTGCTCGTTTACTCTATATCTTACATCAGGATTTCTTCTTATAACTCCTGTTGAAGAGCAAGGTGCATCAAGAATAATTCTATCAAATTTATGAGTATTGAAGCCTAAGGAATCTAAATGTTTTTTTAAACTTATCTGACAGATATCTGCCAATATTGGTTGTATTTCAACATCAGGTAAAAACTTTTTAACTCGTGCTATATTTTCCTGTAAATTTTCTAACCTTTTTTTATTATTTTCAATACAGATAATAGTTCCTTTTTTAATTAATGCTGCTGTAAGAAGCGTTTTACCACCAGGACTTGCACATGCATCAAGAATACATGCACCTTCAAAGGGTTCTAAAAGAAAACACACAAGCTGAGAAGCCTCATCTTGAACAATCCAGAAAAAAGGCGATTCCTTTAAAGTTTTTCTTATTTCATATCCCTGTCCTTCAATTATTAAACCAGAAGCAACATGTTTTGAAAAGCTGACTTTAAACCCTTTTTGTGTAAAATATTCTCCTATCATTTGCCTTTCTTCAGGTTTTACAGCAATTGTAATCGGAGGTTTTTCATTGTTTGCTTTAAGTAGTGCTTTAACTTCATTTAGTTGAAATCTTTTAAGCCATCTTGTAATAAGCCATTCTGGATGTGAGTATACAACAGAGAGATTTTTATTATCAGTCTGCATTTGTTCAGTTATACGAAATATTTCATCACCTTGATATTTCCTTAAAAAGTTTCTCAGTATAGCATTCACAACATTGGGTTTACCATTGAAAGATTTTTCAACATTTACTGTTTCATTTGCTACTGCATATGCAGGAATATGCATAAAAACTAATTGATAAATTGCGCATCTTAGATTATTTATCGTGTACATAGAAAGTTTTTCTTTGTTTTTATAAAACTCCTCTAAAAGCCAGTCTATATAATAGAGATTTCTAAGAACACCATAAATAACTTCAAGCAGAAAAGCTCTATCAGCTTTATCAAACATTGAAAGGATGTTTTCTGTAAGGGCAAATTTTAAAGGTTTTTTTGTTCCTACTACATTGTTTAAGACTTCTACAGCTACTTTTCTTGGTGATTTATAAACCATTTAAGTGCGTCCTCAATTTTTTGTAAACTTACTGTGGTATCAATACATGGGCCGAAGGGTCTTTCATTTAAAATTCCAATAACAGGAATTGGATAAGTATCAACTATTCCACTTGAGAGGTCTCTTTCACAGGCAACTGCGATAATTGCATCAGGTCTGACTTCCTTTACTACTTTTCTCGCAATTGTCCCTCCTGTTGCAATAGCGATTGAGATATTGTAAGTCTCTGCAATTTCAATTAAATTTTTTATTTTGCAGTTTCCGCACCTGCGGCATTTAAAAACATCAAATGTGAGCCTTACATCGCATTTTGAGTTTTGAATGCAGTGAGGAAGCAAAAGAAGTATTTTTTTCACATTTGCATTATCACGCATAACAAGAAGATTATTAAGCTTTACAATATATGCTTGAAATTCTGGTTTTTTTGATTTTAAAAATGCTCCTGCAAGCATCAAAACCGGATATAGAATTTTAAGGATAAAGCCTCTAAGAAAATGAGTCCATGCCTTCATTTATTTTTCTTCCAGAGATAAATTCTTTTGCCGTCATTATTTTTTTTCCTTCTGGCTGAATAAGCAGAATTCTAAGTAACCCTTCTTGTGTTCCTACAATTAATTCATTTTTAGCTTTGATAATCAGACCTGGTGCTGCATTGCCTTCTAATACTTCTGTTTTAATTATTTTAACTCTTTCATCTTTTAAAAAACTGTATGCACATGGCCAAGGATATGTTCCTCTAACAAGATTAAAGATTTTCCTTGCAGAATTATTCCAGTTAATTTTTCCATCATCTTTTTTAAGTTGGGGTGCATAGGTTATCTCACCAGTTTGAGGTTTGGGCGTAATAATCCCCTTCCTCATTTTATCAATTGTCTCAATAATTAATTCTGCCCCAATTACAGAGAGCTTTTCAGAAAGAGTTTCTGCATTGTCTTCATCATTTATAGAAATTTCTTTTTGTAAAAGAATGGGACCTGTGTCAAGTCCTTCATCAATAATCATTGTTGTTACACCTGTTATTTTTTCTCCATTTATTAATGCCCATTGAATCGGTGCTGCTCCTCTGTATTTTGGTAAAAGCGAAGCATGAAGATTTATACAACCGTGTTTCGGTATCTCAAGAATTTCTTTTGGAAGTATCTTACCATAAGCAACAACTATAGCAAACTCAGGATTTAGCGATTTTAATTTTTTTATAAAATTATCATCCTTTATTTTTTCTGGTTGACAGAGAGGTAATTCATATTGTAGTGCAACTTTTTTAATCTCAGGTGCCTGAAGATTTTTTCCTCTTCCTTTTGGTTTATCAGGTTGTGTTACAACAAGCAATATTTTTTCGCTCCTTGAAATCAAAGCTTTGAGCGAAGGAACTGCAAACTCTGGAGTGCCGAAAAAAATTATTCCAGATGACATAATATATTTTATTTCTTTGTTTTGAATTTTTTTCTGAAAAGCTCTCTTTTAAGTGGGCTTATTTTATCAATGAGAAGAATGCCGTCAAGATGGTCTATTTCATGCTGTAAGGCTCTTGCCAAAAGTCCTGTTGCTTCTATTTCTATTTCTTTGCCATTCCTATCCAATCCTTTTACAATAACTCTTTCTTTTCTTTTAAGTCTTGTTGTAAAGCCTGGCAAACTTAGGCATCCTTCTTCAGAAAGAATTTCTCTCTCTGAGTCTGTTATCTCAGGATTAATCAACACTATAAGGGATTGGTTCTGTTCTCTGGGAGATGTATCAACAACAATAAGTCTTTTTAAAACACCAACCTGCGGAGCAGCTAATCCAATGCCATTGGCATTATACATTGTTTCAATCATATTATCAATGAGTTTTTGTAAGTCACCATTTATCTCAGAGATAGTTTCCGCTTTTTTCTTTAATACTTCATCAGGATATTTTTTTATCTCAAGGATTGCCATAAAAAATTATAACTAAAATACACTGAATTTGAAAAATTTTTTTGGATTTTTTTTGATTTCTTCTATTAATTCTTTAAGTTCCTTTATACTTTGTCTTAAATCATCCGCCACAGTTTTATCATTCATAAGAAGTTTAAGTGTGCCTTCAGATTTTTCAATTTCTTGTAAAAGATTATCAAGTTTTTGAGAACTCTTAAGTAAAGTTTCATACAAAGAAGGGTCATTTATCATTTTGCCAAGACTTCCCTGCTGTGAAGATATTTTGTTTGAAGCTTCTTCAAAGTTTTTTAAAGCATTTGAAAGTCTTTGATAAAATTCTTTATCCCTTGCAATCATTCCAATACTTCCAGTTCTTATTTCTTCTACTGTTTTCTTAAGGTCTGAAACTGCAGAGTTTAAATTATTGTAAAGTGAAGGATCAGTAAGTAATTTGGGAATGGTTCCTTCAGATTTATCCACTTTTGTTATCAATGAATCAATTCTCTCAATCAATCCTTCAATTTTACTCATTGTAGAAGCTGCAACTCCTATAATTTCTCTTACTTCTGTTTGAGGAGAGCCATATAGACCTTTTGATGCATCAAAACTTTCCTGAGAATCACCAGGAAATATTTCAATATATTTGTCACCAAGCAGACCTATTGTCTGAACAGTTGCCTTTGCATCTGATTTTAAATAGTTTAAAACATCCTTATCTATTGAAACTTTTACTACTGTACCGTGTTCTTTACTGAGTTTTATTTCTTGGACTGCTCCAATGTCAACTCCTGCAACTCTTACAGGAGCTCCTTTACGCAGTCCTTTGACATCTGTTATATAAATATTTAGCGAAGTTCTTTCTTTAAAAAGTCCCTGTATGCCGCCTGAAAAAACTATTACAAAAAATATAATGAGCAGTGTAACTGTTATAACAATTCCGACTTTTAAAGATGCCCATTTGAGTTGTTTTTTTCTGTCAAACATTATTTATCCTGTTTAAAACCTCTACGTACTTATTCACCATTTCTGCTAATTCTCTTTCAATTCTTTCATCTGGTTTCCCGATTGAAACAGGACCATAATGACCGAGTCTTGTAAACCCAAGACAAAGACATCCATGAATCAAAAATGCTTTTAAAATATCAAGACATACTGTTTCTCCTCCACCACCAATCATTCCAGTTGATGTAAAAGCTGCGACCAGTTTTCCTTCAATTTTTCTGTAGTATTTGACACTTTCATCAATAAATTTTTTAACCTCTGCTGCCATTGTTCCAAAATAGTTAGGTGAACCAATGATATATCCATCATACTCTGTGAGGCTATCAATTTTTACTTCATCAACTCTTTTTAAATCAACATCAATTCCTTTGTCCGCAAGCCCCTGAGCAATTATTTTTGCCATTTTCTCTGTATTTCCTGTTCTTGAATAGTAAGTAACAAGAACTTTTTTCATAATTCACCTCCATAACATTTTTTTTCATTTTATCATAATATACATGAATTTGCCATTAGAAATAGATTGCTAATAGCAATCTAAAATAGCGATGCTCTATTGCCAAACCTTAGTGTGCTATAATTATGATTATGAAAATTGTTACATCTCATGAAATGGCAGAAATTGACAAATTGACAATAGATTATTATGGAATCCCTTCAACAGTTTTAATGGAAAGAGCTGCATTAAGCATAGTTAAGCATGTGCTCAAATTTAATCCAGAAAATTTGATTATCCTCGCAGGACCGGGAAACAATGGTGGTGATGGTATTGCCTGCGGAAGAATACTCAAAAACAAAGTTAAAAATATAAAAATTTTTCAGCTTTTTCCTGAAGAAAAGCTTTCAGAAGACTGTAAACTCCAGCTAAGTGTGGCTAAAAAATTCGGGATTCCAGTAGTTGTAGGCTATCCAGACAATGATCAAATAGATAAAGCTGACCTTATTATTGATGCTATTTTTGGGACAGGACTTAAAAGAGAAATTGAAGGCAAAGTTGCTGAGTTTATTGAGATTCTTAATTCATTTAAAAAACTTACGGTAGCTGTTGATATTCCATCAGGAGTATCCTCTGATACAGGAGAAATTCTTGGAGCGGCTATCAAGGCAAATTTGACAGTAACATTTGGACTTCCTAAAAGAGGACATTTGCTTTATCCCGGCAAAGACTACACAGGTGAGTTATTTATTGAAGATATCGGGTTTCCAGAAGAATTAACAAATAATGAAAACTTAAAAATTTCGCTTATTGAAAGAGAGTTTGCCCTGTCACTTATGCCTCCAAGACCTAAGTATTCTCATAAAACAAGATATGGACATGTTTTTGTAATTGCAGGTTCTACAGGGAAAACAGGTGCTGCAATGATGACCGCAAAAGCTGCACTTAGAGCAGGTTCAGGACTTGTAACAATGGCTGTTCCTGCAGCGCTAAAAGTTGTTTTTCAGAGTAAAGTTCTTGAAGAGATGATACTTCCTCTTCCATGCACAATGAATACTCTTTCAAAGCAAGCTTTACCAGAAATTATGGATTTTGTAAAAGAAAAAGCAAATTCCATTGCTTTTGGTCCGGGTGTTGGAGTCAATGAAGATATTGAAATTATTTTAAGAGAACTTATTTTAAACTCTTCTTGTCCAATTGTAATTGATGCTGACGGACTTACAGTTCTTAGCAAAATTCTTAATGTTTTAAAAGATGCACATTCAGAGATTGTTCTTACACCTCATCCTGGAGAGTTAAACAGACTTATAAACATCCCAGTGAAGGATATTGAAAAACAAAGAATTGATATTGCTCAGAAAGTAGCTAAAGAGTTGAATGTAATTATTGTTCTTAAGGGAGTTCCTACAGTAATTGCAGAACCTCAGGGTAGAGTATATTTAAATACAACAGGAAATCCTGGAATGGCAACAGGTGGTTCAGGAGATGTCCTTACAGGTATTATTGCTTCACTTATTGGACAGGGACTATCTCCTCTTTATGCTTCTGTGTTTGGAGTTTATATTCATGGATTAAGCGGAGATATAGCATCTCGCAGGAAGGGATTTCATGGACTTATAGCAGGGGATATTATAGAAACCCTTCCAGAGGCATTCATTGAACTCACAGATGAAATTGATTCAGAGCCCTGAAAATCCTCTGATTAAAGAAATCAAAAAGATAAAAGAAACTCAGAGGAGAAAAATTTTTTTTGAAGGAGTTCATCTTGTAGAAACCTCTCTGGTTTCAGATTATGTTTTTACTGAAAAAGTTTTTGTTATAGAGAAATTTATTGAAAAACAAAAAAATTTTTTAGAAATTCTTCAGGAGAAAAAAATACCAGTAATAATAATATCAGAAAAAGTTGCAAAAACTATTTCTGATACAGTTACTCCTCAAGGAGTTTTTGCAATTGCTGATTTTAAAATTAAAAATATTAATGATTTATCAAATCCAACTTTTATTGTAATTGCTGATAGAATTCAGGACCCTGGTAATATTGGGACAATTATACGTGCTGCAGAAGCTTTTGGTGCAGAGGCTGTTTTAGTTACACATGGAACATGTAATCCTTTTTCAAACAAGGCTTTGAGAGCTTCAGCAGGAAGTATTTTTTTTCTTCCTGTAATAAAGGTTACAGTGAAAGAAATTGAAGAATTTGTTTCTAAATATGGACTTAATCTTGTAATAACAGATTTAAAGGCAACGATGTCTTCGTTTAATATGGATTTTACAAAACCATTAGCAATTGTTTTTGGAAATGAATCTAAGGGAGTAAGTCAAGATTTAAGAGCAATAAAGCATACAAGTTGTAAAATTCCTCATAAGGGAAAAGCTGAAAGTTTGAATGTTGCTATGGCTGCTACAGCAATTCTTTATGAAATCCTTCGTCAACGATTTTTAAAATCTCCTTAAACTCATTAACAGAAAAAGGTTTATTAATGCAGAAAGCTTTTTCTTTTAAAACTTCTTCTTGAGGGCAATTTATAGTTGATGTTATTATAACAGGTCTATCTAAAGCTATTTCTGATATACGATCAAGAAGATTTAATTCCTTAATTGTTATATAATCAGCTATAATAAAATTATAGGTTGACCATGATTCTGTAATTATTGCTGTAGTTTCTGACTCGTAGCCCCATGCCCTAAGACATTCTGCGAGGAAATCTCTGACGAATCTATTATTTTCAATAATAAGAACTTTCTTACTCATAAAATATATTTTATACAACTTTTAATATATAAAGTCAACAATTTTACAACTAAAAATTGATAGATTTTAAAAGGTTTTAAGTTTTAATGTTTTAAGTTGATGAAAATAGGTGAGATAATAAAAAGACTCAGAAAAGCAAAGGGATTTTCCCAGATGGAGCTTGCTGAAAAAATTGGAATAACCTATCAACAGCTTCAGAAGTATGAGAAGGGAAAATCAAAAATAACAGTAGACAGGCTTATTGATATAGCAAGAGCACTGGATGTGCCATTAAGTGCAATTTTATCTGAAATATACAAGAAAGAGAATATAGAGATTTATTCTGAAGAAGAAATAGTTTTTCTTGAGTATTTTAGAAAAATCTCAGACCCAGAGTTAAGAAAATCTTTTTTAAAAATTTTTGAACAACTTTCAAAGAAATAGAGGCTGTTCAATTACTAATTGTCATTCCGACGGGTCTCAATGACCCCATGAATCTCCTCCTTAAATCGGAGATAAGGAGATTCCTCGCAGACCCTTCGCCTACGGCTCAGGGCTCGCTTCGCTCGGCTCTGAATGACAGTCTTATTATGTCACCCCGAGCGTAAGCGAGGGGTCTCTTCCTTTGGAGGCGAGGAGATTCCTCGTTGCTTTGCTCCTGGGAATGACAAGAAGAGGAATGACAGATGGAGGTAATTGAAAAATTGCAAGGCTTGTGATTTATTGATTTTTAACAAATTATAAGTTTTTGAACAGGATAGAAATAAAAAACAGGGATAAACGATTAGCTTAAAATTATGGTATGATATATTAAGTTAAAAAATTTTTTGTAGGGAGGCAGAATGAAAGTAATTCTCAAAGAAGATGTTCATGGATTAGGCAGAGCAGGACAAACTATTAATGTAAAAGATGGATATGCAAGAAACTATCTTCTGCCAAGAGGACTTGCATTAATTGCAGATGAAAAAAACTTAAAAGTTCTTGAGTATCAAAAAAAGAAATTTGAGGAACAAGCAAAGAAGAAACGTCAGGATGCAGAATCAATAGCAGAGAGACTCAGTGCTCTTGAGCTTACAATTAAAGCAAAAGCTGGAGAAGATCAAAAACTTTTTGGCTCTATTACAGCAAAGGATATAGCAGAGCTTTTGCAAAAAGAAGGTTTTTTAGTTGACAAAAAGCAAATCAATATTTCAGAGCCAATAAAAAGAGTAGGAGAGCATGAAGTAGAGGTCAAACTGCTTTCAAATGTAAGTGCAAAGTTAAAAATAAATGTAGTCGCAGAATAATGGCTTATTTAAAAGAGATAGAGAATTCTGTTGATAGACTTCCACCACAAAGCCTTGAAGCTGAACAGGCTGTGCTTGGTGCAATTATTCTTGAAGGCGAATCAATAACAAAGGCAATTGAAATAATCTCGCCAGAAGATTTTTATAGTGAGCGACACAGAAAAATATATCAAGCAATGCTGGAGCTTTTTGATAAAAATGAACCAATTGACCTTATCACCCTTACTGAGCATTTAAAGGACAAAGGAGAACTTGAAGAAACTGGGGGACTTGGTTATTTAAGCAATCTTGCAACAGTTGTTCCCACATCTGCGAACATAAGATATCATGCCAAGCTTATAAGAGAAAAGGCTCTTTTGAGGTCAGTTATTCGTGCTTGCACAGAGATTGTTACAAAGGTTTATGAAGAGCCTGAAGATGCTGAGGAGATGATTGATTATGCGGAAAGATTGATTTTTGAAATCTCAGAAAAAAGAACAAATACAAGTTTTTATAATATGAAAGATGTTGTTAAGCAAACTTTCAAGATAATAGAGAGTATGTATGAGAAGAAGGCGGTAATAACAGGTGTTTCTTCAGGATTCAAAGACCTTGATGAGTTAACATCTGGCTTTCAACCTGGTGATCTGATAATTATTGGTGGAAGACCCGGAATGGGTAAAACAGCTTTTTCATTGAATATTGCCCAGCATGTTGGAATAGAGCTTGGTGAACCTGTTGCTTTTTTCAGTCTTGAAATGTCTAAGGAACAGATTGCAATGCGGCTTTTAAGTAGCATTGCAATGGTAAATTCTTCAGCTTTAAGGAAGGGATTTATCAGTAAGAGAGACTGGGAGCGAATTACAGATGCCGCAGTCAAGCTTAGCGAAGCTCCGATTTATATAGATGATTCATCTCAGATGAGTGTTCTTGAAATAAGGGCAAAGGCAAGAAGGCTTAAAATGGAAAAAGGTAGACTTGGATTGATTGTTATAGACTATCTTCAACTTATGCGAAGCAGAAATAACTATGATGTAAGAGAACAGGAAATAGCTGACATATCTCGTTCACTTAAAGCTATGGCAAAGGAGTTAAAAGTTCCTGTTATTGCATTGAGTCAGCTTAATCGTTCAGTTGAAAAAACTTCTGATAGAAGACCTACTCTGGCAAACTTGAGAGAATCTGGAGCTATTGAGCAAGATGCTGATGTAATAATCTTTCTTTACAGAGATGAGGTATATAACAAGAAAAATCCTGCTAATAAAGGGAAAGCTGAAGTAATAGTGGCGAAACAAAGAAACGGACCTACTGATATAGTTTATCTTACATTCCTGAATGATTACACAAGATTTCTTGACTATACAGACAAATATATGGGAACAGAGATAGAAGAGGAAGTATAAATGATTAAGAGACGACCTTCAGTAGCAGGATATTTTTATCCATCAAATTCAAAAGAACTTTTACAGGAAATTGAAGAATACATGCCTACAACCCTTAAAATAGATGCTTTTGGAGCAATATGTCCTCATGCGGGTTATGTTTATTCTGGCAGTGTTGCAGGTGCTGTGTATTCAAAACTTAAACCAAAAGAAATATTTATTCTTATAGGTCCGAATCACACTGGCTATGGAGAAAATGTTGCTTTAATGACAGAGGGAGAATGGGAAATTCCTCTCGGTAGCATAAAAATTCATAGTGAACTTGCAAAAAAAATTATTGAAAAAAGCCCTCTTGCCAAAGATGATATACATGCTCATCTTCATGAACATTCACTGGAGGTTCAGCTTCCATTTATTTATAAACTCAATCCAGAAGCTCAAATTGTGCCGATAACATTAAAGATGCTTTCCCTTAAGGATTGTTTGAGTTTAGCACAAGGCATTGTTTTAGCAGTGAATGAGCTTAATTTTAGAGATAAGGTTGTTGTAGTTGCAAGCACAGATATGAGCCACTATTTGCCTGATGAACTTGCAAGGAAAGTTGATTCTTTAGCAGTTGAAAAGATTAGACATTTTGATCCAGAAGGACTTTATAATACAGTATTAGAACATGGAATATCCATGTGCGGTTTTGTTCCCACTGTAACGATGCTTTATACTACAAAACTTCTTGGAGCAAAAGAGATTCAGGTGATAAAATACACAACCTCTGCAGAAGTAAGCAGAGACTACGATAAAGTTGTAGGATACTTAGGTGCAATTGTTTACTAAAATTCCTCTTACTGCAGCTATTCTTGCAGGTGGTAAATCTTCAAGAATGAAACGGCAGAAATGTCTTCTCTCTTTTGACAATGAAAAAATAATTGATATGATTGTAACAAAGCTGAAGGACATTTTTGAGGAGCTTTTCATTGTAACAAACTTCCCTGAACTTTATTTCTATACAGGCATTACTTTATTGGGAGATATATATCCTTTTAGAGGACCTATGTCAGGAATACATGTGGCAATCAAAAATTCAAAACATGATATATTTGCTTTTGCCTGTGATATGCCTTTTGTAAAAGGGGAAGTTATTTGCGCTCTCTCGGAGAAACATATAAAGGAAGCAAATACTGCTACAGTTCCATCATATAATGGTAAAATTTATCCTTTACCTGGAATTTATTCCAGAAAACTTCTTGATGAACTGGAGAAATTGCTTTTGGAAGATAAACTAAGTATGACCAAATTCCTTAATGATATTGGTGCAGAAATAGTAGAAGTTGCAAATTTAGACAAAGAAGGATTATCTTTTATTAATATAAACACAGAGGAAGATTTAGAAAATTTAAAAAAGGGGGGCATAAAATGTTTGGATTAGGCACACAGGAATTATTGATTATCCTTGTTATAGTAATTGTTCTCTTTGGAGCAACGAGACTACCTCAGATTGGCAGGGGAATTGGTGAAGCAATAAAGAATTTCAAGAAAGCAACGAGCGAAAAAGATGAAATTGATGTGACTCCAAAAAAGGATAATACTGAAGAGAAAAAATAAATGTGAGCAGATTTCTACAAGCAGAAATTAATTTAAAAAGTCTCATTCACAATTTCTCCAAAATTAAAGCTCACCTGAGAAATACAAGGGTATCCTGTAAAATAATTGCTATTGTTAAAGCAGATGCTTACGGACATGGTGCAGTTGAAGTTGCTCGTGTATTTGGACTTCTTGGAGTAGATTATCTTGGTGTAGCTTTTTCTGAGGAGGCTATTGTTCTAAGGGAAGCAGGGATAAAAGTTCCCATCATTGTGCTTTTTGACAGGGAAATAGAAGGCGTTTTTAAATACAATCTTATTCCAGTAATATTTGACTACAGACAAGCAGAGTTTTTATCTAAAGAAGCATCTCGTCGTGGGGTGATTCTTCCTGTTCACATAAAGGTTGAAACAGGAATGGGAAGGCTTGGTATATATGAAAATCCCTGTGAAACAATTAAAAAGATTGCACAGTTGGACAACTTAAAAATAGACGGAGTAATGAGTCATTTTTCCCGTGCAGAAGACCTTGAATGGACACAGGAACAGATGAAAAAATTCAGTAAAATAAGGGAATTTCTTCATAATTTAGGAATGAAACCTCTTTTCCATATAGCCAACTCTCAGGGATTGAATTATACAGAAGCTTTATTTGATGCAGTAAGACCTGGGCTTATGCTTTATGGATATGGGGCAGAGGGCTTTATCCCATGTATGACTGTTAAAACAAAGCTTCTTGATATAAGAAAACTTCCTGAGGGAACACCAATTAGCTATGGAGGCACTTTTGTAACAAAGAAAGATAGCCTGATTGGTGTCATACCTGTTGGCTATGCAGATGGATATTTCAGGAGTCTCAGCAATAAAGCAGAGGTCATTGTAAGAGGTAAAAGGGTTCCTGTTGTTGGAACAGTATGTATGGACTTAACGATGATTGATTTAACAGATATTCAAGAGGTACAAATTGATGATGAGGTAATTCTTCTTGGCAAAACAGGCAGTGAAGAGATTACAGCCTCGCATATAGCTCAATGGGCGGGAACAATACCCTATGAAGTGCTCACATCCTTTGGAGGCAGAGCACGGAGAAAATATATAATGGAGGAGGAAGAATGATAGCTGAAAGAACAAAAAAGGTTAAACCTTCACCTACTCTTGCAGTGGATTCAAAAGCCAAGGAATTGAAAGCCAAAGGATTTGATGTAGTAAATTTTGGAGTAGGAGAACCTGACTTTGACACTCCAGAACACGTTAAAGAAGCAGCAATAAAAGCAATAAGGGATGGATTTACAAAGTATACACCAGTTGGCGGAATAGATGAACTTAAAGAGGCAATTATTGATAAACTGGAAAGAGATAACGGACTTAAATATGGAAAAGAAAATATTCTTGTATCCTGCGGAGCAAAGCATTCTCTTTATAACATTGCTCAGGCATTGTTTGGACCAGGGGATGAGGTTATGATTCCTTCTCCTTATTGGGTTTCCTATCCTGATCAGGTTCTCATAAATGATGCCCAGCCTGTAATTGTAGAAACCTATGAAGAGGACAACTTCATGCTTCAGCCAGAGGTTCTTGAAAATAAGATTACACCAAAAACAAAGGCGCTCATTCTTAATTCACCTTCCAATCCAACAGGGTTTATTTATAGTAAAAAAGTTTTAGAAAAAGTCGCAGAGATAGCTTTGAAACATAATATTTATATTATTTCCGATGAAATATATGAAAAACTTATATATGACGATGAAAAACATATAAGTATAGCTTCTCTTGGAGAAGAGATAAAAGAAAAAACCATAGTGGTAAATGGATTGAGCAAGTCTCATGCAATGACAGGTTGGAGAATTGGTTATGCTGCAGGTCCTGTAGAAATAATAAAGACAATGACAAAAATTCAAAGTCAGTCTACATCTAATCCCACATCAATAGCTCAAAAAGCTGCAGTTGCAGCTCTTAGCGGTCCTCAGGATTGTGTTGAAAAGATGAGGCAGGAGTTTGAGAGAAGAAGAAACTATCTTGTAAAGGGATTAAACAGTATCGGAGGAATATCCTGCAAAATGCCAAAGGGAGCTTTTTATGCTTTCCCTAATATTAGCAAAGTGCTTGGCAAAAAAGTTTCTAATAATCAAATAAACTCATCAATGGATCTAAGCATATATTTACTTGAACAAGCTAAGGTTGCTCTTGTTCCAGGGTCTGCTTTCGGAGCAGAAGGCTATATAAGAATATCTTATGCAACAAGCATGGAAAATCTATCCAAAGGCATTGAAAGAATCCGTAAAGCATTGGAAGAACTTAAATGAAATGTGGATATGTTGCATTAATTGGTAGACCTAATGTAGGCAAGTCAACGCTTATTAATACAGTTATTGGTGAAAAGGTTTCAATTGTAACTGAAAAGCCTCAGACAACAAGAAATAGAATCACCGGAATTAAAAATCTTCCTAATGCACAGATTATATTTATTGATACACCAGGGATTCATAAGCCAAGACATAAACTTGGTGAGTTTATGGTTAAAGAAGCTCAAGAAGCAATGGATATGGTTGACTTAATAGTGTTCATGGTAGAGCCCGAAGCACCGGGAAATGATGAACTTTCAATAATTGAAAGACTGAAAAAGCTTAATAAACCTGTTATTCTTGCAATTAATAAGATAGATACTGTAGCAAAACAGAATCTTCTTCCATTAATAGAGCTTTATAATGATCTTCATCCATTTCAGGAAATTATTCCAATTTCTGCACTTAAAAAAGATGGAATTGAAAGATTAGTTGAAAGAATTATTTTTTATCTGCCAGACTCTCCCATTCTTTATCCTGAAGACATGCTTACTGACCAGGCAGAACGGTTCATGGTTGCTGAGTTTATAAGAGAAAAAATTATGAAATATACACATGATGAAATACCCTATTCAGTTGCAGTTGATATTGAAAGATGGGAAGAAACAGAAAAATTAATCTCCATAGGAACAAATATTTATGTTGAAAGAGAAGGTCAAAAAATTATTATAATAGGAAAAAAGGGCGAACGATTGAAAAAAATTGCAACAGAGGCAAGACTTGATATTGAGAAATTTTTAGGAACAAAGATTTTTTTGGAAGTATGGGTTAAGGTTAGGAAAAAATGGAGACAGAAAGACATGTTATTGAAATCACTGGGGTATTGAGATGTTGATTGAGATGAAAGTAGAAGGATTGCTTTTTGACCCAAGAAGTGGAATGTATATTTTACTTCTTCAGCAAGTAGATGGAGAAGAAACCCTTCCGATTTGGATTGGTAAACCCGAGGCAGATTCAATTGCTCTTGCACTGGGCAAGGTGCTAACGCCAAGACCTTTAACCCATGATTTGATAAAAAATATTCTTGATGAACTTGAGGTTCGTATTACAAAGGTTGTTATAACTGACTTGATTGACAATACTTACTATGCCTTAATATATACACACGATGGTATTAGAGAAAAAACCATTGATTCCCGTCCTTCTGACGCAGTCGCCATTGCTTTAAGAGTTCAGGCACCCATATTTGTTGAGGAAGGCATATTTGAGTTGAGAAAGGCTGATGAGCTGGAAGAGTGGCTTAAAAATCTCAAGCCAGAAGACTTTGGCAATATCATGTAGTGAATGCACTATAGCACAGAAGCCATTGTCCTAAAGAACATTCCCTATGGTGAGGCGGATTTAATAGTAACTTATCTTACGAAGAATTATGGCCTTTTGAATCTTTTTGCTAAAAGTCCTCGTAAAATAAAAAGTAGATTTGGAAGTTCCCTTGAGCCTTTGACCTATTCACAAATATCTTTTATTGGTAAAGAAGATAATCTTCAAAAGATTATTCAATCAGATATTATCCATCCTTTTCAGGCAATCAGAGAAAACTACAGATTATTTCTACAGATAGCTAATGCTGTGAGATTTTTAATACAGGCTCTACCTAAGAAAGAACCAAATAGCGAACTTTTTTATCTCCTGCTTAATACGCTTCTTTATTTAGAAAAAAGAATAAAACCTGACAACTATATCCTTTTTCTAAAAGTTAGGGGATTAAGTATTTTGGGCTATCTTCCTGATTTTAAAAACTGTGGAGTTTGCAGACAAGAGTTAAAAGAAGAATTTTATTATTCCAGCGGATTTATTATCTGTAAAAAATGTTCTTCTTCATATCATTATTCATCTTCAGTTCTACCTATCCCTATATCTCAGGGGGTTATAAAACTGCTTAAGGAAATATCAACATGGACATTGAATTTTTTAGAAAGAGTAAAAATTTCGGATAAACTATTCAATGAAATGGAAAAATTTCTTCAGAACCATATTTTTACAGTCTTAGGGTATAATAAGACATGGGATACAGAGAAAAATATTACAGCCTCATAGAGAAACTTAAACAAGAGATAATAGAGTTCTGCGGATATAGGTTCATCAGTTTGGTAATTTTTGACTCAGTTGCCTCAGATAGATTCAGCCCTGCCAGTGATATTGATAAAGATAAATTTCCTGAAGGAATACATTTTAATTTGTCTAAAATTGCTGAAATATCTAAGTGATTAAAAAAAGAAAGAGTCTGAGGAATATACAAAAGAAGATACTTTGAAAGCTATTGAGGGAGCTAAAATAGTTATTGAGACTGCAAGAAAATTTATCAAAATATAGAATATAGGAGGATAACATGAAGGAACAGCAAAAACCAATGTGCATAATCTGTGCATGGAGAGCTACATGCCAAAAGCAGTTTTCCCTTAAAGCAGGGCAGAAATGTCCTGATTTTGTAAAGGATGTTACAGTGAAAATTGAAGAAGAGGAAGAAAAAGAAAAGGAACAAGAACAAAAATAAGTGGAGATTGTAAATACATTTTTACTTACATTTATACCCCTTTTTGTCGCAATAGATGCGCCAGGAATTCTGCCTTTGTATATTTCTTTGGTTGAAGGAGTTCCTGATAAAGAAAGAAAACACATTGCCCGTCAGTCAGTAATAACAGCATTTTTAGTAGGAACATTATTTCTCTTTCTTGGAAATTTTATATTCTCACTTCTTGGAATAAAACTTGAAGATTTTATGATAGCAGGAGGAATTCTTTTATTAATTCTTTCAATTTCAGATATTTTAAGAGTAAAAGAAAAAGAACTTACGATTAGTGATACACTCGGAGTTGTTCCAATTGGTACTCCTTTACTTGCAGGTCCTGCAACGCTCACAACTTTAATCATTCTTGCAGGAAACTATGGATATCCAATTGTAATTTTTTCACTTTCTCTGAATCTTTTGATTGCATGGGTAATGCTTGAAAAAGCAGAGTTTGTAATAAAAGTCATGGGAATTCATGGAATAAAAGCCTTTGCTAAAGTAATGGCACTTCTTTTAAGTGCAATTGCTGTAAGTCTTATTAAAAAAGGATTAACGAAGATTTTAGGAGTAAACTAAATGATTCATGTTTACACAGGTGATGGAAAAGGTAAAACAACAGCAGCAGTAGGGCTCACTATAAGAGCAATTGGTAATGGTTTTAGAGTATTATTTGTTCAATTCATAAAAGGAGCTCACACAGGAGAGATTGAGATATTTCAAAAATTTCCAGAACTGATTGAGATTTACCGCTGTAGCACAGGTTTTGTATATAAAACTCCTGAAGAGTCTCAGATGGAAACTGTGAAAGAATGTGTTAAAGAAATTGAAAAAAAGCTTGAAAAAAATACCTATGATATGGTTGTTTTTGATGAACTTTCTGTTGCATTGAGCATCGGATTACTCAGCCGTGAAGATGTTGAAAGATTGATTCAGCTTTCAAAAAAAGCAGAGCTTATAATTACTGGCAGAAATGCTCCAGACTGGCTAATTGAACGAGCAGACCTTGTTACTGAAATGAAGAAAATAAAACATTACTTTGACAGAGGAATAAAAGCAAGAAAAGGGATTGAATACTGATGAATCCAACTCTGGTTATCTATCTATTAAGACACGGAGAAACAGAAGGACCAAAAAAGGTTTACAAAGGACACATTGATGTTCCTCTCAGTAAAATAGGGGAAAAGCAGGTGGAAAAAGTTGCGCAGTTTTTAAAAAACTATATAAAAAAATACGAACTTCAACCAAAGATTATTTATTCTTCACCTCTTAAAAGAGCTGTAACTTCAGCTGAGATTTTAAGTAGAGCGCTTTTAGTTGAAGTTAAATCAAAGAATATTCTTAAAGAGAGAAACTTTGGAACATGGGAAGGATTAAGCATTAATGATATAGTATCCCTATATCCTGAAGAATTTGAAAGATGGAGAAGGGATCCTCTTAGGTTCTGTCCTCCTCAGGGAGAAAGTACAATACAGGTAAGTAAGAGAGCCAGTGATGCGTTAAAAGAAATTTTGAAAAATCATAATGGTAGTCAAATTTTTATAACAGCTCATGGAGGAATAAATAGGGTTATATTATGTAATATTCTTGGTATGCCTCTGGAAAATATCTTCAGGATTGAGCAGGAATTTGCCTGCGTTAATATAATTGAATTTTATGAATCCCAGCCTGTTGTTAAGCTTATAAATGGAGTTTTCTGGAGGGATGAATATTTTTGAGAGAATTTATTTATTTTTTTATTTAAGAAAGAAGAAAAAAGATTTAAAGAGTCAAAAAAAACTACCCTTTCCTGTAATAAGCGTTGGAAATTTGACAGTTGGAGGCACTGGGAAAACCCCATTTACAATAGCCATTGCTAAGGAGCTAAAAAAAAGAGAATACAAGCCCATTATTCTTACAAGAGGCTACAGAGGTAGACTTAAAGGTCCATTAGTGGTGACAGAGGAGATGATTGCTCGGGATGTTGGAGACGAACCTCTTATGATGGCTATGGAGGGGCTTACAGTAATAAAATGCCCTGACAGATACAGTGGTGGAATTTATGCAATTGAAAGGTTTACTTTTACTGATAAGGATAGGGTGGTTTTCATAGTTGATGATGGATTTCAGCACTGGAAGCTTTACAGAGATGTGAATATCCTGCTTGTTGATGGTTTTACAGGTTTTGGTAATTGTTGTTTAATTCCATGCGGTCCTCTCAGGTCGCCCCTCACCGAGATTACAGAGGCAGATATGGTTTTTATAACCAAAAAGGAAAATAATACAATCTATCAGCATATCAAAGATATGGGAATAAAAGAGGTCTATTTCGCTCCTTTTAAAGTTGAAGGAATAATCAGAATGGATGGTAGAAAAATTGAACCAGCAGGGCAGAAAGTTTTTGCCTTTGCAGGGATTGGGAACTTTCAAGGTTTCTTAACCCTTTTAAATGGTGTCGGATTTAAAGTTGGCAGATATAAAAAATTTATTGACCATAAAAAATACAGTGAAACAACATTAAAAAGGATTTTGAATCTTGCAGCAGAGGCTGAACTTCTTGTTACAACAAAAAAAGATTTTGTAAAAATTAAAGATTTTAGCAATTTACCGAACAGTCTCTGCTATATGGAAATCTCTATAGAAATAAATAGCCAAACCGTTGACAAAATTATGGATTTAATGCATAATTGCTAATATGATAGATATGTGTGAATTTTTTGAAGAATTAAAAGAAACTCTTGAGCCTAAATGCCTCTGAATGACAGTTGGAGGTAATTGAAGAATATTCTGAGCAGTCTCCAGATGATTTTTAAGGAGGCAATTGGGAGGAATAATATGAAAAAATTGTTGATTATAATTTTAGCAATCTTTATTTTAGGAACTTCGGTATCTTTTGCAAAGGAGATACCTTTTACTCAGGAAGACAGAGAGAGACTTATAAGGGTTGAGGAAGGACTTAAGGCTGTAAATCAAAGAATTGATTCCCTTGATAAAAGAATTGATAATTTGAAGAATTTAATGTACATACTTATCAGTGTGATTTTTGCTCAAACAATTGGTGTTGTTGGTTTTGTAATATGGGATAGGCGCACAGCACTTCAACCAGCAATAAGGAAAAATAAGGAACTTGAAGAAAGACAGGACAGAGTGGAGAAAGCATTGAGAGAGCTTGCAAAGGTTGACTCCAGGATAGCAGAAATATTAAAAAATGCAGGATTGTTATAGTTTAAACCCAAAGGAAAGGAGGTGAGAGACTTTCTTTCTGGAGGAAGGATTCCATAACTGCCAAGATGGGCGCCATGGTGGTTATGGAAGTCTCCCAGTGGCGCAACCGACCTCCAAAGAATTATGCTAACATGGCATATAATTTGCATCATTAAAATTAAAAACTTAAAAGGAGGTCAGGTTATGTTAAAAAATCAAAAAGGTTTTACTCTCATTGAATTAGCAATTGTCCTTGTCATTATCGGAATAATTCTTGGTGCTGTGTTAAAGGGGAAAGATCTAATTGAAAATGCCAGAGCTAAAAAATTTATTAATGATGTAAGACAGTTTGAAGTTTTAAGCTGGACATTCTTTGACAGAAAGGGATATTTTCCTGGTGCTGATAAAAATGATCCCATAATAGATGGTAATCCATACGATGATATTGTAAACAAAGGTAAATTTACTGATGCACCTACAACTAATGCTTTAACTATAGGCTCATATACTTTTTATGTATGGCTTGGGAATGATGGACAGAGTGTACCAAAGAATATAATTGCTGTAACAAATAATAACACAACGCCTGGTGCATTTTCTGATGCTGAACTTGTTTATATGGAGGCATTTGATACAGCTGTTGATGGGGCAGTTGATGCAGATACTGGAAGAGTAAGAGCAGCTACTGCTGCTACAGTGACTTCAGCAAGCTGGTTGGTTAGTAGTGTCACTTTAAGTACAGGGGATAACTGGACATCTGCTGCAAAAGCCTTAGTATACTACTTTGACAGAGTTCAATAATAACAACGCAGGGGAGGCTTATGCCTCCCTTTTTTAAAATGATTTTTAGTAAACTTTCCGCTGAAAAAATCCTGCTTATAATTCTTTCAGCTATTTTTTTATTTATAATCCATATATTTTTGCCCAACATTGGTGGAGTTATTGTAAAGCAGGTTGAATATGTAATATGGTTTGCTTCAGGAACAGTTATTTTTATCGCATCCTTGAAGGTGATTAAAGAAAGAACTCTTAAAGAGTCACCTCTGAAAATATACATTCTTTTTTTTATTACTGCATGGATTGGTAGCATTGTTTTCAATCAAATCAGAAACCTTGATTACTTTTTAATAAGCTCTGCATGGCTTGTGGGTGGCTTTGTCCTCTGGTTTGCCTTCCATCAGTATGAACTCACCCAGAAGCAGAAGCTTTTTATTTTTCTTTTAATATTTCTTTCTGCAGTTATTGAGTCCCTCATAGGAATTATCCAGTTTTTTGGACTTTACAGATACATTCCCGTTACTCCTTCTCCTGAGGCAGGAATGGTTGGAGGAGTTTTTCAGCAAAAAAATCTCTTTGCCTCATGGGTAGCAACAGGACTTATTGTAAGCCTCTATCTTGTCTCAACTGCATGGCTCAGGAGCTTTTCATCATTTAAAAAAATTCTTTTCTTTGCTGGAATTTTTCTTTTATCCTTAAGCCTCATTATTGCTCAGTCAAGAACAGGACTTCTTGGCGTAGTCCTTGCTATGATTTTGATATTTTTAGTAAGAAGAAAGACCTATAAACCAATTAAAAAGACTGTCTTTGTCTGGCTGATGCTGTTTATTGCGGGAGTCTCAGCTGGTTTTTTCCTTCTTTCTGTGAAAGACCAGCTTGGTATAGAAAAACTTGCAGTGAAAAAGATAAAGTGGTTTTCTGATCCTGAGCAGGTATCCTACAGGGAAAGAATACTCATGTATGAAACTTCATTTGATATGTTTAAGGAAAAACCTTTTACAGGACAGGGGTTTTCAAATTTTGGTAGTCTTTACATGTATTATCAGGCAAAGGTGAAAAAAGCCAATCCTGATTATTATAAGGGCACAGGAAATCAGTATACCCATCATCCCCATAATGAGCTTTCTCTGATTGTAGCTGAAAGCGGGATTTTTGGTATTCTGGGAGTTTTATGCCTTTTATATGGCATTTTAAAGTTTTTCAAAAAAATTGGCTATCAACGTGCGGGTCTTTATACTGCTTTACTCACTCCTTTTCTGATTCATATGATGCTTGAGTATCCCCTTCATCTTTCAGTTGCCCACTGGTTTACCTTTGTGCTTATTGGAGCAATGGCAACATCACATTTTTTAAAGAAAACAGAGTTTAAAATCCAGAAAAAATTAAGCATAGCAGTGGCAGGAGCACTTTCATTTCTGTTTATTTTATTTTCCGTTTACATTGTAAAAACATTTATAGCCTATAACCAGCTTGTCATATGGTATATAGAATACTCTGAAGGTAAAAATGCGAAAATTGAAAACCTAATTCCTGCAAAGGAAAACTTATATCTCAGAAACTGGGCTAAACCCATGTACATGTTTTACAGTGCTGAGAATGCTCTGAAGAATATTGAGCAGAATCAAAATTATCTCTATGATTTTTTAAACTGGTCAGAAGCTGAGAAAAAAAGAATCCCTATTCCTCAGGTTTTTCAATATGATGCCTATGTTTTGTTTAGTCTTGGAAAGCATTTTGGACAGTTTGAATATTTAAATGAGGCTGTAAAATCCTCTGAAGAGGGGCTTGCACTCTATCCAGAGAATCAAGAACTTAAAAATCTAAGAAAGACAATTTTAGTTGAAGCATTTAGGAATATATTTAAAAACTTAAAACAACCAGAAAAATTACCTTCAAAAAAAGAGCCTGTTCAATAAATTACAAGTTCTTGAACAGACTTTATTGTCCATAGGAGTTAAAAATATTTTGTGTCTTTTTTAAAAAATCTTGAATTTCAGGAAGTTTACTTTTTACAATCTGAATGTTATACCAATTCATTTTTAAATATTGATGAATTGTCTCATTTCTGTGTTTTGTAAGAGGAGCTAATTTTAATGCTAAATCTCCAATAAACTCATAACAAGCTAAAACAGTATCTTTATAAGTATCAGGAATGGTTCTATTATTTATTTTCAGTATCTCTTCGCATATATCAACAATACATAAAATAATATCATTAATTGTTTTATCAAGAATTGCTCTTGCATCTCTGTCAGCAAAATATCTATTTTTATCTATGCTTTTATATTTTTTTAGAAAATAATCAATAGTTTCATTCAGAAAGGACAGGAGTTTATTCGCCTTTTGATTCATCTTTTATTTTTCTTCTAAATCTTATAGTTTCTGTTTCATGTAAAACTCTATCAAATAACTTATAAAGTGTTTCAGTATCAGGTTCAACTAATGCAACTCCTTTTAAAGCTTGTTGTATGATAAAAGGAGATTCATCTTCGTCATCAAGTCTTAATATTTCCACGTCTCTGTCAATAGACATAACTATTTGTTCAATAATATCAAATGATTCATTTTCAGGAACATTTATATACAGAGCCAGATCAATGTCTGATCTGGCATGGATATTTTTAGTTGCAGATGAACCATAAAGATATGCTAAAAGAATTTTATTTTTTTTGCGGAGTTCATTTAGTATGTGTTTTAATTGTTCTATTTCTTTTTTTTGAGCTTTTTTTATTGAAAGATTCATATAAAATTATACCACACTTTTTTTCAGGCTTTTATAATAGTTGAGGCTGTTTAATTTAACTGTCATTCCAAACACCATCAATGGGTCTGAGGAATCTCCGCATGTTCTGTTACGAAAAAAGCGGAGGAGATTCCTCGGCACTAACGCTCATCGGAATGATAGGTAAAAGGGCTTGGAATGGCAAGAAAAGTTAGGAATTCCAGAGGAAATTATAGTCTTTTGAAGAGTCTTACTTAAACTTAAAAGGAGTTTTAGAAATTTTTAAAACCATAAACCATTACATTGAACATATGATAATATAATTTATGGATTTTATTGCTGCTTATTTAAAGCTTTCTGAAAGAGAATTTGAAGAAAAAATTGAACAAGCTTTTGAGATACTAAAAAAATGCACTCTTTGCCCAAGAAACTGTCATGTTGACCGAACCTCAGGTAAAAAAGGAGTATGCAGAGTACTTGATAAACCATATGTTTCAAGCTGGGGACCTCATTTTGGAGAGGAATTACCTCTTGTAGGAAGATACGGCTCAGGAACAATATTTTTTGGATTTTGTAACTTAGCCTGTGTATATTGTCAGAACTGGACAATAAGCCATCTTGGAGAGGGTGATGAAATTTCTTATGAGGAGCTTGCTAATATTATGATTTCTCTTCAAAATTCAGGCTGTCATAATATAAATCTTGTTACTCCAACACATCAAGTCCCACAGATAATTAAATCTATCTATATCGCCAGCAAACAGGGGCTTAAACTTCCCATTGTTTATAACTCTGGTGGTTATGAATCCATTGAGACATTGAGAATTCTTGATGGAATAATTGATATTTATATGCCTGATTTTAAATATGCAGATAAAACTCTGGCAGAAAAATATTCAAAAGTTAAAAATTATCCTGATGTTGCTAAGCAGACACTCAAGGAAATGCATAGACAGGTTGGCGATTTAGTTATAAATGAACAGGGAATAGCTTTGCGAGGCTTACTTGTTAGACACCTTGTTTTGCCAAATAATATAGCAGGGACAGAGGAAGTGGTGAAATTCATTGCTGAGGAAATCTCTAAAAACACCTATATCAACATTATGGATCAATACAGACCCTGCTGGCAGGCAAATGATTATCCAGAAATAAATAGAAGAATAACACGAAAAGAGTTTGAAGATGCTATAAATATAGCTTTAAAATACGGATTAACAAGAATTGACTGCCTCATTTATTCAAAGAGACACTACTTCTGGTTTTAAACTTTCAAGGTCAAGTATTACTGCTGTTGCCTTTCCGTAAAGCCAACCACATGCCTCACCAGGATTTATAATCAATGTATTATTTAGTTTGCGAATGTCAATCTCATGCATATGTCCATATACTATTATGTCAAACTTACCTGAGAGCGTGAGTGCTTCAAGCATCTGAGGTTCATGCATAAGTGCAAACTTTTTACTCTCAATTTCAAATTCTCTTATCTGAGGCTGAATTCTTTCACCATACATTTTTTTAAGAAGAACTCTATCACCATCATTGTTTCCAAAAACTCCGTAGATTTCACCTTCAAATTCTTTAAAAACTCTCCATGTAAAAGGAGAAACAAAATCTCCTGCATGAATAATCTTTTTTACATTATGTTTCTTAAAAACTGCCAATGCTTTTCTTATGTTATCCATATGGTCATGTGTATCAGATATAATTCCTATTTTCATTTTCCTCCTCCAACTTTATTAAAATTTCACCGAAGGGATTTTTTTGAAAAGCTTTGACAAACTTTAACCTCAATAATTCCAATAATGCAAGAAAAGTTACTATAATTTCAAGCTTTGAACAATCAGGGCTAAAAAGTTCTTGAAAAGTTATAGATTTTTTAAATTTCAATATATTCAAAATCTGCTCAATTTTTTCTTCAATTTTAATGGTTTCCTTTGGAATATATATCTTTGGCTGAGGTTTATCAAGGATTTTTCTTAAGGCTTGGAAAAGGTCAAATATACTTAATTCTTCAAGAAAAAGCTCTTGTTCCTTTGATGTATTTCTTGAAAAAGCCTTTGACCAAATCTTATATCGCTCTTTAAGAAGCTGGGAGGCTTCTTTGATTTTTTCATATTCAATTAGTTGTTCAACAAGTTCTTTTCTTGGGTCTTCCTCTTCTTCAGGCTGTTCTTGTTTCGGAAGAAGCATTTTTGATTTTATATAAATCAATGTTGCAGCCATGACAAGAAATTCAGAGGCAATCTCAAGGTCAAGCTCTTTCATAAGCTCAAGATATTCAAGATACTGCTTTGTAATCAAGGCAATGGGGATATCATAGATATCTATTTTATTTTGTTTTATAAGATGAAGAAGTAAATCAAGAGGACCTTCAAATACAGGTAAAGCAACCTGAATTATCATGACTAAATATTTTAGCATATTGTATAATTAATCTCATGCTTGATAAAAAATATCTATTTCCAGAAGATGCGGTAAGGCTTATTTTTAAACATATTACTCAGAGAAGCCTTTCTTCTGAAATAGTTCCAATTGAAGAGGCATATTCAAGAGTTACTGCAGAAGATATTATATCACCAGAAGACCTTCCTGGGTTTAATCGTTCAACTGTTGATGGATTTGCTGTGAAGGCATCTGATACATTTGGCGCAAAAGAAAGCTCTCCAGCTTATCTTAAAATCAAAGCTGATATACCTATGGGAGCTATTCCAGATTTCTCTCTTTCAAATGGAGAAGCAGCATCAATTGCAACAGGGGGTATGCTTCCTGAAGGAGCAGATGCTGTAGTAATGGTTGAGCATGTAAATACGGTATCAGACGATTTAATTGAAGTTTTGAAGGCTGTTTCGCCCGGTGAAAATGTTATATTTCTGGATGAAGATGCAAAGAAAGGAGAAACTATTATAAAAGCAGGTCATAGGCTTAAGCCTCAGGATATAGGTGCACTCGCTGGATTGGGAATTAAAGATGTAAAGGTTATAAGAAAGCCTGTGATTTCCATAATTCTCACAGGAGACGAGATAATGCCCCATACAGAAAAGGTCACTCCTGGTAAAGTAAGAGATGTAAATTCTTTCACTCTTGCTGGGCTATGTTATGAAAATGGTGCAATTCCTTTAAAAATGGGAATTATTAAAGATGATTACAATGAGATTAAAAAAGCTGTTACAAAGGCTTATGAACTGAGTGATATAGTGCTTATTACAGGAGGAACATCTGCAGGCACAAAGGATTTAACTGCAAAGATTATTAATGAAATCGGCTTACCAGGAGTGCTTTTTCATGGTGCTTCAATAAAACCTGGAAAACCTATTATTGGTGGAGTCTGCAATGGGAAACCTGTTTTTGGTTTACCTGGGCATCCTGTTGCTGTTTATATATGTTTTGAGCTTTTTGTAAAGCCAGTAATTAATTACGTGTTTGGGCTTACTGATAAAAATTTTAAAAAGACAGTAAAAGCAAAGATGTCAAGAAGTATTCATTCTCAGGCTGGAAGACAGGATTTCATAAGGGTTTATCTTGAAGAGCATAATGGTGAGATATGGGCAACTCCATTACTAAGTAAATCAGGACTTATAATGAGTCTTGTGAAGGCTCACGGAATTGTTCATATTCCCTCTGAGTTACTTGGCATACTGGAAGGAGAAGAGGTTTTTGTTGAAATTATAGATTAATATTTTGCAGCATGACTTATTTGTTCTTTATAAGGAGTTGGGCTCCTTTTAAGAATTATTTCCATTGGCAAGGCATCAGGGTTTCCGCACACATTATCTTTCCACATCATTTTATACTGTTCAGAAGCAAAAATTTTCAGCAGTAGCTTCGGAAAAGGAATAAAAATAATATTTTTACCAAGATGTTTTCCAAAATCATGAACTATATCTTTCAAAGTAACTTTTTCATCTCCACAGAGTTCAAAAATTCCCTGCCCATTGTAATCAATCGCTTTAAGAAAACATTCTACAACATCCCTTACATCAACTGGCTGAAAATAGTAGTTACGAATATCAGGAAATAATAAAAATGGCAGATTATTTAAAATTGTCCTTAGTTTTACAAAAAGAAGCTGTTCATGACCTATTATAAATGATGGACGTAGTATTACAAATGGAATTCCTGTTTTTATAAGCTCTTTTTCAGCTTTAAGTTTTGTAATATGATACTTTGATGGAGCTTTTTCTCCGACTCCAAGAGCGCTCATATGTATTATTTTTTCAACGGAAAAATCCTTTAAAGTTTCATAAAGCACTTTAGAATACTCATAATGGACTTTTTCAAAGGTATCTGACTTTTTTTCTTGAATAATTCCGATAAGATGAATAACATATTGAGGATTTATAACTTCTATTATCTTCCTCAGCTCTTTTTTATTGTTAAACTCTTTAAGTTGATATATTTTTGGTTTTTCTCCGAATAAAGCTTTAGCTTTTGTAGAATTTCTAACAATTAGATGAATATCATAGGACATTTGGAGGGCTTCATTTACAATATATCTACCAACAAAACCCGTTGCACCTGTAATAAGCAGTTTTTTCATAAAAATTAAAAGGAGGGCTTGAGCCCTCCACCTTTCTTATTCAATTTGAAGTTTCCTTTCCTTTTTCTTAGCTTCTTCAGTCTTTGGAATTCTTATCTCAAGCACTCCTTTTTCAAATTTTGCTTTTGCTTTATCTGTCTGAACATCTACAGGAAGTCTGAAAGTTCTTGAGAATGAGCCATATGAACGTTCATATCTGTAGTAGTCTTTCTTTTCTACTTTTTCCTCTTTCTTCTTCTCACCAGAGATGGTGAGGTAGTCATCTGTAATTTTAACTTCAATATCTTCTTTATTGATTCCTGGAAGCTCTGCCTTGACAACAAGGTCATCCCCTTCTTCATATATATCTACTGCTGGAGAGACAATCTCAGCTTCCTCTCTCAATCTCGGAACAAATGACCTGAATAGAGAAAACGGTCTTCTCATGACCTCATCAAAGAGTCTCTCAATCTCCTCAAAGGGAGAAAGAACAGATGGTTCAACTCTTACTACATCTTTTGTCTCTTTTCTGGTCATGGCTAACACCTCCTTTTAAAGTAGTAGTATTGATACTATTTGACTAAATTTATCATTAAAAATTCATATTTGTCAAGAGGTATTGCCAAAATTTTTATATAATCTATATCAAGCTAAAATAATCTTACCTGAGCTTTTTTCAATAATTTCCCCTATGATAGCTGATTGAATTCCAGAGGAGTTTAGTCTTGAAATCAGAGTATCTGTTCTATCTGAAGGGACAGAAATAAGAAGTCCACCAGAGGTTTGAGGGTCTGATAATATATCAAGTGTTATGGGGTCTGTGTTCCCTATTTCAACTAATTTTGAACAATAGTTTACATTTCGTCTTCCGCCTGCTGGAACAATACCCATTGAAGCAAATTCATAAACGCGTGGAAGCAATGGAACTTTATTTTTCCATAATTTTATTGTTACCTTGCTTGATTTTGCAAGTTCAAGAGCATGCCCTAAAAGTCCAAATCCTGTAATATCAGTACAGGCATTTACCCCAATATTCATCATAACTTCTGATGATGTTTTATTAAGTAAAGCCATTGTTTGAGTAAGAATTTTTGCAGTATCATGGTCAAGAAGTTTTCCCTTAAGAGCTGTTGACAGTATTCCTGTGCCTATAGGCTTTGTTAAAATAAGGACATCTCCTGGTTTTGCACCTTTATTTGTAACGAACCTGTCTGGATGCGCAATTCCTGTAGCTGCGATTCCATATTTTATTTCAGGGTCATCAATGCTGTGGCCACCTATCATTAAAGCTTCTGCTTCACTTAGTTTATCTGCCCCACCTTTTAAAATCTCTCTTAGAATTGATTTATCCATCTCATTTATCGGAAAACAAACAATATTAAGGGCTAAAATAGGCTTTGCACCAACTGCGTATATATCACTCAATGCATTTGCAACTGCAATCTGTCCGAAATCGTAAGGATTGTCAACGATAGGAGTAAAAAAATCAACACTTTGCACAACTGCAAGGTCTTCTTTTAAACGATAAATCCCTGCATCAGACCAATCTTCAGAGCCGACAAGAAGATTTGGGTCTGTTGGTAGAGAAAGATATTTTAATATTTCTTCAAGGTCCCCTGGACCAATCTTTGCTGCTCAGCCAGCAGCCTTAACTTTTTCTGTAAGCACCTATTTAACTCCTTTTGTTTATTAACTTCTCAATTTTACCATAATTAAACTAATTTGCCTATACTCCTGAATTTGCCATTTAATGTTCTTATTTGATAACATTAAAAAATGAGATTATGGAAAGCCGTAGGCATTGTTTTTCTCATTTATTTTCTATTTTTAACCCTTTATGTAACAATAGAACTCACAAAACCTATAAACATTTCAGAGGATACAGAAGTTTATATTCCAAAGGGTGCAAGTTTTTCATACATAGCAAAAATTTTTAAAGAAAAGGGCATTATAAGGAATGAAACAGTTTTTATAATTATAGGAAGAATTTATGGAATTGAAAGAAAAGCACGAGCCGGGTATTATCTGTTCAAAAAAGAGATGACAGTTCTTGATGTTATTAAAAAACTGCTTGAAGGCAAGATAACAGAATATACAGTTACAATTATTGAGGGTGATAGTTTATATGAGATTGCTAATAAATTAGGAAGTATAAATTCTGATTTTAAAAATCAACTATTTACACTTGCCTATGATAGAGATTTTCTTAATTCTTTAAAAATAGAAGCTCCCTCTTTAGAAGGATATCTTTTCCCAGATACTTACAATATTCCCAAAGGCTTAGAGCTTGAAGAGATTGTAAAACTGATGGTAAAGAGATTCTGGGAAGTTTATGATTCAAAATTAATAGAGAAAACAAAAAAAATTGGATGGACAATAAATGAGGTGGTTACACTTGCCTCAATAATTGAAAAGGAAGCGAAGTTAGATGAAGAAAAACCTTTAATTTCAGCAGTTTATCATAACAGATTAAAAATTGGCATGCCTCTTCAGGCAGATCCAACAGCAATTTATGGTATTAAAAGATACAAAGATGGAGTTACAAAAAAGGATCTTAAAAACAAGTCTCCGTATAATACTTATCTGGTAAAAGGACTTCCACCCGGACCTATTGCATCACCTGGATTAAAATCAATTTTAGCGGCACTTTCTCCTGCTAAGGTTTCATATCTTTATTTTGTTTCTCGTGGAGATGGAAGTCATGAGTTTTCAGTTGATTATAAAAAACATGTATCAGTTATAAATCAACTAAAAGGAAACAAACTTGATTAAAAGAAGGCAAACAAGAAGAATTTATGTTGGTGGTGTTTCTATCGGAGATGGAGCTCCAGTCCGTGTTCAATCAATGACAAAAACAGATACAAGAAATATTAAGGCGACTATAAGACAGATAAAACAGCTTGAACTTGCAGGTTGTGAAATAGTAAGAGTTGCAGTTCCTGATATTACTGCTGCAAAGGTTTTGGGAGAAATAAAAAAAAGAATAAAGATTCCGATGATTGCAGACATACATTTTAATTATAAGCTTGCTCTTGAGGCAATCAAGCAGGGAGTTGATGGGTTAAGAATAAATCCTGGCAATATAGGAGCTAAATGGAAAGTAAGAGAAGTCATTACTGCTGCAAAGGATAGGAAAATACCAATAAGAATAGGAGTTAATGCAGGTTCTCTACCAAAAGATTTAATGGAAAAATATAGGCATCCAACTCATGAAGCAATGGTTGAAGCAGCAGAAAGACATATTGAGATTCTTGAAGAACTTGATTTTCATGATATTAAAGTTTCGCTGAAAGCATCAGATGTAATGAAAACAGTTGAAGCATACAGACTTTTTAGTAGCAAACATGATTATCCTCTTCATATTGGAATTACAGAAACAGGTCCTGTGCCTGAAGGTGTTGTGAAGAGTTCTATTGGTATAGGTTTGCTTCTTCTTGAAGGTATTGGTGATACAATAAGAGTCTCTCTAACAGATTCTCCAGTGGTTGAAGTTAATGTTGCATATGAGATATTGAGAGTAACAGGCTTTAGAGAAAAGGGAGTTGAGATAATAAGTTGCCCAACCTGTGGAAGATGTGAGGTTAATATAAAGAAAATGGTAAAGCAGGTTAAAAATGCACTTAGAAATGTAAAAGAACCTATCAAGGTAGCTGTCATGGGGTGTTCGGTAAATGGTCCTGGAGAGGCTAAAGAGGCAGATTTCGGAATTGCTGGAGGAAAAGGTCAAGGCATAGTTTTTGTAAAAGGCAAAATTTTAAAAACTGTAAAAGAAACTGAACTTGTGAATGCTTTAATTGAAGAGATTAGGAAATAACCGTTACTTGCTAAAAATATGTTTTTCAGGATAAAATTAAACATTAAACTTTAACGGAGGAGAAGATGAAAGAGAAAATTCATCCTGAATACAAAGAAGCAAAGGTTGTATGTGCCTGTGGTGAAACATTTGTTACGCGTTCAACAAAGCCTGTAATTAAGGTGGATATTTGTTCTAAATGCCATCCATTTTATACAGGAAAACAGAAAATTGTTGACACAGAGGGTAGAGTAGAGAAGTTCATGAAGAAATACAGTAAAAAATAGATATAGAAGTTTTGTATAGGGGTTAGAACTGAATTTTCCTTTTTCTAACCCCTTTTTATTTTGGAATATAAGGAGCATCAATATATGAAAAAAGATATTGCAATAGGTGGGCAGGCTGTAATAGAAGGTGTAATGATGAAATCTCAAAAAGGATGGGCTGTTGCCGTAAGAAATCCTGATGGTGAAATTACATTAAAGGTAGAAAAGTTTAAAAAACAAAGCCGTCTCTCAAAGATACCAATAATAAGAGGTTTTTTTATCCTTCTTGAAACTTTGTGGCTTGGTATGAAAGCAATAGATTTCAGCAGTAAAGTTGTATTCAAAGAAGAAAAGTCAAGTCCATGGAGTCTTGCTTTATCATTATTCATGGCATTTTTAATTGGAATCTTGCTTTTTATTGTTTTACCTCTTTATCTGACGAAGCTCTCAGGTTATTTCCTTGAGATGGTATCTACAAATTCGTTTATTTTTAATTTTGTGGACGGTCTTTTAAGAGTTTTTATATTTATAGGTTATGTATTTGCAATAAGTATGTGGTCGCAGATGAGAAGAATTTTTGCCTACCATGGTGCTGAACATAAAACAATAAATGCTTTTGAATCAGGAGAGTCCTTAATTGCTGAAAATATAGGAAACTATTCAAGAGTGCATGTAAGGTGCGGGACAAGCTTTATATTTATTGTTCTTGTAATAAGCATACTTGTATTTTCAATGATTCCTTATTCATGGAGTTTTGTTTTAAAGGCTGCTTCAAGAGTTATACTTTTACCCTTAATTGCAGGAATATCTTATGAAATACTGAAACTTTCTGCAAAATGGCAGGATAATATAGCAACAAAACTTTTTATATTTCCAGGGTTGATTTTCCAGAAAATAACTACAAAAGAACCAGATACTGCACAGATAGAAGTTGCCTGTGAAGCTTTGAAGGCTGTATTAAGTTTATCTGAAAAGGAGGAAAAGGTAAATGCTTGAAAAATTAATGGAAGTGGAAAACAAATATGAAAAAATAACTCAAACACTTTCTGACCCGAAAGTGTTTTCAAATAAAGATGAGTATATGAAATATTCCAGAGAACAGGCAGAACTTGAGCCTATTGTTACAAAATTTAGAGAATATAAAAGAATTCTTAAGCAAATAGAAGAAGCTGAAGAGATGATTAAAAGCGGTGATCCTGATCTGAAAGAACTTGCTGAAGAAGAGTTACAACAACTTAAAAAAATAAAACCTCAGATTGAGCAGGAACTCAAAGTTCTACTTTTACCAAAAGACCCAAGAGATGAAAAAAATGTAATTCTTGAAATAAGAGCAGGGACAGGTGGTGAAGAAGCAGCACTTTTTGCAGCAAATTTATTCAGAATGTATGCAAAATATGCTGAATCAAAAGGATGGAAGGTAGAAATTATTGATTCTCACCCTACAGGATTGGGAGGATTTAAGGAAATAATTGCTACAATTTCTGGTAAAGGTGCTTTCAGTAAGCTAAAATACGAAAGCGGTGTGCATCGGGTTCAGAGAATTCCTGTAACAGAAGCATCAGGTAGAATTCATACATCTACTGCAACAGTAGCTGTGCTGCCAGAAGCAGAAGAAGTTGATATAAAAATTGATGAGAAAGACCTCAGAATAGACACTTTTTGTTCTTCAGGTCCTGGCGGGCAGTCTGTAAATACAGCTTATTCAGCAGTAAGAATTGTTCATATTCCAACAGGAATAATTGTTCAATGTCAGGATGAACGGTCACAGATTAAAAATAGAGAAAAGGCTATGAAGGTTTTGAGAGCTCGTTTACTTGAGATAGAGAGGCAAAAAAAAGAAGCAGAAAGAGCTGCTGAAAGAAAAGGGCAGGTTGGCACAGGTGAAAGAAGCGAAAGAATAAGAACTTATAATTTTCCTCAGAATAGAGTGACTGACCATAGAATAGGATTGACGCTTTATAAGCTTGAACAGGTTTTAAATGGAAATATTGATGAAATAATTGATGCATTAATTTCATATTATCAAGCGGAAAAACTTAAAGAAATGTGAAAGCTCTTGATAAAATAAGAGAAATTGTCAATGAATTTTCTTTTAATATCAGAGAAGCACAAGAAATTATCTGCCATGTTCTAAAAATTGACAAAATACAACTTTATACTGAAAATCCTGAAATAACTTCTGAACAGGCGCATACCATAAAATCTCTCATAGAAAGAAGATTAAAAAAAGAACCTCTTCAGTATATTCTTGGAGAATGCTATTTTTACAATATTAAAATAAAAGTTGGCAGAGGAGTATTAATTCCAAGACCTGAGACAGAGATACTGGTTGAACAGGTTCTTGAGAGAATGAAATTAATTATCAATACAGGAAATAGAATACTTGATTTATGTACAGGCTCAGGATGCATTGCATTGGCTATCGGTAAAAATGCTCCAGAATTTCAAATTTTTGGTATTGATAAATCAGAAAAAGCAGTTAAGTATGCAACAGAAAATAAAGCATTGAACAATATAAAAAATGTTATTTTTCTCGTTGGTGACATGTTTAATCCTTTTAAAGAAAAAATATTTGCTTGTATTACTGCAAATCCTCCCTATGTGAAAACAGATGAAATTTCTAAATTGCAGCCTGAGATTAAAAATTATGAACCTTTGGAAGCACTGAATGGAGGAGAAGATGGACTTAATTTTTATAGAAAGATTATAGAAAATGCAGAGAAATATCTTCTAAATAGTGGCTTAATTTTTTTAGAAATCGGGCAAGGACAGGCTAAGGCAGTTCAAAATATAGCATTAATGTCTGGTTTTAATGTAATTGAAGTGGTTAAAGACATTGCAGGAATTGATAGAGTTATGATATTACAAAAGAGCAAAAGTCTATAATAAAAAATGAAATGTAAAAAGTATGGCTATCCCTTATGTTTTATTCTTTACATTTTGCTGTTTATATTTATTTTACTTACAGCTCCTGCTTATGCTCAGGAAAATATAATCAATTCTGTTCCTTTTTTCCCTTCAGAGGATTTTCAATGCGGTCCGGCATCCTTAGCCATGATTTTGAATTTTTTAGGGATGAAAATAACTGTAGAGGAAATAGCAAAGGAAATTTACAGCAAAGGTGCGCAGGGAACAGCTGATTTTGATATGATTATGTTTGTTCAAAAAAAAGGTTTTAAATCTAAATATTATAGTGGGAGTCTTGAAGATATAAAGGAAAAAATAAAGGCGAATAAGCCTCTGATTGTAATGACAGATGAGGGATACTGGTTTTACAAAAAGTATCACTTTATGGTAGTTGTAGGATTTGATAGCGAGTCTGTTATAGTAAATTCAGGGACAAAAATGCACGAGAAAATTAACATGGAAGATTTTAAGAAAAAATGGAGCAAAACAGGCTTTTGGACACTTTTAATAGAGAAATAAGGAGGGACATAAGCATGCCCAAAGTTTTAGCAATAGTTCTTGCAGGTGGAAAGGGTGAAAGATTGTTCCCTTTAACATCATTTAGGTCAAAGCCTTCTGTTCCTTTTGGTGCGAGATATAGAATAGTTGATTTTGTTTTAAGTAATCTTGTTAATTCTCAGATTTACTCAATTTATCTTCTTGTTCAGTATAAATCTCAGTCACTTATTGAACATATAAGGCAAAATTGGTTTTTCTCATCTGTTGGAAGTGATCACTTTGTAACAGTTGTTCCACCCCAAATGCGAATGGGACCTGAATGGTTTCAGGGAACAGCAGATGCAGTGTTTCAAAATATTGGATTAATTAAAGAACACAATCCTGATATTGTTTTAATTTTTGGTGCAGATCATATTTATAGAATGGATATAAGACAGATGATAAAATTCCATATTGAAAACAATTCACAGGTTACTGTAGCTGCAAGACCTGTTGCTTTAAAGCATGCTTCATCATTTGGAGTAATCATTACAGATCCAGACCACAGAATAGCAGGTTTTCAGGAGAAACCTAAAGACCCTATACCCATGCCTGATAATCCAGATATGGCTTATGTCTCAATGGGCAATTATATATTCAATGCTGATATTTTAATTGATGCTTTAGTGCGTGCTGAGAAGAAAAAACAGCATGATTTTGGTGCTCATGTAATACCTGACCTTGTGGGAAGGAAATGCAAGGTTTATGCCTATGATTTTGCTAAAAATGAGATTCCAGGAATTAAATCCTACGAAGAACGTGGTTACTGGCGAGATGTAGGGACAATAAGTGCATATTTTGATGCTCACATGGATATGCTTGGAGAAAAACCAATTTTTGAAATTTACAATAAGATGTGGCCTATTCATCCTGCCAGATATGAAGGTCCGCCTGTAAAAATTCTTGATGGAGAGATAAAGAATAGTATTATTGCTGAAGGAGCATTGATATATGGAGGTAAAATAGAAAATTCTTTTATAAGAAGTGGTAGCATAATAGAAAAAGATGTAGAAATAAAAGATTCTCTTATTATGGATGATGTTATTATAAAAAGAAATAGTAAGCTTTACAGAGTTATAGTTGATAAAAAAAATGTTGTTTATGAAGGGGAAAAAATTGGATTTTCAGCAGAACAAGACCGTTTTAGATGTCATATAGACTCTTCAGGGATATGTATTCTTCCAAGAGCAGCAAGATATAATGATTGGATTAAAGAAATTAACCATGCTTAGAAATTTTTTGATTTGTATTTTTTTACTATTTTTTTGTGTTTCCGAACATGCTCAAGCACAGGAAAAGAAAAAGATTTTAATCCTTAATTCTTATCATCAGGGACTAAGCTGGACAGACAACATAGTTAAAGGTATCAAAGAATCATTGAAGGCTATGGAAAATAGTATTGACTATTATATTGAGTATATGGATACTAAGCGTTTTTATGGAGACAAATATTTTGAAAAAATTTTCAATCTTATGAAGCAGAAATATAGTGGAATTAAATTTGACCTGATAATTGTTTCAGATAATGATGCCTTATTGTTTACAATGAAGCATTATCAAAGATTATTTTACGAAATACCTGTTATTTTCTGTGGAATTAATAATTTTAACGATAGTTTGATAGAAAAATACAGAAAATGGTTTACAGGAGTGGCAGAGGAAACAGATGTAAGAGGCACACTTGATATAGCACTCAAGCTTCATCCTAATACACAAAGAGTTTATATTATCAATGATATAACAACAACAGGGCTTGCAATGAAAAAAGGACTCTTAGAGATATTCCCGGAATTTTCAACTAAAATAAGTTTCATTATGCTTGAGAATCCAGATATGAAAGAATTGCAGAAAGAGGTTGAGAAAATTCCTCCAAAGAGTATTATTCTCCTTTTGCTTGTAAATAGAGACAAAACTGGCAATTTCTTCGCTTATGAGGAAAGCCTTGATTTACTTTATCCGCATACTAATTCTCCCATATACAGTGTATGGGATTTTTATCTTGGCAGAGGCATTATTGGAGGGAAATTAACAAGTGCATTTTTGCAGGGCAAAAAAGCAGGGGAGCTTGCTTTACAGGTTTTACAGGGCAAATCTCCTTCTGAGATTCCTGTTGTTAAAGAAAGCCCTAATGAATACATGTTTGATTATAATGAACTCAAAAGATTTAATGTTTCTTTAAATAGACTTCCTAAGGAAAGCAGAATTATAAATCTTCCTGAAAGCTTTTTTGTTAAGTATAGAAAAACATTAACAATGATTACACTGATTTTCATTGGTTTATCTCTGGTAATAGTTATTCTCACAATAAATATATCAAAAAGAAAGAAAATAGAAGAAGAATTAAGAATATCAGAAGAAAAATACAGGGATCTCTATGACAATGCGCCTGATATGTATCATTCTGTTGATAAAAATGGAATTATTATTGAATGTAACGAAACAGAAGCAAAAATGTTAGGATATAAAAAAGAAGAAATAATTGGCAAACCAATAACTTATTTCATGACTGAAGAATCAAAGAAAGCTCAAGCAGAATTTTTCCCAAATATAGAAAAATACAGTTTTATTCAAGTTGAAAGAGATTTTATAAGAAAAGATGGTTCAGTGTTTACAGCATCTTTAAATGTTTATGTTGAGGTAGATGAAAAGGGAAATTTTGTTAAAACAAAAACAATAGGAAGAGATATTACATACAGAAAACAGATTGAGGAAGAACTTAGAAAATCAAGAGAAGCATTAAGAAAACTCTCAGTATATTTACAGAACATAAGAGAAAACGAAAGAAAAGAGATTGCTAAAGAAATTCATGATGAATTAGGACAGTCTCTTACCGCACTAAAACTATCTTTATCGTGGATTAAAAAACGTGTTGAAGATGAATTTTTAAATAAAAAATTTGATGAAACACTGACCATAGTAAATGCTCTGATAAAACAGGTTCAGAATATATCAAATAGGCTACGTCCATCTCTTATTGACTATTTAACTCTTGAAGATGCTATAATGTGGCAGGTTAAAGAATTTGAAAGAAACACTTCTATAGTATGCAATGTTGATATTGCAGAACATGGAATTAAATTATCAAAAAATGTATCTTTAACTCTTTTTAGAATATTCCAGGAAGCACTTACAAATATAGCAAGACATGCAAATGCAACAGAAGTAGATATTAAAATGTTCAGGTCTGAGGCGAGCATTTTATTAATTATTAAGGATAATGGGACAGGAATATCAGACGAAAAAATTAAAAGTCCTGAATCATTTGGTTTAATGGCAATGAGAGAGAGAGCTTATTCTATAAATGCAACTCTTGATATACATAGAAGCTATGAAGGAGGAACTGAGATAATTATTTCAGTTCCTGTAAGAAACAATGACTAAGAGACTGAAAGTTTTAATTGTTGATGATCACACTCTTTTCAGGAAGGGATTAAAAGAGATTCTTCTTGATACTCCTTATATTAAAGAATGTAAGGAGGCAAAAAGCGGATATGAAGCAATTGATATCCTTTCAAAAGAAAGTTTTGATATAGTGTTTCTTGACATTGCTATGTCTGATATAAATGGTATAGAGACCCTAAAAAAAATCAAAATTTTATACCCTGAAACAAAAATACTAATGCTCAGCATGTATCCCGAAGAGCAGTATGCTATAAGATCATTAAAATGTGGGGCTTCAGGCTATCTAACAAAATCTGCAGATCCTGAAGAACTTTTAAAAGCTGTTGATAAAATAATCAAGGGTGGTAAATATTTACCACATACTTTTTCAGAGAAATTACTTCATTATATTGATAAATCTGAAGATATTCCTCCTCATGAAAAGCTCTCAGAGAGAGAATTTCAGGTTTTTTTGATGATAGCAAAAGGGAAAAGTCTTATTGAGATTTCTAAGGAGCTTTCAATAAGTATTAAAACAGTAAGCACCTATAGAGCAAGGATTCTTGAAAAACTTGGACTTGAAAACAATGCTGAAATTATAAACTATGCTATTAAGCATGGTCTGATAGTTTAGATATAACAAAAAAACCTACAAATACGAAAATAAATAAGCCTATTATAAAACTTATCCACCCAAAGTTTTTGTATACAATTCCAGGTAAATAAGAACCAAGAACACCACCTGAGTAATAAAAAGCTATATATGCTCCATTTATAAGACTTTTCTGTGTTGTTGCAATTTTATTTAAATAACCAGAAGCAACTGAATGGACAAGAAACATTCCAGAACAAAAACCGAACATTGTAATAAATATTAGCAATAAATTAGGTAAACTAAATATTAAAAGAAAAAAACCATAGGTAGCAAAACCAAGAAGCATTGTTTTTCTTTCATTTCCAATCCATTTTATAATTTTTGTTGCGATAAAGGACATAAATATTCCAGTGATGTAACCTGAATAAATAAATCCTATAATCATTTCGCTGCTTTCTCTATCAATGCTTTTTATTCTAAAGGGTAAAAAGTTTGTTATCCCTGAAAAAACAAAAAAAAGGCAGAAAATTGCAATATAAATATAAAAATTTGTTTTATTCATAAAAATAAGCTTAAAATTTTTAAAACTAAAATAGCCTGTTTGTTTTATTTTTGATAACTTTACATCTTCCATAAAATAATAAACAATGGGAAGAACCAGAAGAAGACTTACTGACATTATCTGAAAACAAGTTCTCCAACCAAAATAATTGGCTATAATGCTGCCAATGACTCTTCCAAGAAGTCCTCCAATTGTGGTAAAAGCGATATAATAGGACATAAAAAATTGAATTCTTTCCTTTACAGATTTTAATGCAATATAAGAGGTATTGGAAGTAAGAATTGCTGATATCAAAAAACCTTCTACAAATCTGAGAAATATAACTAAATAAAGATTTACTGCCATAGATATTAAAAATACAGTCAACGAATGTATTAATGCAGCTATAAGAATCATCTTCTTGGGAGATAAAAAATTGAGCAGAATTCCTGAAATTACAGGAATAAATGTAAGGGGAATGAATGTAGCACTCATAATAAGAGATATCGTGTCCATCTCAACGTTAAAAGAATGTCCCAATAAAGGTAAAAGGGGTTGAGGCATATGTAATGCTGAAATTGTAAGTATGGTTGTATAGATTATAGCGATGAAATCCTTAATTGGCATAAATCAAGAATTATCCTTTTTAAAATTTTCCCTCTTTTATTCCTTCATTGCAGTTTGAAGGAATCTATTCCCTTTGGCTCAAGACAGTAAAAAGGAGTTTTACAATGTTATTTTTACTAATTTGTCAAATATGTGGATTGTATCAACAAACCTTATAATCCTCTGATGTGACTCAATTACAATTGAGTGAGTTCTTGCACCACCGCCAAAAAATCTAACACCATTAAGAAGATCCCCTTTAGTCACGCCTGTTGCAACAAAAATTATATTATCAGCTGGAACAAGATCATCAAGAGTGTAAACCTTGTCTTCACTTATATCCATTCCGTAATCAATGGCTCTTTTCTTTTCTTCCTCATTTCTCCAACGCATTCTTGCCTGCATCTCTCCACCAAGACTTTTAACTGCTGCTGCTGATAAAACTCCTTCAGGTGCGCCTCCAATTCCCATGAGGGCATGAATTCCTGTGCCTTCAACAGTTGCTGCAATAGCTGGTGTAATATCACCATCTGAGATAAGTTTTATTCTTGCGCCCGCTGCACGAATTTCTCTAATCAGATTTTCATGACGTGGCCTGTCAAGCACGACTACAACAAGGTTATCTATGTCTCTTCCGAGCGCTTTTGCGAGAGCTTCAAGATTTTCTTTAACAGATTTTCTTATGTCAACCATTCCTTTTGCCTGCGGTCTTACAACTAATTTTTCCATATAAGTATCAGGACAGTAAAGAAGTCCATTTCTGTCAGTTACAGCCATGACTGTAAGGGCATTGGGCATTCCAGTAGCACAAAGATTTGTTCCTTCAAGAGGATCAACTGCTATATCAACCTCAGGACCTGTTCCATCTCCAACTTCTTCACCTATGTAAAGCATAGGAGCTTCGTCTCTTTCTCCTTCACCAATGACAATTCTGCCTTTGATTGGTAAATCATTTAATGCTTTACGCATGGCAGTTACAGCAGCCTGGTCTGCTTCTTTACGATTTCCCTTACCCATAAGTCTTGCTGACTCAATTGCTGCTAATTCACAAACTCTTAAAATTGCTGGAGTTAAATTACTGTCCATTTTTTTTAGCCTCCTAAGATTTTTTTGAGGTAATTGTACTAAATTGTGAAATCACTTTTTTTACATTCTCTGAACCACACTTGGGGCAGGTTATTTTGGATTTTTCCATCTCCATTACAGTCATTTTGACTGTAAAAGTTTTGCCACAATTCATGCACTTAAATTCATAAATTGGCATAACCCACCTCCTGAGTTTGTTCCAAATCTGCCAAAGGCAGGTTCGGAATTTTCCCTTCAGCTTTGCCGCAGGGAGAAGTATAAATCTATATAATATTATTTTATCTTTAAGTTTTATTCTCGTCTATAAGTATCTCAATAAGAATTTCTATAGGACTTGTGCCATTTTTATCAGCGATTTCTCTGAGTGTATCCATTTCTTTCGCATTTATTCCCTTGTTTTTCAGTTTAGCTAATGCTTTCTGAAGGTCAATTTTATTTTCTGCGCAGATTTGCTTTAAAGTTTTCTTACCAAGACCTTTCCCTTCAAACTCTTTAATTATTTCATCTCTTGTCCATTTTGAGGTTTTAGTCTGTTTTGTCTCACTTTTTTCCAGTGGTTTTGAGTCAACTGACGTGATTTTCCCTTCAAGAGGCTTTAAAATCTCATAAATCTGAAGGGGGCTCAGCCTGTTATTTTTAGCTATTAGTCCTATACTTTCCTTTGTGGAGTTAATTTTTATTCCTTTTTGAGTTAAGGCTATGGTTGCCTGCTTGAGGTCTATATTTCTTCTTTTAGAGAACTCTTCAAGGGATAGCAACTCTGCATGTCCAAATGGTGGTTCATATTCTGGGGACTTTATCCATGCATTTTTAAGATAATCAGAAAGGTCTAACAGGAAGTTGAAGGGAGGAAAGGGTTTCAGTGAGCCAATAAAACTCAAAATTACAATCGCGCAAACAACAGTAAGTTCTTTTCTAAGATTCAAGGTTTTTTTAGCTTTGCTGTAAATATAATTTATGAGCACATTCCAGTTATAGTAGACGTGAAAAAAAGCAGTGAGTATGAAAACAATACAGAAAATAATATGCATATTTGTCCAGTCTGTCTTTGTGAGACCTAAAAACTTCCAGTTTATCCAGTAAGCAATTCTTCCCTGTGGTGTAAAATAAAGAATAATACCTGAAATAAAGGCAAACAAAAATGAAAAAGCAGTAAGTAGACTTACAAATCCTCTAAAATTAATAGATTTTTTCATGTTGAACTCCTTTGATTGCCAATTGGTTTTGATTTGTGTCAATTTCAAATAAGGTTAAGTCTTTAGCTTTCTGAGAAGATAACATATTGATATTCTTGAGTTTTATTTCATTTTTTTCAATATCCAAATTATCTTTTGGTAATAAAAAAGCTTCTTTAAGCTTATCCCAATCCTTATCTCTGATAGTTACAACTCTGTTAAGAAATATACTTATATAAATTCCATTGATCATGGTGACCTGTGTCTCTTTTAATTTTTTATGTGCAATTTCAATATATTTTTCATCAATATCTATGCTGATAAATCTTCTGCCAAGTCTCTTTGCCGCAATTGCAGTTGTCCCTGTGCCTACGAATGGATCAAGAATAACATCTCCTTCATCACTGGTCATTAAGAGAAGTCTTTCAATAAGATGGACTGGTAACTGACATGGATGTTTGTCTCTTCTTTTTCTATGCCTTATTCTATGAATATCTGTCCATACATCAGAAACAAGAGGGCCAAATTGATGCATCTGAGCTTTCTTACCTCCGTAATCCTGCAAAATATACTTGCACTTTCTACATCTTTTATGGAGCATTCTTATATCGTAAAATTTGAATTTATCAGATTTAACATAATATAAAATTCCGTAATGGTTTGGTAAAAGAGTTTTACCACGGGGAGACCCCATTGCATCCCATGCTATCCAGTGTCTAAAAATGGCTATTTCATTGAGATAAGAACCAAAATATATCAACCATTTCGGGATATTATGCACAAAAATAGAACCTGTTGGTTTTGTAATTCTTACCATCTCATAAAGCCATTCTTTACACCATGAAAGATACACCTCTACATCATGCTCATCATAGTAGCTATTGTATTTCTTTTTTGAATTGAAAGGCGGGTCTGCAAAGGTAACATCAACGCTGTTGTCAGGGATTTTTCTCATTATCTCCAGACAGTCGCCAAAAATGATTTTATTTAAAAGACTTTTTGAAAAATTTTTATTTTGCATTATTAGAAACTTTTTTCTTCTAAGTAATTATTTCGTCCATTCTTTCAGTTTTTTTACAATTTTTAGATCCTCTTGTTCTTCCCGCCATTCTCTTATTATTTTATTTATGCTTTTTTCTAATTCTTCCGCTGACATTTCTTCTGGTTTATTACATGATACACCATTTGAGCTAAAAAATTCGTAAATTTTAAATAAAGGATTTTTTTGTCTAAATTCAATTACAGTAATACCTTGATTTTTTGCTTCGTCTTTCATCATTTCTGTTAATTTATCTGTTAAAAATAGATTGACATTTCTCGAAAAAGCTTCATCTCCAATTTCTGGATTACCGATTCCGAGTAATTTTAATTCAACAGTCAAAGCTTCATTTTTATCATTGAGCACGATTGCATCTATTTCTCTGTTTTTGACTAATCCTTTTTTCTTCATTTCCTCATTTGTTAATATATATCTTTCATCGGGTATATTTATCATTTTAAATATGACGAATAATAAGCCTTTTTCAGTTTTCTTCCCTACTTCGCTCCAAGCTCCTCCTTGAATTGTTAATTTCATAGCTGAAATGATGTTCATAAAAAATAAACTTTCAATGTAATCTAGACTAATCTTTTCTTTGTCTTTTTCTATATTGATTATCATTTGATATAAATCTTCAGAATTCTCAAATTCTTCTAATAATAATTGTAAGGCTTTAATATTTTTCTTGCCTAAATCTAAGCATACTCTTTTTGCTGATGTTCCTCCTGTCATATTTTTTACAGTTTTATCATTAAGTCCGCCAAACCATAATAGCTTGAATTTATTATTCTTCCCTTGTTTTTTATAGGTATCATCCAGGAGTTTTTCAAGCCAATTATTGCCTTTTCTTTTATATTCAAATATTTCTGAAATTAACTTTTGTGCTTTATCAAGAAATCTTTTATTTATTGTTGCTAATACATACGTTCTATAATCCTGTCCTGTAAGAACTGAATGGACTATTTTACCTATTAATTCTTTCATTACTCTTTGATCCTTATATCTTCTGGGATTTTTTCTATTGCCTCTGATATTTTATCAATATTTTTTAATAATCTCTCATTTGAAGGTTTTTTACCTCTGGTAGAAGTTCCAGGATTATTTTTTATTTGTTCTTTAAAATGTAACATTAATTCTTTCACTATTTGAGAAACAAAGTTATCATCATTTGCAAATATATGGGTTTCCTCTTTTTTTTGCATTACTACAATATACTCTTCATCAATTTTACCAATATCTGCACTGGTATATTTTCTCGTTTTATCAATGTTTCTAAAAATCGTTTTTATTGGGATAAATCCGATTTTTTTAGCCATTTCTGTAAAGAACTTATGGCTTTCAATTAATTCATATTCCAAACTTGAATTTCCTACAACAATTACACAAAATTTATCTCTCTTTAAAACCCTATTCATTTCTATCATTGATCGGAGCATATCTCCTAAGTATTCAGACAATAATCTAAATCTATTATTTATAAAATGGGAATGCCCCCCTATTTCATGTTTTCTGAAAAGATCAAAATCCATACCAAGCCATAACATATTGTACATGTGAACTCTATAATAATCTAAAGCATTAACATAAGGTGGAGATGTTATGATTAAATCTATTGAATTATTTTCTATTGATAAATTTCTTGCATCACCACAAATAACTTTGACATCGGGAGGGTCTTTAATAACTTTAGACATCTGGCTAAGAATCTGCTGCATAGATTTTATTTTTTTAATAAATAATTCATCCACATTAATACCGTTTCCGTTCTCTACCAATGACCAAATTGTTGATGACAGAGCAATTCTTCCTAAGTCAAACAAGTCATAATACCCTTCTTCTTTAATTTCTATTAGAGTCTCTCTTATAATTTCTAATTTTGAAATTATGGTTTTATTAAAAATCTTACTTACTTTTCTATTGGGAAGACCATTAATTGTTCTATCTATGTTTCTATAATCTAAATCTAAATATTTTTTCATTTTTATTAACTTTTCATTAAGATATTTAAATTCATCCTTTTTAATTAAAGTTGTTTTAACTTTCGCTATCAGAGCAGCAAGCGGATTCAGGTCGTTTCCAATAGAATTTCTATCGTTTAAAAAAGCCTCTACCAATGTAGTACCACAACCGCACATAGGATCCAAAACTCTTTCTCTTTCTTTTGTAAAAAGTTTTATAAAAGTTAAAGGAATCTGAGGTATAAAACGAGCAGGATAGGGATGAAAAGTGTGAGTTAGATATTGAGTTGAAAAACTCTTAAAGTCCCAATCAATGTTCTCTAAAATTTCTAAGGCTTCGTCAGAAGAATACTTTTTTTTATTTATTAAATCCAAATAATTCTGCTCATTTGAAAAACTCTCTAAAATCAATTGATTTGAATTTTTAAAAAGCATTTTCCTATCAATCTTCAAACTACTCCCCTCTCCTTCATACTAAAATATTTTCCACTACCTATGATTACATGGTCAAGGATGGGGATTTCAAGGATTTCTGAGGCTTTTTTGAGTTTTTTTGTTATCTCTATGTCCTGCTCACTGGGCGTTGGGTCTCCGCTTGGATGATTGTGTATAAGAATTACTGCATAGGCTGATTCTTTTACTGCATCTTTAAATACTTCTCTTGGATGAATTAATGATTGATTGAGAGTTCCTTCGGAGACTTTTACTTCCCTGATCAGTCTTAACTTTGTATCAAGTAAGAGGGTTATAAATACTTCCTTTTTTAATCCATTAAGTTTCGGAAAGAAATAGTTATAAACAATTTCAGCAGAGTTAAAAAACTGTTCCTGAGATTTTTCACACAGTGCTCTTTTACCAAGTTCAAAGGATGCTTTAATTTGGGCTATTTTGGCAATGCCAAGTCCTTTAAAAGATTTAAGTTCACTTATAGATGCTTCCTCAAGACCCCTTAGACCACGAAAATTTTGCAGAAGTTCAATTGCTGTATCAATAACAGTTTTTCCATTTGAGCCTGTTCGTAAAACTATGGCAAGTAACTGAGCGTCACTTAAAGCTTCCGCTCCATGTTTGATAAGCCTTTCTCTCGGTCTTTCAGTCTCTGGCCATTCTCTGACAGAGTTCATTTTATTCCTGCGCCAGCATTTACCTCTCTATCAATGGTTAGTATTGATATTTTCCCATCCTCCCCTGTTGCTGCAAGAAGCATACCTTGAGATTCTACTCCCATAAGCTTTGCTGGCTTAAGGTTGCTTAAAACCACAATTGACCTGCCTATGAGTTCCTCTGGTGAGTATTGCTCTCCAATCCCTGCAACTATCTGTCTTTCCTCTCCGATGTCAACAATAAGCTTTATTAGTTTCTTTGAACCTTTAACTCTTTCTGCTTGAAGCACCTTTCCAACCTTGAGCTTAATTTTCATAAAATCTTCAATGCTTATAAGGTCTTCCACCTTTGCCTCCTCTCTTTTTTCCACTTTCATCTGTTCTTCGGTCTTAATCTCTATTTTTGGGAAAAGTTGTTCAATTTTTTCTGTCTTTGCCTCTTTTATATCAAGTTCCCATTTAAGCATTTTATAATCAATAATGTAATCCCTTAGTCCAAGTGCATACCATATTTTATTTGTTGTTTCAGGCATAAAGGGATAGAGAAAGACTGTAATTATTCTGATAGCATTCCATATATTGAAAAGTATCAAAGGAAGTCTTTCAGGTTCTTCTTTTAATACTTTCCAGGGTTCTGTTTTTGCAATATAGTTGTTTGTTAAAGAGATTGCCTGCCATATTTTTTCAAGAATAATGTTAAATTTGAATTCATCCCATAATGTTTCATTATTAATTTCCTCAATTAATGACTTAAAGGAAGATAAAAATTCATTGTCAGAGTAGAGATTTCGCGTGGCTTCGCTCCTCGGAATGATAGAGTTTATTTTTACAGCACCTTTCATATACTTTTCATTCATTACAAGAAATCTGTTAAGTAAATTCCCAAAATCATTGGCAAGGTCATTGTTAATTCTTCTAATCAGAGCTTCTTCTGAAAAATCACCATCAAGTCCAAAGGATACTTCTCTAAAAAGAAAATATCTGAAGGCATCTACGCCATATTTTTTTATGACCTCAGAGGGATTTACAACATTTCCAAGAGATTTTGACATCTTTTTACCTTTTACTGTCCACCATCCATGGGCAAAGATGTTTCTTGGAAGTGGAAGTTCAAGTGCCATAAGCATTGTAGACCAGTAAACAGCATGAGTTGTAAGAATATCTTTGCCAATAAGATGATGGTCTGGGGGCCACCACTCTACATTTTCTGGAGCGAGATATTTCAAAGCTGAATAGTAGTTAACAAGAGCATCAAACCATACATATGTAGTATAGTTTTCATCAAATGGCAGAATTATTCCCCACTCAAGCCTGTGTTTTGGACGGGAAATACATAGATCACCAAGAGTCCTATTTTTAAGAAAACCTAAAACCTCATTTTTTCTTGTTTCAGGAAGAATATAGGAGGGATTTTTTTCAATGTGCTCAATAAGTGCTTGTTGATACTTTGACATGAGAAAAAAGTAGTTTTCCTCTTCAATAAATTCCACATCTCTTCCACAGTCTGGGCATTTCCCTTCTACTAAATCCTTTTCTGTCCAGAATCTCTCACAGGGGGTGCAGTACATTCCAGAGTATTTTCTTTTTACAATCTCTCCTTTATCATAAAGCCTCTGAAGGATTTCCTGAACAATCCTTTTGTGTTCTTCATCAGTAGTTCTTATAAAAGCGTCATTGCTTATATTTAGTCCCTTCCATAATGTCTTGAAATTTTCAACCATAATATCAGCATGTTCCTTAGGAGTTTTACCTTTTTGCAATGCAGCTCTTTCTACTTTCTGCCCATGCTCATCTGTTCCTGTAAGAAAAAAGACTTTTCTACCTTTAAGTCTCATATACCGTGCCAGTATGTCTGCTGCTATTGTAGTGTAGGCATGTCCAATATGAGGGATATCGTTTACATAGTAAATCGGTGTGGTGATATAAAATCCTTTATTTTGATTCATCTTTTCCTCCAGAAGTCTCCTCTGTTGGCTCTTCATCAGTTTCTTTTATGATAAAAGATAACTTTTTAAATTCAGGTTCTTTTTCTTCTTGTGTAATGATTTCTTCATCCTGAATTATTTCTTCTATTTCGCCGTAATATTCATGCCTTAGACAGCATTTTAACCTTCCGCAAACACCTGAGAGTTTTGATACATTAAGCACCATTTCCTGATCTTTAGCCATTTTTAGAGAGATTGGTTTAAAAAAGCTAACAAAGGTCTTGCAGCATATTTCCCTTCCGCAAACACCTATTCCACCGAGAAATTTTGCTTCATCTCTAACCCCTATCTGTCGCATTTCTATTCTTGTTTTGAATTTTGCTGCGAGGTCTTTAACCAGTTCTCTAAAGTCTATCCTTCCTTCTGCAGTAAAGTAAAAAATTATTCTTTTTCTATCAAGAGCAGATTCAACAACTAAAAGTTTCATGGGTAGCTTTCTCTCACTTATTTTTTCAAGACAAAAATCCCATGCATCTTTTTCCAGAGAGATGTTTTTTTCAAATGTTTCCATATCTTCTTGAGTTGCTTTTCTGATTACAGGTTTGAAAGAATTTTCATTGTCAGAGGATACTTTTACAACATAACCTAAGGTCAATCCAAAATCACCTTCTACAACAACAAAATCACCTTTTTTTAATTCCATCTCCAGATTATTCAAGTAACGGTAGACTTTGCCAAATGGTCTAATTCTTACATATACAACGTTATTCATTAAAAGTCTCCTTATTGTTCTAAGTTGATGATTTCCTGTTTTCTGAAGAAGTTATTAGGTTATTGATACAGGAAACCAGATAGTTCCATAGTATTGATTTATTTAAATTTAAATCAATGTTTCTTTTAATGTTTTGTACCTCCTCATATAGATTGAAAATTTCTTGCACAGATATATTTTCTTTTAGTTTAAAATCTAAAGGTAAAATCAGGCAACAATCTGAAGAAACTTTGTTTATAAGCTTAATAAGAGAGTCTCTAAGAAAAATACATAAAAAATCTATCCACCACTTAATTTCTTCGTTGTCTTTCCAGATAGCTTTTTTATTATTTTCTTTAATGTTTTTTAATGTAGCACTAAACCATTGAATATCTTTTAGTATATCCCTTGACATAAAAAGTCCAGGCTTTCCCATAATAATTCTGAAGAAGGATTCCTGTTGCATATCGGGTATAATTTTTTTTATTGCATCAATTGAAAGCGGTGTAAAATAGACTTTAAAGCATCTTGAAATCAATGGTTCGGGTAAATTATGAATATTTTCACAGATAAGAATTATTGTGGTCATGAAAGGCGGTTCTTCAACTGTCTTAAGAAATGCATTTGCTGCTGCATTGTTCATTTTATGTGCTTCTTTTATAATAACAACCTTGTACTTCCCTTCAAGAGGTTTTAAAGAAACAAACTCTTCAACTTCTCTTATAGTATTTACTGTGATTACGTCTTTTTCAGGAGCTATTATTTTAATATCAGGATGTAACCTTTGCTCAATTTTTTTACATGAGTCGCAACTATCGCAGGAGTCTTCATTTTCAGAATTCAAACAATTTAATGCCTTTGCATAGGCAATGGCTGTTGATGTCTTTCCAATATAGGCATCTCCTAAAAATAATAAGGCATTTGGAATTTTCTTTGTTCTTAATGTTCCTTTGAGCAGTTTTATAGCTTTTTCCTGAGATATAATTTTATTAAAGCCCATGTGATAGTATTGATTTAACTTTTCTATATATGTCTTCAGCTATTTTATCTATGGATTCAGTGGCGTCTAAAACAAAAAATCTTTTTTTATATAATTCTACAAGCTTAAGATATCCTTGCCTTACTTTTTCATGGAAAGCTAAGTTTTCCATCTCAAATCTATCTTTTTTATTAATCTTCTGATTTCTTTTAAGTCCAATATTTGCTGGACAGTCAAGCAATACTGTTAAATCTGGCATGAATTCGTCAAGAACTATTTTGTTCAATTGTTTAATCAAATCAATTGATATACCTCTTGCATATCCTTGATAAACCAAAGTTGAGTCTGTAAACCTATCACATATCACAATAAAACCAGATTCAATGCATGGTTTTATTTTCTCCTCAATATGTTGGACTCTGTCTGCAAAATAAAGAAGAAGTTCACATAATGGATTTATTTTAATTTCTGAATTAAGAAGTATTTTTCTGATATGCCTTCCAGCTTCTGTATCTCCGGGTTCATATGTATATAAAACCTTCAATCCTTCTTTTTTAAGTTTTTCAGCAAGTAACTTTCCCTGTGTGGTTTTCCCAGAGCCCTCTATGCCTTCAAAAGTTATAAATATTCCTTTATTCATTTGTTAGTTTGATTTTTAATTTTTTAAGAAGTTTACAAACTCTTTCAGAGCTTAAGATATCAAGAGACCCCATCCCACAGGATGGAGTAATAATTGAGTTTTGAGTAATTGAAGGCAGGATTTTTGATATTTCCTCAATTTTTCTTACTGCCTGCTCAACTATTTCTTCATCGCTAAGAGCATTCAAATCATCGGTTGTTGGAATAAATCCCCATGCAATATAACCATTTTTAGTGATGAATTCTGCAATCTCATCTCTGTAAATTTTGAAAAAATCAAAAAAGGAAAATGCATCAAAACTCAGAACATCTATATCAATAGATAAAATTTCCTTCCAGTCAGTTCTTCCACAACAGTGAATTCCTACTCTAACACCCAGGGACTTAATAAAAGAAACAAGTTCCTTTATTAATCTTATTGCTTCAGACTGTTCAACAGAGATATATGCAGAAGTGCCAACTGCCTGAAGTATTGGTTCATCAATAAAAATAACGATTTTTTCAGCAAAATTTTTCAGAAAATCAATCTGCCATTTAGCTTTTGCTTTAAGATGCATGAGGGCAAGTTCTCTAAGAGTCTCATCAAAATAAATAATTTTACCTTCCTCATCTTTGAGAGAAAGAGTGAATGTTACAGGTCCTGTGATCTGTCCTTTAAAGATTTTTAATTTTTTACCATTTATTAGTTCTGCCATTCTGTAGAGTCCTATCGCATATTCTTTGCTTATAGGGGAAAATATATCTTCGTGATAGTTACTTAACCATTCAGTAATAAGTTCTTCATCTCTTTTGATGTAAACTTTACCCGAACTAAGAGTTATTCCTGGCAAACCCTCACAAAACTGTGTAATCATCTGTTCATTTTGAGAATATTTAGGCATTTGAGGCCAAAAGGGAATATCAAAATATTTTAAAATAAGTTCACAAGCAGACAAAACTTCAGTATGGGGCATGCTTCCTATGCCAGTTGTGCTAAATGGTTCAAACACTGTAATTACTCCATAGAACTCAGTTTTTTCAATATATCAGGAAACTCTTTTTTAAAATCAGGGAAAACTCTTTTTAAAAATAGTTTGATTGCCTTGATTTCCAAATCAATCTCTTCTATTTTGTTTAACTTTTTATCAATTAAATCAATCTTTTCTGATATGATTTTTATTTCTTTATCAATCAGGGCAATCTGTTCTTTTAAAATCAATAAATCTTTCATTTTTTATTCCTCTTATTTATTTCTTCTCTGTGCTCTCATTTTTTTACGAAGTTTTCTATATTTGTGTTTTTTTATCTTTTTCTTTCTCCACTTAAGAACATTACCCACTCAGTTCACCTCCTCTTTTTAAGTTTATAGACTGTTCAAAAACTTGTAATTTATTGAAAATCAACAAATTACAAGTCCAGATTACGTTTTTATAGTTTCTATGAAAGCTTCCAGCCACAGTTCATTTACTGTAGAATTTGTGCCATCAAATGCAAGTGATACAACAGGTATATTATAATCTCTTTGAATAAATCTTAACAAAGCAGTGACAATAGCACCAGGCATACACCCAAAAGGCATTGCGTTTATTATTCCACTTACTCCTTTTTTTATCAAATCAACGCTTTTACCAATACTCAAAATAGTTTCTCCTTCAAAGCTATCAGGAACGTATGGTGAAGCAAATTTAAAAAGTTCCTTTATAGAGGGTTCATGCAAAAATTTAAGTGTTTCTTTAAAGTTTGATGAAAATTTTTTCTCAACCCTCCATTGAAAAAATTTATTAATAAGAATTTTTATAATAGCAGATTTATCCTTTTTTATCAAGGCTTTTCTTAAAGCCATTTTATTTACATAATGAATCCACTCTTCAATTGGTGTGAAATAGACCTCTGCTCCTAAGGATTCAAGTCTTTTTATCAGATTTTCATTTGAAAATGAATGAGAACGGACAAATATCTCTCCTACAATTCCTACAAGAGGTTTTTTATCTTTGTATTTGGGAATATTTTCAAAATCTTTTTTCATATTGTTCATCAGATTTTCAATATTTCCATTTCTGCTCTTTAAAGCATCGCAAATTTTTGTAAGATAGTATTCATATAGAGATTCTGTTTCACCTTTATTTTTTTCATAAGGTCTTGTCTGTAGCAAAATTTTTATAAGCAATCCGTAGGCAACAATGCCTTGCCATGCTCTGAGAGAAAATTCACTTCCAGCAATATTTAAATCTTTGTAAAACTGAGCATCCTGTTGGGGTGAATAAACTGGCACATTGTCAAACCCTAATTTTTTAAGCATTCTTCTATGGGAAACATTATACTGTCCAAATCTACAAGGACCTGCACCAGAAGGCATAAAAAAAGCTGTTTTTTCTGGGTTGAAATCTCTTGAAAAAACAAGTTTTAACATATCCCCTAAGGTTACAACATAAGGGAAACATTCTCCTCCACCTATATATTTTCTTGCAAGTTCAATGGATTCTTTATCAGAGGGAGGCATTACTTCTGCATCAATTCCACAGTAGTTAAAGGCTGCTTTTAAAGCAAAGGCATGATCAGACATTCTGGGGATATATATTGTTCTTTTTGATAAATCTTTATTGGAAGTTTTGATTGATAAAGGAATAAATATTTGCTCGGATCGTTTTTCTTCTCTACTTTTTACACTGTCAATAAAAGCCTCAAGTCTTGTAACTATTCCTGCATCAGCACTATGTTCATCAATTTCAAGAATTAAATAAGGTTTCTGAAGCATTTCTTCTTTGAAATAATTTATTATGAACGAGTCAGGTCCACAGGAAAAGTTGGTTATAAAAAGGGGATATACTTCATCTAATTTGTGAAGAAACTTTGAGGCTCTGATTATCCTCTGCCCTGAACGCCAGTATAAATTGTTCCATTCATCCTTTATGTTTACGCTATCAAGAGGTAACATATCCATAGGAATTGGAAGGACATCAAGGCGTGTAAGCTTTCCTGAAATATCAAGGCTAACTGCCTGATCAAAGGAGTTATATGACCTGCCAATAATAACAACAGTTGCTTGTTGCCCGAGTGATTTATCTTTTGCTGTTTCAAGAAGTTTTAAACCTTCCTTCTGAAGGGAATTTACAAATTCTTTTTGCTTTTCTCTTGCAATAGATATTTTTGCATCAATGTTTTTTATATTTATAATTCCCTTAAAAGTCCTAAAAAGTTCCTTCTTTAAGTAATCAAACCCTCTTGAGAAATCTATTCTCGGTATCAGGATTTTTGCTTCATTAAATAGCTTTCTGCTTACATATGGGATTGTTTGCACAAGTGGGCATGCAAGTCCTCTTTCATACTCATCATAAAGGTTAAGATTTATAAAACTCGGAACAAATATTAAATCAATTCCTTTTTCAACTAAATCTGCTATATGGCCATAGGCTACTTTAAGAGGAAAGCATGCTTCAGATAAAACCTTTTCAACGCCTTTATTAATAATTTTTTTGTTTGTTTTATCTGAAATCCTGACATTAAACCCTAATTCCCATAAAAGTGTGCTCCAGAAAGGAAGATGGTCATGAAAGAAAAAAATGTAAGGAATTCCTATTACAGGTGCTTTTCTATCTTTATATTGCTTTTCGTATTCTTTATGTGTTTTCCAAAGCAATTCTTCTCTAAGCTTCACAGGGTCTGGAAGTTTAGATAAGAAATCCTGTTTTTCATATTTTTCGCATCTTCCTCCATAAAAAAGATTTTTTTCCTCGCCTTCTAATTTAACTCTGTTTATTTCACAATAATTAGGACAGCCTTTGCATTCAAAAGAAGAAATGGTGTATTGTTTATTTCTAAGTGAAAAGCCTTTAAATTTACTTTTTTTCCCATTTTTCATAAAGTCTTTAGCAAGCAGAGCGACTCCAATTGCTCCCATAACTTCATGATTGATTGGAATAATTAACTCGCATTCTTTGTCAATTTTGGATTTTAAAAAGTTCTCAAAAGCTGCAATGACAGCTTTATTAAAAGCAACACCTCCCTGAAAAAATATTTTTTTACCAATCGGTTTTCCTGCAACAACTCTATTAATGTAATTTTCCACAATACTATAACAAAGACCTGCAACAATATCCTCTTTGCGTGCACCTTTATGAAGGTTTATAACCAGAGAGTTTTCCATAAAAACAGTGCATCTTTCTCCAAGTCTACAAGGAGTCTCAGAAGCAAAAGCAAGCCTTTGAAATTCTTCAAGGCTTACTCCAAGTTTGTCAGCCTGTTCTTCAATAAAAGAGCCCGTGCCTGCTGCGCAGGCTTTATTCATTTCAAAATCTACCACCTTGCCATCTTTTAAACGTATATATTTTGAATCCTGTCCACCAATTTCAAAAATTGTATCAATGCTGCTATCATAATGAACTGCACCATGAGCATGGGCTGTGATTTCGTTCTTAATAATATCTGCACCTACGAAATCTGCAATCATGTAACGGCCTGAACCTGTAACACCAGCACCCTTAATTTTGATTTTTGGAAATTCTTCATTTAGCTCATTGAATCCTCTTTTAACAGCATCAATTGGTCTTCCAGCTGTAGGAAGATATTTTTTTGCAATAAGTTTTCCATCTTCATCTATAAGAACAATGTTTGTGCTTACTGAACCAACGTCAATACCAAGATAAGCAGAGTCAGACTGAAGGCTTGAGGCTGAAGATTGACAGCTATCATTTTTTCCATTCTGAACTACCGCAGGGTGTGCCAAGAATCTCTCTTTTTTAAGAGGGGGCAATCCATATTCAATCTCTGCTTTTATGCTACTAAGTTTGTCTATAATTTTCTCATTTAGATAAACACTGCTATGCTGAGCCTTTATTGCTGCTCCTATTGCACCAGTTACTTCAAAATGCTCAGGTATCAATATTTCATCAATGTTCAAAATTTTTTTAAATGCCTTTACCATTCCTTTATTTGCTGCTACTCCACCTTGAAAAGCAACCACTTGCTCAACAGTTCTTCCTTTAAACATGGTTGCCTTAAAGTTTCTTGCAAGAGCAAAGCAAAGTCCTGCAATTATATCTTCCACAGGGGTTGCAATCTGCTGTAGATGAATCATGTCTGATTTGGCAAAAACACTACATCTTCCTGCAATTTTTGAAGGTTTGTCTGACTTTGTTGCAAGTTCGCTGAATTCTTCTATTATTAAACCAAGACGTTCTGCCTGCTGCTCAAGAAATGAGCCTGTGCCTGCTGCACATATGCTGTTTAAAGAAAAGTCCTTAATTCTTCCGCCTTTGTCAAGAAAAATAAGCTTTGAGTCTTCTCCGCCAATCTCAATAATTGTTCTTACCTGAGGATAAAAAAATGAAGTTGCTGTTGCCTGTGAAACAATTTCATTTACATAGGGAGCGCCAGCAGTCTTTGCAATAAATCTTCCTGATACGCCTGTAAAACATATTTTTAAGTTTTTATATTTTGAAACAATATCTTTCAAAATATGAGAGACTATCTCAGCAGGTTTTCCAAAATGCTTCAAATAGAGTTTTTCAATAATGTTACAATCCTTATTAACAACTGCTATCTTAGCTGTTTCGCTTCCTACATCAATTCCAAGAAAAAAATCAGAATCCATACTCATGCCATCTTTTTGTGACAAGTTGTTTTATTTCTTCTGTTTGAGTAATTTCTTCGGGCCAGTCTCTCATCATGCCTTCTTCACGAGTTTTTCTTGTTGCATCAATTCCCATCTTGCCACCAAATCTTGGAAAGCTTGCAGAATGGTCAAGTTCATCAACAGGACCTTCAGAGATAATTATATCCCTTCGCCAATCAACATTATTTAGCACCTTCCATGCAGTTGTTGATAAATCCTGAACATCTACATCATCATCAACAACAATTATAAGCTTTGAAAACATCATCTGTCCCATGCCCCAGAGTCCATGAATGATTTTTTTACCATGTCCAGGATATTGCTTTTTTATAGAAATTATAGCTGCATTGTGGAATACTCCTTCCATTGGAAGATTCATATCTCTAATTTCTGGAAACTGCATTTTAAGCAAAGGTAAAAAAATTCTTTCTGTTGCCTTACCCATGTAACAGTCTTCCATAGGAGGCTTACCAACAACTGTTGCAGGATATATGGGATTTTTTCTGTGAGTAATACAAGTTATGTGAAAAACAGGAAATTTATCAACAGGTGAATAAAAACCTGTATGGTCACCAAAAGGACCTTCATCCCTTAATTCATTAGGGTCAACATAGCCTTCAAGAACAAATTCTGCATTTGCAGGCACTTCTATATCACAGGTTACGCACTTAACCATTTCTACAGGACTTTTTCTTAAAAATCCTGCAAAAACCATCTCATCTACACCATAGGGAAGGGGTGCGGTGGAAGAATAAATAACCGCTGGGTCAGAACCGATTGCCACTGCTACAGGCATTCTTTTACCGAGTTCTTTGTATTTTCTGTAGTGTGTTGCACCGTCTTTATGGATATGCCAGTGCATGCCTGTGGTTTTTGCATCATAGACATGCATTCTATACATTCCACAGTTTTGCTTGCCTGTGTCAGGATCACGGGTAAAAACCATTGGCAATGTGATAAATCTTCCTCCATCAAGGGGCCAGGTTTTCAATATAGGAAGCTTATCCAGATTCGGCTCGTAGTTAACCACTTCCTGACAGGGAGCATTTTTAACCCTTTTTGGTAAATACTTACTTATCTCAAGAAGGTCAAAGGCTGTTTTTATTTTTTCTTTAAAGGTTTTTGGCGGAGTTTGGTTAAGAAGCTTTTCTACTCTTTTTCCAACATCATCAAGGCTTTCCACTTCAAGGGAAAGGCACATTCTTTCAAAAGAGCCGAAAATGTTTGTCACGACAGGGATGTTTGAGCCTTTTACTTTCTCAAAAAAAAGGGCTTTTCCACCATGTGGTGATTTACACATTCTATCAGTGATCTCCGCAATTTCAAGAACAGGGTCAACCTCAACTTTAACTCTATGAAGAAGCCCTTTTGTACCAAGAACCTCTATAAAATCTCTCAAATCCTTATAAGCCATATTAAATTATTATCCATGCTAATCCAGTATTATGTCAATTTTAAGGTTGGTTGGTTTAGAGATGTTGTGGAATATGTATAAAAAATTAAGAAGGGAGAAATTATCATCCTCTGATTTAGGAATATCTTAACTGTTGACAATTAAAGGATTTTTTCTACATACTTTATAAGTTTAATTTTTTACGAAGGAGGTTATTATGCCTGAAGGCTTTAAATCAAAACTAAAAAGAACATCAGGTCTTTATAAAAAATTTCTTATTATATTCAACCTATCTATTATTCTTTCCACCATTATTCTTCTTGCAGGACTTGTCATAACAGGATATGAAATTTATGGAGAAGAATTTATTATGAAAAAGATGGGAGTTCTAAATAGTCTTTTGAAATTTGCTCCTGTCCTCGGTATATTTGCTATAGCATTAATAGGAATATCAACAGCTAATGTTTTTTGGTTTAAAAAACAGATTGTATCTCCTCTCGCAGAAATTGAAGAGGCTATGGAAACTATAAGAAAAGGAAATTTTGAAAAAAGAATAAAATTAAAGACAGGTGATGAGTTTCAAAAAATTGCAGATACTTTTAATCAAATGATGGACAAACTTTCCACGCTTATCCAGACAGAAGAAGAAAAGAAAGAAATGCAGAATAACATCATAAAATTTTTACAGATAATGACTCAGGCATCTGAAGGAGACCTTACTCAGAGAGCAGAAGTTACTCCAGATGTTTTTGGTTCATTGGCAGATGCATTTAATCTTATGACAGATGGATTGAGCGAACTTATTAAAGAAGTTAAAAATTCAGCAGAAGATGTTGGTCAAAAAAGTAACATTCTCAATGATATAATCCAAAAACTACAAACAGGAGCAGAAATCCAGAAACAGGAAATTGAGAAAATAGCATCACTTGTTGAAGAAGCTGCAGAAATTGCTTACCAGACAAAAGAAAAGACAACAGTTGCTACAGATGTTTCAAAAGAAGCTATGAATGCAATTATTAAGGGTAACGAAATTGTTACAGAAACAATTAATAGTATGCAGTTAATCAGAACAGCTGTTCAGGGAATAAACAGAAGGATGAAACTTCTTTCAGAAAAATTAATGGAGATAGGAACAATATCAACAATAATCAGTGACATAGCAAATAGGACAAATCTCCTTGCCTTGAATGCGTCAATTGAAGCAGCAAGAGCAGGAGAAGAGGGGAAAGGATTTGTTGTTATTGCTGAAGAAATAAGGACACTTTCTGAAAAAACAGCTAAATCATCTAAAAATATCGCAGATATTATCACAGCAATTCAGGAAGAAGCAACAGCTGTTACAAAAAATCTTGAGGAGGAAACTAATTATGTTGAGACAGGAACTACAATGGTAAGCCAGACTACATCAGTATTTGAAAAAATTGACTCAATCATAAAAAATATCGGACAAATTATAGGTGAAATTAATGAATCAACATTGAAACAGAAAGAAATAACAGATAGTCAGGTAAATTCAGCTCAAACAGTTAAGGAAGTAACTGAAAATATATATGGAATAACTACTGAACTTACAGATGTATCTAATTCTTTGGCAGATACTTCAAAAGAGCTTGTTAATGTAGCAGAAAAATTTAAAGTTTGATAAAGAAGTCAGAATATTATACGAATACTTTATTATAAAAGTTTTAATCTGTCAAGAATTTCTTCTTCTATAGTCTTTTCATCAAAGGGCTTAACAATATATCCATCTGCACCTAACTCAAAAGCCTTTTCTTCATGCTTTTTGGTTCCTCTTGAGGTAAGAACAATAATCGGCAAATTTTTAAATCTCGCATCTTTTCTTAATCTACTGATAAGTTCATAGCCGTGCATAACAGGCATTTCAAGGTCAGTTACCACCATGTCAACCTTGTTTCTTTCAAGTAAATTTAGTGCTTCAACACCATCTTTTGCAGTGTATACCCTTAATTTTTTTGCTTCAAGAACACTTTGAAGAGTTTTTCTTACGCTTATAGAGTCATCTACAACCAGAACAGACCCTGAGTATATGAAAGATTCTGTAATTTTATCAGATAAGCCTGTAAATATAAATTCTTCTTCAAATAGTTTCAATGGGTCAATGACATATCTTGGACTACCTTTGCCAGATATAAAATAGCCAAGATACTGTGTTAACCCTTCAAGAAATTTGCCAAAATTGTGAACTGTTGCTTCCTCATGTCCTAAAATCTCATCAACAATAAGTCCTTTTCTTATTCCTGAAAAATTAAAAACAATTATATAACCCTTCTGAAGTGTTTTGCCATTTAAAGAGAAAAAAATTTCTGAAAATATCTTAACAGGGATAATTCTGTTTTTATGATTAATGCTTCTTTCTTCAAGTGCATGGGGAAAATCTTCCAGTGTTAAAATTTCTTCAATATAATTAATAGGTATTGCAAAATCCAGATTATGAGAACTAAAAATCAGAAGATTGCTAATAGTTAATGATTGCGGAATTTTTATTATGAATGTGGTTTCTTTATCTAATTCTGAAAAAACTTCTATTGTGCCTTTAAGTTTTGAAATAGCTGTTTTAACAATATTAAGCCCCATTCCTCTTCCACTTTGGAAATCTATCTCATCTGAAGTTGAAAACCCAGGGACAAATATGTAAGAAAGAATTTCCTCCTCGGAAATAAAAGATGTATATTCTGAAGAAATCAATCCTTTCTGCACAGCTATTTCTTTTACTTTATCAATATCTATTCCTCTACCATCATCTTTGATAGCAATGACTATATATTTCCCTTCTTTTTTTACATCAATTTTTATATGACCTGTTTGTTCTTTGCCTTTTTTTATTCTTTCTTCAAAAGATTCAATCCCGTGCTGGATAGCATTACGAAGAATATGAATAATTGGCTCATATAGTGAGTCAAAAACAGGTTTATCAATTTTTATTTCTGCTCCTTTAATATCTATTTCAACAGTTTTTCCTATGTCTTTTGCGTTTTCCTTAATGGCTTCAGAAAGTCTGTGTAAAAGTTTTCCGATAGGTATCATTCTTATCTCAATTAAACTGTCTTTTAAATAATTGATTTCTCTGCCCAAAGATTTAAAGTGAGATGAGAGGTTTTCAGAAAAAATAAACAAAGAATTTATACCCTCTGTTATATCATTTGTTATTTCCTGAATTTTTCTTAAAAAGATGTGGTATTCATCATATCTGTCAAACTCAAGGTCACTAAAGTCAACAAAAAAACTATCTATTACTTTCTGTCCTCTTTCATATGTGCTTAACCAGTACATATCTGAAAAGTCCGTTATTTCTTTTAAAAGCTTTTTTCCGCTATTTGATATTTCTTCAACAATGTGGAATAGTTCTTTTTCTTTATCGGTTATGGTATTTTTCTGAACAAGAACCTCGCTCAAGGAAGCAAATATATTTTCAATAACTTTTAGCTCAACTCTTACATTATCAGTTACTGGGAGGGCATCAAAAATTACAGATTTTTGTTGCACTGCAGGAATCTCTTTTTTATTTAAAATATTATCAATTAATTCTATAACTTCCTTTTCAATTTCGCTTTTTTCTTCTCCTGCTTCATGAACTTCATTTACAAGAGCAACGATTAGATTAATAACGTTTCTAATATGATAAATAAGGGAATTATCATAATTTATTTCTCCATTCAATAAAGCTTCAAAGAGATCTTCAAGTTTATGAGACAACATTGTAATCTTATTGAACTTAACTATAGATGCAGAACCTTTTAAAGTATGAGTTGCTCTAAAAAGACTTTCTATGGTGCTTTTGTTATATCCTTTGGTTTCAAGTTCTTCTGTCCCTTCAACTAATACATTCAAACAGTCATCAGCTTCCAGAAGAAAATATTTTATCAGCTCAGATTTATTTATCATCCCTCTTTTCTGCAGGTTTTTGAGAACTGACTTTCAGTTGTTCAAATAATTTTTCAGGATCAATAAAATCCTCCACAACTATATCTGATTCAAAATTAACAAAAAATGGAGTAATATCTGATAAAATTCCTATTTTTTCTCCTTTTACATCAATAACCAGCAATTTATTATCAGAGTAGTTTAATCTTTCAATATTATAAACTTTGGCGAGGTCTACTGCGGGAATGATTTTACCTCTAACAGGCAATGCACCGACAATATAATCAGGTGCCCCCGGAATAGGGAAGATTCGGGTAACATCCAAAACTTGCATAACACTTTCTTTTGGTATTAGAAACTCTCTTTCTCCTATACCAAAAACACAGTAAGATTTTTCTGTTTCTTTTATTTCTTCAGACATTTTTTTATAGCTACCAAAAGGTCAATTGGTTCAAAAGGTTTTGTAATATATTCATCTGCACCCTGCATCTTACCCCAGAATTTATCAGCTTCTTCCTTTTTAGAAGTTACAAGAATTACAGGAATATTTTTAGTTTTATCATTCTTTTTTATTTCCCTGCAAATCTGAAATCCGTTTTTCTTAGGCATAACCACATCTAAAATTATTAAATCAAAATTTTCATTTTTAAGCAGGTTTTCTGTTTCTTCTCCATCCTTTGCAAAAATAATGTTATATTCTCCTTCTTTAAGGATGGACTCAATATATTTTGCATCTACTGTAGAATCTTCAGCAACAAGAACTTTATACATTTTAATTTCCTCTTAAATTTGTATTATATCATTTTAATGTTTCTTTAAAAAGCTCTGAAGGAGTATAGCGTTCTTTATTCAACAACCATTCCTCAGTAAAATCTTTCTTTTCAAAAATAAAGTTTTCAATTTGAGATTTTTTCAAAGCCGTTATTGCTTCAATAGTAATATTTTTAATTTGTTCCTGAGAAAGTTCATTCAGTAGTTTAAAACCGAATTTCTGTTTCTGAAAGTTTGATATCCCATAAATGACCTGTCCGTATATAAATAAAAATTCATAGATTTCCCCTTTTCCATAAACAGTCAAAATACCACTTAATCCATTAGAATTTATTAGTGAAAAAATTTCAGGAAGTTTAAAAAAATTTAAATTTCCTGAGAGAATTAAAGAAGAATCTTTTATCAATCCATATTTTTTGAATATTCCTTCAATAGAACCATCAAAGAGGGTTATAATTTTTTCATAAAAACTACTAAATTTATCCTCTATTAATTTCTCTAAACTACTCAAAGCATAAGCTGGACTGTCTTCCATTTTTTGAATTTCTTCTTTAGCTTGAATTTCCTCAACTTCAGGTTGGACAGTTTTTTCTTCAAATAAAAATTCTTCAGTAGATTTGATTTCTTCTATTTCAGGTATTTCTTCTATTTTTTCAGAGATTTCTAATTCAGGCTCCTTTAATATTTCCATGTTTTCTTTCATTTCTACAAAGTCAATTTCCTTTGCTAAATCTTGAGATTCTTCTAATAGAATTTCATCAAGAGTCTCTTTTTCTTCTGGAAATTGTAAGGGTTCTTTTTGTTCAAGAGATAATATTTCTTCAACTTCAGGAATTTCTAAAGAAGGTTGCATTTCTTCTACTTCTTTTATCTCTATTTCAGATACAGGCTCTGAAATGTCAACAATAGGCTCAGGAACTTTGCTTAACGTTGTTCTAACTTTCTCTATAAGGTCCTCTGATTTGAAGGGCTTTATGAAATAGTCTAAAACTTGATATTTTTCAATAAATGTTTGTCCTACTGTCTCACCCTTTCCAGTAATTAAGATAATAGGAATATCTTTAAGAGTTTCATTATCTTTTATTAGTTTGCAAAATTGAGAGCCTGTCATTTTAGGCATTATAAAGTCTACTAAAATCAGGTCAGGTTTTACTGTTTCCGCAATTTTCAGCCCCTCTTCTCCATCAGCTGCTGTGTAAACCTCATATTCTGCTTCTTGTAAAGAAACTTCCGCAAGCTTTCTTACAAGAGGGCTATCATCTACTACTAAAATTTTTTCTTTTGCCATGTTTAACCCCTTATTCAAGAAGTTTTCTCATTGTAATACGCATTCTTTCAACTGCTTTTGCTAAGATAGCAATTTCTCCTCGTGCATCTTTAATTTCTACTTTCTGAGATGTCTTACCCATTGATATCTCATCTGTGATTTTTGTAAGTGTTACTATCGGATTTATTACATATTTATTCATGCCATATCCAATCAAAAGAGCAATGACTATAAGCATTATAATATAAACTGAAATATTTATACCAAGAATTGTAAAAACCTTCATTGGAGTGAGAATTCTCTCTTTGACAATATATATAAAACCTATTGTTTTACCAGAGAAATCTTTAAAGGGGCTATAAACAATAATATAATCTTTACCTGATTGAGAAACCTTTTCAGTATAATATTTCTCTTTTGATTGAGAAGCCTTTTTTAAAGTAGATTCAGAAATAAACAGTTTTGGGTCCTGTGCAGTAAAATAAAGAGAAACCCATTCTCCAAAGTTATATTTAACGTCTTTTAAACCTGGCCAGCCAGAAAGTAATTCTTTATAAACAGCTACTCCAATTTCAGCATTTATTGCTTTTTTAATCTGCTCAATCTCAGTTTTTAATCCTCCTCCAAAATCAACACTTCCGACATAGTTACCTTTGTAGAAAACAGGTTCTACACCTCTTAATCCAACTCCTCCCAAACCGATCTCAACCCCTCTTACACCTTTTCGGGTTGTTTCTACCTGCACAACGGTTTTACGGTCTTTTGAAATATTATCACCAAAGTGTTCCAGATCATGAAGCCTGAGAAGAGAAACTGCTGGGGGTATATGGAAATGAAATTGAGCAAGACCAAAATTTTCCTTTAAATAATTAAAACTGGGTAGAAATTTATCTATTAAACGATTTCTATCTTTTTTATTAATGGCTTCTTGAATATCAGGAATATGCGTAACCAGAGCAGCCATTTGTTGATAATGTATTGTAGATGTCTCAAGAAAAACCTGCACTGTATTAACTGATGCTTCAATGTTTCGTTGTTCTTCCTCCTTTAAAAGGCTTACCTGCATAATATAATTAAAAACAACCAGTAGACTCATACCAACAATTAGAGTTGCTAATAGAGGCAAAGCTATTCCTGTTCTTAATCCAAATTCTATTTTCATTTATAGCCCTCCGATAAATTTATTTACCTCATTTAAAAATTCTTTTCTTGATATAGGGTCTTCTATCTCTTCTTTTAACAAATTGACCAAATTTAACAAATCATTCTTAGATGGCGGGTTAGCAGGAATCCATTTTTCAGCAATATATTTTTCTGTAATTTTACTTCCTATCGGTCCAATCTGTCTGATTAATGCTGTTTTTATTACATCTTTTATTTTTTGAAAATCTGAGGAATGAAAAGACATAGGGTCTTCAGAATTGATAAACTTGTTCATATTTCTCAAAGTGGTTATTATATCTTCGGTTGAAGGGATATCATTGCTTGTTATATCAACTGAAATCTGAGGAATGAAATTGTATGAAACAGGTTCTCTTGAGATTATTTCATTTAAACATTGCATACCTTTTTTAAATCCAAATGAAAGATAATAGATTTGTCCAGTTTTAAAATAAAACTTGAAAAGATTTTTTTCTGAAGCAAAAATTATTGTTAAAAGCCCTGTGCTTTTGCTTTCATATAAATTTTCAATAATATCTGCAAGATTTTTTTTCATAAAATCATTGGAAAAGTTCTAAAAAATCTTTAACATTACTCTTAACATCTCCTACTAAAATTCCTGAGGCTATAGCCACGTATTTGCAACCCATCGCTTTTAAATCCTTTAAATGCTGTTTTTTAATGCCTCCTATTGCGACAACAGGAACTTTTATTTTTTTACAAATCAAAGATAGCATATCATATCCTTTTGGTTCAAGAGCATCTTTTTTCGTTGTAGTATAAAAAATTGGTCCATACCCAATATAGTGAGCTCCTTTTTTTTGAGCATCAAGAGCTTCTTCAAGATTATGGGTTGATATGCCTATAATGCCTGAAAAAAATTTTTTTGCAACTTCAATTGGAAGGTCATTCTGTCCCAAATGGATACCATCAGCTTTTATAGCAATTGCTATGTCTAAGTAGTCATTGATAGTTAAAAGAGCGTTGTAGTGCTTTGTTATCTCTTTTACCCAAAATGCGTATTTTAAAATCTCTTTTCTTGGTAATTCCTTTTCTCTATATTGAATCCATTTGATTCCCGCTTTTAGTGCTATTTCTAATTTTTCTGGAATTTCTTTTGATGAAACAATAAGACATATTGATGGAAGTTCAGGATTTATCATTGTTGTTCATAGTCTGAACAAAGTCTGTAAAGAACTTTCCTTTGATGAAATCTGGATGTTCAAGCAATTTCAAAAATAAAGGTATGTTTGTTTGTATTCCTTTTATCACTGTTTCTTGAAGAGCTCTTTTCATTCTGTTTATTGCTTCCTGTCTGTTTGTGCCTTTAGCGATTATTTTGGCTACAAGAGAATCATAATACGGAGAAACCTTGCATCCCTGATAGAGATAACTATCTACTCTTATCCCTGGTCCACCAGGTAAATATAAAAACTCTACTATGCCAGGAGAAGGAATAAATTTTTCAGGGTCTTCTGCATTGATTCTGCATTCAATAGCATGTCCACGAAATTTAATCTGAGGTTGTTTAAAAGATAAAGGATATCCCTTTGCGAGTTTAATCTGCTCTTTAATAATATCAATATCTGTAATTTCCTCTGTTACAGGATGTTCTACCTGTACTCTGGTATTTATTTCAATAAAATAGGGATTTAATTCGTCATCAACAATAAATTCAAATGTGCCTATATTTCTAAATTTTAAAGCTTTTGCAGCTTTTACAGCATACTCTCCAATTTTTTTTCTCAATTTTTCATTTAAAACTGGTGATGGTGCTTCTTCAATTAATTTTTGATGTCTTCTCTGAATTGTGCAGTCTCTCTCTCCAAGATGAATTATGTTTCCCTGTTTATCAGCAAGTATTTGAACTTCTATGTGCCTTACTTTAGGAAAATATTTTTCAATATAGAGTTCTCCATTGCCGAACGCAGCAAGAGCCTCTCTTTGAGCCATAAAAAATGCTTGTTCAATATCTTTTTCCTCATTTACTATTCTCATTCCTCTTCCACCACCACCTGCAGAAGCCTTAAATATTATGGGAAGTCCTATTTTTTTAACAATTTTGATACAAGCTTCGTCTGTATTTACAGGACCGTCACTTCCAGGAACTACAGGGATACCCTTTCTCTTTAGAATTTGTCTTGCCTTTGCCTTGTCTCCTCCTATTTTTATATTTTCAGGAGCAGGACCGATAAATACAATTCCAGAGTTTACACAAGCTTCTGCAAATTGAGCATTTTCAGATAAAAAACCATATCCTGGATGAATTGCTTCTGCATCAGTTACATCTGCTGCAGAAAGTATGGCTGTAATATTCAAATAGCTTTGCCCAGGATTTGCAGGACCTATACATATTGCTTCATCTGCAAGCTTTACATGAAGGGCATCTCTGTCAGCTTCGGAATACACTGCCACTGTCTTTATACCAAGTTCTCTACAGGCACGTATAATTCTTACAGCTATTTCTCCACGATTTGCAATAAGAATTTTTTTGAATAACTCCATTATCAAGCTACCTCAATAAGGAACAATGGTTCTCCATATTCAACAGGCTGTCCATTTTCAACAAGTATTTTTTTAACAATTCCTGATACATCGCTTTCAATCTCATTCATTATCTTCATTGCCTCTATTATACATAGAACCTGTCCTTTTTCAACTCTTGTTCCAACTTCCACAAAAGGTGCAGCCTCTGGAGATGATGCTCTATAAAATGTACCAACCAGAGGTGATGTAACAGTGTGAAGTAGTTCCTCTTGTTCTTGAATTTCTACAACATGAGAAGGTTTAACGGTTTCTTCCGAGGGTTTTACTGTCTTTGTTATTTCTATAGGACCATAAATATAACCTCTTTTAATTCTAATTTTGAAACCTTCTCTTTCAATATTTAATTCTGTTACATCAGTATCCTTGAGAAAAGATATGATTTCTTTTATCTCTTTAATTTCCATTCTTTACTCCTTTACTTTTTCAATATACTCCCCGGTTCTTGTGTCAATTTTTAATAAATCCCCAGTTTGAATATGAAAAGGAACTTTTACTGTAAGACCTGTTTCAAGCTTAGCTGGTTTTGTGCCTCCTGATGCTGTATCACCTTTAAAAGCAGGCTCTGTTTCAGCAACTCTTAATTCAACAAACATGGGAGGTTCAATAACAAGGGGCTCACCTTTATAGTAAATCACATCAACAATCATTTCGTCTTTTATATAGTATATGGCATCTCCTATTCTTTCTTTTGGAATAGAAATCTGTTCATAGCTCTCCATGTCCATAAAAACATAAGAGTCTCCCTGAGAATAAAGATACTGCATCTGTTTTTCTTCTAATTCAGGTTTTTCAAATTTTTCTCCAGCAGGGAAGTTTTCCTCAAGAACTCGTCCTGTTTTAAGATGCTTAATTTTAGTTCTTACAATAGGAGCTCTCTGCTGCATTTTTACATGCTGAAAATCAATTATTTCATATGGTTCTCCTTTGTATTCAATCTTTAATCCTTTTTTAAATTCTGATGTTGAAATCATTTTTCACTCCTCCTATAAAATTTCTAAATCCTTTGACAGAGTTGTTAAAACTTCCACTGAATTTTCTTTTACAGCTACCATATCTTCTATCCTCACTCCTCCAAAACCTTCAATATAAATTCCTGGTTCTATCGTAAAAATCATGCCAGGCTTGATAGTTTCTTCAGATTGAGCACTTATTTTTGGCAATTCATGAACATCAAGCCCAACTCCGTGTCCTGTTGCATGACCAAAGTTTTCGCCATAACCAGATTGTTTTATCAAATTTCTTGCTACTGCGTCAATTCCTTTAGCCTCAATGTCAACTCTACATGTTTCAATTGCTTGAAGATTTGCATTATTGACTATTTCGTAAATTTCCTTCTGTTTTTCTGAAGCCTCTCCTATTATAAATGTCCTTGTCATATCACAAAAATAACCGTTGTATTCAGCACCCCAGTCAATTATAACAAAATCTCCTCTTTTAAGTATTCTATTAGAATGTCTCCAGTGGGGCATTGAAGAATTCTCTCCTGATGCTACAATTACAGGAAAGGGTAAACTATCGCTGTGTTCTTTTATTGTATTTTCTACCATTTTTGCTATAGTTTTTTCAGTAATTCCTTCTTTAATAATATGTTTATTTTGCAAAAAAGCATTTTCTGCTATTTTGATTGCTTCTTTTATATTGTTTATTTCTTCGTCTTCCTTAACTGCTCTAATATTTTCAATAACATAATGCTCAGGAACAAGCTCAAGTTTTGTATTATCCCTGAGCTTTAAAAAAGTCTCATAGGTGCATGTAACTTCAAAAGAAAGTTTTTTTATATGCATCTCCTCAATTAATTTTTTTAATGTATCAATCCATGAGTCTTTAAAACATATAATTTCTCCTGTAGCTTCCTTTTTAGCCTGCTCACTATAACGAAAATCAACAAAAATATAGCATCCTGTCCATGTTAAAAGAGCAATAGCAAAAGTGCCTTTAAAACCTGTAAGATATCTAATATTTTTGAGATTTGTTACTAAAAAAGCTTCAGAATATGAACTTATTTTATCAAAAACCTTTTTAACCCTGTTTTCATATTTATTTGCCAAGTTTTATCTCCCTGATTTTAGAAAGAATAATACTGGCTATCTCTTCTTTTGACATTAGCGGAGTTTTTTCTTCAAAAAATTTATTTCCTTTTCTGTAAATTATTAATACTTCATTAGTGTCAGATTCCATGCCTCTGTCTTTTTGCATAATATCATTAAGGATAATCATGTCAAGTGATTTTTCCCTCAACTTTATTTTTGCCCTTTCTGTATTAAGCCCTGCTTCAGCAGCAAAGCCTACAGTAAATGGTTTTTTTTTAAGCTTTGAAACTTCTATGAGTATATCAGGACAAAGTTTAAGTGGGATTGATTTTATTGATTTTTTTTCAATTTTTGTTTTAAAAATTTTTTTGGGTTCAAAATCAAGAGGAGCTGCTGCCATCAAAAGAGTGGTAGCTTTATTTATGTTTCCCATAACTTGATTGAGCATTTCAGACGTTGTTTCAACTCTGATAAATCTGTCAACTTCAGGTGGTTCAATAGTTGATGGTCCACTTATAAGCGTTACATAGGCACCTTTTCTTTTTGCAATTTTTGCCAGAGCATAACCCATTTTCCCTGAAGATTTATTTGTTATGAATCTTATAGTGTCAATATATTGTCTTGTTGGTCCTGCTGTGATAATTATATGTTCTTTTTCTAAATCTTTTTCAGTTATGGCAGAAACTACACTCTCAAAAATCTTATTTATTGATGCAAGTCTTCCAGCACCTTCCTCTCCGCAAGCAAGTAAACCTTCTTCAGGTCCTACAAATTTTACTCCAAGATTTTTCAAATATTCAATACTTTTCTGAACCTGAGGAGATTGATACATTCTCCAGTTCATTGCAGGAGCAATGATTACATGTCCTTTGAATGCAAGTAGAGTTGTTGTAAGAAGGTCATCTGCAATGCCTGAAGCGTACTTATTAATCAGATTTGCAGTAGCTGGCGCAACTAAAAAAATATCTGCTTTTTTTGCAAGCTCAATATGAGAAAGAGGCTCTTCAAACATGTCAATCAAAACTTTATTGCCACATGATATCTCAATACTGAGAGGTGTAACAAAATAGGTTGCCTTTTCGGTCATAACAGGAAAAATGTCGGCTTCTGCATCTTTTAAAAGTTTAATAAGTTCATATATTTTGTATGCAGCAATACTTCCTGTTATACCGAGGATAATTTTTTTATTTTTTAAAAAATTCCCCACTGTTCACAATTAAATTTTTTATTCCTGTTCATTAGAAGAATTACTTTCACCTTCTGTAAACAGGTCCTCAAGCATTTTTTCAGCTGATTCTTTTCCGTGTAAATAAACTTTAAGGTCTTTTTCAAGTTCACTGAGATCAGGAATTGCTTTTCTTTTATCTTCAAGAAGTTTTTTAACATCAATCTGATCAATCTTTTCTTTAGCTTTCACTGCCTCTTCGCCTGTAATATAATCTATTTTATTTGACAAAATCTCAAGCAGGGCTGTTGTTGTAACTTTTTTACCCTTTTTGTCTATTTTTGCTGTTGCCCCAAGAGAAAGTTCAGCTGCCCTCTGAGCTGCAATAAGTGCCAGCCGATATCTTGATTCAATTTTTGTTCTGTCCAGTTCTATTGGTAGAGAAATAATATCAAGACTTTGTTCTTTTTTCTTCATCTTATTTTCCTCCTTATTTTTTGAAAATTTCATCTATTTTATTGTGTTCTATTCTTTTTGTTTTCAATCTTTCTGCATAAATTATACAGAGTAAGTCATTTAAAGCCCTTTCAATACTATCATTTGTCACGACATAGTCATAAAATTTATATTGAGAAATTTCTTGAGATGCTTTGCTCAATCTTTTGTCTATTATATCTTTATCCTCATTTCTTAGTAAAAGTCTTTTTTCTAACTCCTTTAGAGAAGGTGGAAGAATAAAAATTAAAACACTATCAGGATAAAGCTTTCTTATATTTTTTGCTCCCTGTGTATCAATGTCAAGCAATATATCATATCCGTTTTTGATTAAATCAAATATAACTTTTTTTGAAGTTCCATAAAAATTTCCATAAACCTCTGCCCATTCAATAAACTCGTCATTGACTATCATTTTTTCAAAGTTTTTTTTATCTACAAAAAAATAATCAACTCCATTCTTCTCATAAGGTCTCGGTTGCCTTGTTGTATGGGAAATACTCATTTTTAAATCTGGTAATATTTTAAGTAATCTCTCACACAATGTTGTTTTCCCAGTTCCTGAAGGAGCAGATATAACGAAAATAATTCCCTTTTTATAAATCTCCATCTTCTACTCTGTTTATTTCATTTATTCTCTGCAAAATAGTTTCAACTTGAAGGGCGCTTAATATTATATGGTCACTATCAGTAATTATAATTGAACGAGTTTTTCTCCCTTCAGTTGCGTCAATGAGTTTTCCTCTTTTCCTTGCTTCATCTTTCATCCTTTTCATGGGAGATGAGCCAGGATTAACCACTGCAATAATTCTTGATAAAGATACTATATTACCAAATCCTATATTTACAAGCATGACTATTGAATATTCTGGATTTGTTCTTTCAGTCTTTCAGTTTGTGTTTTTATATCAATAGCAAGGGTTTTTACTTGAAAATCTTCAGTTTTTGCCATTACTGTATTGATTTCTCTATTTATTTCCTGAAGTAAAAAATCCAATTTTTTCCCAACCATTCCACCCTCTAAAATATTTTCTCTAAATTGAGTAATATGACTGCGAAGTCTGTCAACTTCTTCTTTTATATCTATTTTCTGAGCATATAAGATAATTTGTTCTAACACTCTCTTTTCATCCAGATTATTTTCCGCTATTATTTCTTTTACCCTGTTTTTTAAGGAATTAATATAGGTATTATAACTTACATCCACCATATTTTCTAAATCTTTAATCTTATTCTCAAGATTGTTGGTAATTTCTATCAGAGATTGTTTTATTATCTCACCCTCTCTTTTTCTCATTTCATGAAGTGATTCAAGAGCTTCTGATACAGCAAGCATTAGGGTATTTATATCAGGTTCCTCTTCTTCATATATAAAAAGTTCTTTAAAATTTGAAAACATTGAAATATCAATTGAACCAAGAATGCTCAACTCTTTTTTTAAATCAATAAATGCTGAGTATAGCTGCTTTGCAAGGTTTTTATTGAGGTAAACCTTTCCTGTTTTTTCTTTCTGATTAATTGATACAATAACATCTATTTTACCTCTATAAAATTTTTGTTTTATGAGATTTCTTATTTCAATTTCATGGCTTGCGAGTATTTGAGGCAGTTTTAAATTTATTTCAAGAAATCTATGATTTAGAGATTTTGCCTCAACTCTGAATATTCCTTTTTCAGAAAATCCATAACCTGTAAGACTTTCTATCAAACCAGTTCTCCTTTTAGCTTAATAATTTTGTGTTTTGATGTTTTCCCCTTTATTATTTCAATCCTTGATTTAGGAATATTTAATATTTCAGAAAGCATCTCAATAAGCTCTTTATTAGCCAGTCCATCATGAGGTTGAGCTGCAAGTCTTAATTTTAGAGTATTTCCTTCAATCCCTTCTATTCCAGCAATTTTTGTTCCAGTCTTTACAAGCACTTTTAATAGGTAACCATCTTTATCTTTTGATAAAGGAATTTCCATTTCTTGTTAACCAAAAATTATAGTATAAATTACCAATAGTCAAACTTACAACTGCTAAAATAATCCCACCTAAAACATCAGTAAAATAGTGATATCTGCAATAAATTGTAGAGACTATTAAAAATAAGACAGGAATAAGGCTCAACCAAAAAAGCTTTCTTGAATATTTTAACATTAAAAAAAGAACTACTAACGATATCCCAACATGTCCACTTGGAAAGGCATCTCTCTTTATTCCTTCAAGAGAATTTAAAAAATCTTTAATTCTGTCAGCCAGAAACAATCCACTAATATCATTATGAAACATGTGTGGGATACTATATCTTGGACCAAGAGCAGGAAATATCATATAGCCAATATAGGAAAGATAATAACAAAAAAGCACAATAAACAACGCTCTATAGAATTCCTTTTTATTTCCGTTTTTAATTAAATAAACTCCTATTAGAAAAGGAAGAATATAATACACGCAATATGAAATCTGCATTAATTCAGTAAAAAAAGGGTTTGCAATTCTTTCAAAATAAACATAAGGATAAAAGCCTAAAATTGAGTAATCAAGCTTAAGTAGAATTTCATCAATATCTCTTGGATTTATATAAGGAGTAAGCTCGCCTACTGTGTCAAAGGCGATTAACACAGAAAAAACAGGAAGGCAAATATTTTTTATAAAAGATAAAAGAGCATTGTCTGGAATTTTAAAAAGAAAAATTTGGAATAAAACTATGGAAGCATAAAGTGTGAAAAAGTTGAAAAAGGGCAGTCTATTTGAAAAAATAAGTAATAAAAGGCACATACCAGTAAAAAATATAATATTTAACTGAAATGCTGGTTGTAGTTTTAAAAATTTTTTTACCATTATAGTTTTGATATTGCCCTTAGTATTGCTTTTTGTTTTTTTGAAAGAGTTACTCCTTTTGATTGTTCCAAATAGTATTCCTCGCCATTAAGAATATCAGAAAATATTTCAGAGTTAACTACCACGCAGTTTTCTTTCCAGCCTGTTTTTTCTATATCTCTGTCAGAAGTTATTACAATCCATGAATATTTTTCTGTTTTTAAAAGTCTTTTTATTACATCGTCAGCTTTTTCATTAGCTCCTGAATAAATTATTCTTATTCCACCCTGATATTCTATTGTTTCCCTACCATATCCTTCTTTATATCCATCAAAAACAACAGTAATATCATGTCCTTTTTTATTGTGATAGTTTATGAGTGTTTGAATAAGTTGTTGTCTGGCTTTTTTTAAATCGCGATGTAAAATCCCAATGAGATTATATCCGTCAATTAAAAGTTTGCTCATTTTTCTATTTTAAATTTTACAACTATATTTTTTGAAGCTGTTTAATTATCAACTGACATTCTAAGGAGTCTCAATGACCCCGAAGAATCTCTGCCCGAGGGCTCTCCTCTTTCTTTATCATTCCGAACACCCTCAATGGGTGTGAGGAACCTCTGTCCTGTTTACCCTTGCAAAAAAAAGCGGAGGAGATTTCTTACAGACCTATCACTTTGTTCGGAACTACGCTTCTTTTCGGCGAGGCATGACACTCTTTTTCTGTCACCCCGAGCGAAAGCGAGGGGTCTACTCTTTTAGACGGAGATTCCTCGCTTCGCTCGAAATGATAAAAGAGGAACGTTCCTTGGAATGACAAGAAAAAGGCGGAATGACAGATAGAATGAGCGAAATGGCAGATAGAAGACTTAGGATGACAGTTAGAGGTGCGGAATGCAAAGTGAACAAGCTTTTGAACAGGCTCTATTCCATATAAGCCCATATATTATATGGTGTAAGTCTCATAAAGTCTTTGAATTCAAGTGTTGATAAAAAGGAGATAGTTTTTTCATCATCAAAGGACTCTATCAATAAATGAACTTCTTCAAATTCCTTAAAAATATTTTTACCTTTGCTTAAAATTTTTTCCTCAGCACCTTCAACATCAATTTTTATTACCAAAATATCAAAAAAATTTGTAAACTCTCTTAAAAGGCTTTCTAAAGTCTGGGTTTTAACTGATATTTCTTTCCCTAAATCTTCAGTAACAAAAGTTTGCCCAGGCACTTTATCATTATGGAAGATTGAAATAGTTACTCCATCTTTGTCCCACAAAGCAATATTGTAGGTTTTAATTATATGGTTTAATTTATTAATCTGAATGTTTTTAAGTAATATTTCATAATTAAACAGACTTGCTTCAACTGACAGCACTAATAAATCATAATTTAAGAATTTCTTTGCAACTTCAATGGAATAACATCCTATATTTGCTCCAATATCAACAAATAGAACTTTTTTTCTTTTTTTAAAAAATTTTTTAAATCTCTTAAAAAGTTCTTTTCTATCAAGATATTCGTATGCAGGTGAAACAGTAATAGCATCGGTAGTTTTTGGTCTAATATAGAATATGCCGTATTTTGTAATGATAACATTGTCATTAAAAGGATAAATTAGCATATATGATTTTTTAAAAATTTTGATAAATGAGTATAAAAGTTCATAAACATAAAATTTCAATTTTGGAGTTTTAATTTGAAAAGGTAGAATAAAAATTTTATAAAAAAGATAGCTAAAATAAAACTTCCAGCTATTGTATCTCATATTGTCTATTTCCCAAATTTTAGTTTCCAGACCATTAAAGCTGCTTCGCGGACGATTCTTTTATTCATTTTTGATGAGCCGCTGTTTCGTTCATAAAAAATTATTGGTATTTCAGTAATTTTGAAATCCATTTTGTATACTCTGTAAACCATTTCTATCTGAAAGGCGTAACCATTTGACTTTATATTGTCAAGGTTTAAGGCTTCAATTACCTTTCTACTGTAACAGCGGTAACCGCTTGTTACATCAGTAAGAAAACTGAGCCCGAGTATTGTTGTTGCATACTTATTTGCAAATTTTGAAAGAAGAAGTCTCCTGAAATCCCATCCAACTACACTTATTGTCCCATGAGTGTATCTTGAACCAATGACAAGAGCATAATCTTCTTTGCATTTCTCAATAAATTTTGGAATATCAGCAGGATCATGAGATAAATCAGCGTCCATCTCAAATATATATTGATAATCTTTCTTTAAAGCCCATTTAAAACCAGTAACATAAGCTGTTCCGAGTCCGAGTTTTGCAGGTCTTTCAATAAGATTTATTCTTGTTGATTTATTCATCCATTTTTTTATTAAATTAGCTGTCCCATCCTCTGATGCATCATCTATGAAAAGCATATCAATGTTTTGTTCAAGAAGTTTGGGAATTAATTTGTCTATATTTTCTGCCTCATTGTATGTAGGCAGTATCACAAGAGTATCAATCATAATAAACTCTCCAGAGCATTTTTTACGGTTGATACATCAATATCTTTAAGGCATTTAAAATCTAATCCTGAATGGCATTTAAGAGGCTCTGGAGAATAGTAAAAACATGGCGAACAGGAAAGTTCAATACGAACAACTCTGTGTTTTACCTTCCAAGGTCTAACCCATGCAGGATTTGTTGGTCCAAAAATGGCAACAGTTGGAATTCCTAAAGCAGAAGCAATATGCATTAGCCCTGAATCATTTGAAATAAATGCATTCAGATGAGTAATTATTGATGCAACCTCACGAATAGGTTTATTTTGAATGATAATTACGTTACTATATTTTGCATTATTAAAAATAAATTCATTTTCCTGTTTTTCTTCCTCTGTGCCAAAGATGAAAAAATCAATATCTGGTAGACTATTTATAAGTTCTAAAAATTTTTCTTCTGACCATCTTCTCTGTTTATGTCCTTTAAATCTACTTGTTCCTGTATGAATACCAATCTTAACTGCTTTTTTAGATAAAGCCTTAACCAGTTGCTCTCCTTGTTTAATTTCTTTTTCATCAAGATAAATCCTCATTTCTGGGGATTTATCTGTTTTTATCCCCAGAAACTCAAGTAGCCTCAAATTTTCTTCAACATTATGAAGTGTCATATCTTCTTTTAATGTTTGATTTTTTAGAAAATTAAGTTCCATAAAATCTCTTTTAAAATATCTGTGTCCTATTCTGTATTTTGCTCCTGTAAGAAGACTCAAAATATTATACTGTTTTCTGTTTGAAGGATAAAAATTTATTGAGCAATCAAATTTTTCTAAAGAAAAAATAAATTTTAATGATTTTAAAATTCCTCGTTCAAAAAATGGGAAATAAATGAGTTCATCAATATAGGGATTGTTTTTAAGAACTTCATAGGTACCTTTGAACATACATATATTTACAATTCTGCAATCAAGGTTTTTTTTCAGAACCTCAATTGCTGGAGTTGTCATCAGAGTATCACCAATTCCATATAAAGGTAAAGTAAGGATTTTCATGGCTTACGCAATATAAAGTCCTATAATCCATAAGCTGAAAAACAGGACAAAACTCACAAATCCGATTAGCAGATATTTTTTATTTAGTGGAGTATTAAATCCTTTGATTATAATCCAAAAAACAGAGCCGATCCATGTAAGAAGAGAAAAAATAGAAATTATACTCCAGAGCACAGATGGTGAACTGTCATATTTTAAAATTTCCATATGATGATTATAAAGCCTTTGATAATCTTTTTCTGAAAAATTATTATACTTCCATTGAATCATCTGTTTTGTTTTAATTTCCGCAATTAAAGGTTCAATGTTTTTAATCTCGTCTTTATAAGGCTGATAAAAACTTCTTATCTGATAAAGAGCACTTCTTAGGGTTTCATAACAGTAAAGCTTTTGTTCTGTATCTTTAAATTTTTCACATCTTTCAAGAATTCCCTGTATAGCTTCTTTATTGTAAGGACTTAGAGGTATATAGGATAGCAAAGCTCTTTCATAATATCTAACTGCTTTAATAGAGTTATCAGTTTTTTTTGCTTCAGAAATAAAATTTTTCTGTGTTATAAAAGCTTTTGCGCAGAATAAAAAAATTATAACAAAAAATATTATGCTAATTTTTTTCATTCTCTTTTCCAGATAGATAAAATTTATTCATTTTGTTGTATTTTTTAATAGCATTATAAATATAAAGATACTTTTCATTTTCACTGCTGATTTTTGCATTTATATTAAATGGTGCTGTAAAATCTCCATAGCTTATTTTCTGTTCAAAGGTTATCTCGTTACCAGAAGATGTCTCATATGCTTTTGCCATGTTAACATATCCCATCGTAGAAAAATTACATAGCAAAAGAGTAAAAACATCATCTGTTCCGTGACTAAGGCAGTCTTCATAGTTAACAAAAGGCTCAATTTTTTTCATTCTTTCCCTGAAAAATTCATCAAAATCTCTTTTATCAAATGATTTTCCCATATAAATAAAAGTGTAAAAATAAGGATAACTATCAACAACTCTGTAAAGAGGATGTTTTTCTGATAAAGCAATAATTGAATAATATCTTTTTTTTCTGGTTAAATCTATCAAATCACCGCCAAAAAACTCAGGGAAAAGCTCGCTGTAAAGTTTATAAGGTTTGCATCCTTGAAGTGCCCATAGCATTGTTTTATAATCATCAAGAGCTATATGACATATATCTTCTCTGTATCTACCGACAAGCTTTAAATACCATGCCTGAAAGGCATGATTATCCCCATAGGTCATATAAATTGATGCAACAGGTAAAGAAGAAAAAATTTCCTTTGTATATGAATAGGGAACATAGTTTTTATGCTGATACTGATCAGTAAGCCTATCAAAAATCATTAGTAAAGGGAACAAAATAGCAATAATAGGTATAATCTTTTTAATTAAATGGAGATTTAATCTCTCAAACATACTGTAAATGAAATATATTCCTGAACCTATTACTATACAGTAAATAGCAAATGAGGGAAGAAAGTATTGATGCCCTATCACGTATATATTATGTATGTCAAGGTTTTGTAAGGAAAATGTTAGCTTTGCAAGAAAAATTGAATAGATGAAGAAAGATATCAAAGTAAACCAAAAAAGTTTTTTTGATTTTTTAAAAAGCCATATCAGTCCAAGAACAAAAAAAGGGATAGAAAATAAAGTGAAGTTTTTTTCAATAAGATAAAAATAGTTTTTGAAAGCATAGAAATATCCATAAAAATTAATAAAGCCTGATGTTGTCAAATCAACTGATGAACCACTCCCATAGCTTTTTCTTAAAAAAACCGCCAAGAAAGAACTCCAGTCAGTTACAGCTATCATATTGAAAAGTGTTTCTTTAATACCTCTTATGTAAAGATAGAGATTTATTGAAAAACCCAGAAGAAAAAATAGAAAACTCAATGGCAAATTTTTAAAAAAATTCTTAAAATAAAAAAGACTGAGAACAAAAAGAGGTACAATCATCATAAAACCTGTATGATGTGCTGAAAGTGTAATTCCAAGAATAAATGAAGCAAGAAATTGAACTTTTCTATCATATCCGTTTAAAGCTGTATTTACTCCGCAAAGAAATAAAAGCATGACAAGAAAGGAATTTAAAGTATAAAATTTTGCTACAATGCTTTGCCCAAAAAATGAATAAGAAAAGGCAAGTAGAATAACAGAAGTAATCGCAGCAAAATGGGCTTCACGATTCTGTTCAGAAAGCTTAAAAACAATAAAATATACAAGAAAAAGTGTAAGAATTGAAAAAAAAACTGAAATTAGCTCCACTCTGTTTCCAATATTTCCAATTGGTAAAAAACTGAATAACTTACCAAGTTGAACATAAAGTGGATAGCCTGAGGGATGAGGAGTTCCAAGTCCATATGAGGCTGTTATCAATTCTCCTCCATCACCTGTTGAAAGAACTGGTGGAAGAGAGAAAATATAAACAGAAACAATTAAAGATAGTGTAATGAAAAGAAAAAGTTTTTTAAAATCCATTATGTTGTTTTTATGTATGAATTTTATTTATTAGGATTAAAAGAGGGCAGGTTTTGCCTGCCCCTTTTAAAATTATTTAACCTCGCATTTGAATCCGCCAACATCAATGCGGCATATTGCTGTATAAGAAGTTACTCCAGCTAAAGAACCTATGACTGTACCTGTAGTAATTGAGCCTGTAGAATCACATGTAATACTATCATTACCAGTTAATACAACTGTACCACCAGGAGTTGAGATAGAGATATTGGCTTGTGAGCAATTTTTAAGACTTGCAACGGGAATTGGGTAACCACTCCCTGATGTATCAGGATTTTCAACGCAGTATGCAGTTGCATCCATCATACATGCTCTTGCCATGGGTTCTGCATAAGAGGAAACCTTTGCTTTTTGTTGATACTTCATGTACTGAGGAATTGCGATTGATGCTAAAATTGCAATAATTGCGATAACAATAAGAAGCTCAATAAGTGTAAATCCTTTTTCGTCTCTTAAGAATAATTTTTTCATTTTTACATCCTCCTTCCTGTGAACTTCTGGCTTCCAAAGGAAGCCTTTTAAGATTTATTTACTTCTCACCTCCTTTGCTCTTTCCCATGTCATTCCGAGGAGCACCTCTTTCTTCATTCCGAACGGAGCGAAGCGGAGTGAGGAATCTCCTCCTTTTTTCTATAACAGAAAAGGTCAGAGATTCCTCGCACCCATTGAGGGTGCTCGGAATGACAGAAAAACAGAGCCCTCGGCTTCACTCTTTCGGTCAGAGATTCTGAGGGGTCATTGAAACCCCTCAGAATGACATTTTAAATAGATAATCTCATAAAAATATAAATAATTTACTAAAATATAAATAAAAATCCAATTAAATGTTGTGAAAATTATGTGAATTTTACTACTGCGATAAAATTATCTCCTTTTGCTCTGCATTTAAGTTTAAGTCCTTGCTTTTTTGCAAGGGCTTCTGTAATTTTCAATCCTACTCCAGAACCCTTTTGTTCCTGTGCAATGTTGTTTCTGATTGCAAGTAAATTTTTTGATAGTCTTATATGAATTTTCCCATTAGAATATTTAATGGCATTTTCCAGCAGTGAAAAAATAATATTCTCAATAATCTGTCGGTTTGCGGAGATATAAGTATCTTGCAGGTGCAATATTAATCTTGTATTACTTATATCAAATATTGAAATATTTTTCTCTATTATTGTCTTCAAATTAATTTTTTCCTTATTAAGTGAAAACTCTTTGAAGCGGCTTATGGTTTCCAGAATTTTGTAAAAATCTTTCTGAATATAGTTATAGCTTGTTTCTAATCTTTGAAGAGCTCTTTCGTCATGTCGGATTTTCAAAATTTCTATATTACCCTGTTGAGTAGCAAGAAAATTACCAAACTTATGAGAAATAGTTAAAAGAATTAATTCTAAAAAATCTCTATAATCTCTCTCTTGTCTAAGCATCCTGTCAATGATTTTATAAAGAATTAACATTAAACTTAAAACAAGTAAAAATTCACGTAATAAAACATCTTTTATATATTCCTGAAATTTTTTCTCTATAAATTCTTTTCTTTTCAATTCCTTTTTATCAAATGTCTGAAAAATATAATCCTCTTTGGCACTATCAAAAAAGTTTATTACTACTGTATTCAAATAAAAGAGGATTACTCCCATAATTAATGAAAAAACAATAATTATCTTAATCTGAAACTTCAACTCAGTTTATATCCCCTTCCTGGATAAGTTATTATACTGTCTGATGGTAACACTTTTCTCAATTCTTTAATATATGCTCTCACAATTTCATCTCCCACATCCTTGTCAGGCCATATGTAGTTTAAAATTGTTTCTGTATCAACAATTTCACCTCTTTTCTTTAAAAGAAGAATAAAAACTTCCCATGCTTTTTTTGATAATTTTATCTCATTATTTCCTTTATGAATTGTTTTAGCATCAAGATTTATAATAAGCTCTCCCAAGTTAATGATGTTTCCGATATGTTTCCTTCTGCTTAAAGCCTTAAGCCTGAGGACAAACTCTTTGAATTCAAAAGGCTTTGTAAGATAATCATCAGCACCTCTTAAAAAACATGTTTCTTTATCATCTATGCTTTTTTTGGCAGTAGTAACCAGAATTGGGGTTTCAATGCCTGCTTTTCTTAATGCAGCAATTATTTCTTCGCCAGATGTAAATTTAAGTATCAGGTCTATAACTATTACATCAAACTCGTATTTTTTGATTGTTTTAGGAAGTTGTCTTTCATCATAAAGCCATACTGTTTCTATAGCTTCTATTTTGAGATAGTCTTTGAGTGTTTCTCCCAAAATTCTATCATCTTCTATAAGAAGAATCCGCATTACTCATACTTTAAAATTCTTGGAGTTACAAAAATCATAACTTCATAAAGAGTTTCATCTCTGCCACGACTTTTAAACAGTTCACCAAGCAAAGGAACATCTCCAAGTCCTGGAACCTTAGATTCTGTCATGCTGTCAGTCTTTTTATATATGCCTCCTATAACAAGAGTTTCACCATCTTTTAAAGAAACCTTTGTATTTCCTTCTATTTTTGTGGTTCTCGGAGCATAAACTCCACCTATATTTACAAATTCCACAAGGTCTTCTTTGATGACACTTACATCAAGAAGCATTGATTTATCATCAATAAGATGAGGCGTTGCCTCAACTGTTATTGCAACATCTTTAAACTTGGTTGATATTTGTCCGCTTTGAACATCTTTTTCTCCGTAAGGGATACTTGCTCCCTGAACTATTTTTGCTTTCTGATTATCAAGAGTAATAACTTTTGGATTTGATATAACTTTACCCTTTCCTGATTGTTGAAGTGCTGAAATCCTTAAATCAAGAGCAATTGTTTGACTTGGATTAAGATATCCGATTGTAAATGCAGTTGTTGGCGAAGTTACATTTCCTGTTGAAGCAGGTAGATTTATTGCTAATGGTGCAGTTCCTCCTGGAACACTGCTTGCTGAACTACCTGCTGCTGCTCCTACAGAGCCAACTATCGTTGTTCTTGTACCCGGAGGATACCACTGAATACCCCATTCAAACCCAAGACTTTTTGAAAAGCTGCTTGACATTTCTATAATTCTTGCTTCAAGAAGTATCTGCCTTGTTGGTTTATCAAGGTCTGATACAAGCCTTGCAATATGTCCTAAAACAGAAGGAATATCTCTAATGATTACTGTTCTTGTTCTTTCATCAGTTGATATTGTTCCTTTTGGGGATAGAATTTTTGCTGCTTCTATTGTCCCTTTTACCTTATCAACAGAAGCATACTTTAAAACAAATATGCGAATTTGTTCATCTTCTGCTTTTTTGAAAAGGTCTTTTGTCTCTGCTTCAAGCTTTTTTTCTTCCTGAAAAATTTTAACAGGAGCAATTCTTATTATATTTCCTTCAAATGTTTTTTCAAGTTGAAAGGTTTTACATATGACATCAACTGCCTGTTGCCAGGGAACATTTATTAGCTTTAATGTTACCTTACCTTTTACATCAGGATGGATGACAATATTGTATCCACCTATGTCTCCAAGAAGTCTGAAAACTCCTACAATATCAGCATCTTGAAGGTCAAGTGAAATAGTTTTTTCTTCATTACCAGCCTTTGGCATAGAGGTTTCTATGGATTTGCTTTCTTGTGATTCAACTATTTTGGTTTCTTTAACTTTCTTCATATCAAGAATTATTTCATCTCCGAGATAAACAGGCTCAACATCAAATTCTTTTCCATAAAAGAAGCTCAATATGAGTTCGTCTCCCTGCCTTTTTATAGAAACAGGAATGTCTTCTGATGGTTCTGTATCCAGATTTATACCCTGAAAACCAACATTAATGTAACCATCAATCTTAGTTATAGAAGGCTCTGGAAGTTCGCCATCTCCCTGAATTGATATCTCAAAACCTTCCTCTGTTTCATCAACTGTTATTTCAATAATCTTTTTTGCTTTCATCTGTTGAGATATTGAATCAGACGGAGAACTAAAAGAAATAATCAAAATATTGTTTTCCATTTTTAGTTCAGGCTTAACAGGTTCAACTAAAAGCATATCTACAATAGTGTTATCTCCATAAGATTGAGCTGAGATCTCACTTATAATTCCTTCTCTGAAAAACATTTTTTTATTTAAAATTCCAGGATTTGTGTTTTTAAACTCTATTTTTATCTTAAAGGGGTCTTCCTGAGAAATCACTTTAAATTCTGTTTTTTCTGTAAGTTGTATTTTTATAATATCTCCTTCAGGAATTATCGCTTTAATTTTGTTTTGTATAAAATCACATGCAGAGCATTCCTCCTCAGTATTTCTTTTAATGTCATCAGCTATTAAATTTGATGCAAAAAAAAGTATAAAAATTAAGATAAAAACAATTTTATTTATCATTTCTCTTCCTCCGCTCTAAGCTTTAAATATTTAAGCTTTCTATTATCTTCTTTAATTTCAACACCATCTTTTAGAATCCTGATTACTTTACCTCCACTAAACCCTATTCTATCATTTTCTCTTACGATATAGAACCTTCCATCAGGTGCCTGAATAAGTGCTAAGCTACCTTTTTTATCCTTTGCAACTCCTGTGAGCTTAAGTTCTTCTATGTCATAACTTTCAAGAGGAGAAGCCCCTTTTTTCCGCTCCTCTCTTTTTACGATTAATGGTGCAAAGGGATCTCTTAATTTTTGAGCATCATAGGAATATGTAGGGAATGTAATTTCTTGTAAATTTGTTTGGATTGATTGTTTTTTTACAGATTGTTGGACTATTTCTTCATGTTTTAAGGTGTTATTAAACAGATAAATTACTAACAGTAAAACTATGAATAATGTAAATATTCCGATAAATAAAATCTTTTTTCTATTCATCATTTTTTCTTCTGTTGTATTTTCTTCTTTTCTTCTTCTGGTATCAATGAGTATGTTACAGCAATCAAGTTCATATTAAGCATTGTTGGGTCTTTATCACCTTTTTTAATTTCCATCTTTTTTATGTTGATTATTCTTTCTATTTTTGTAATATCAGCGAAAAATGTTCCAAATGTATGATACTTACCACGCATTAACACTTCTACAGGAATTTCATAAACTTCATTTGATGAATGTGGCTTTTTATCTTTTGGTTTCCATGAAGTTACAACTAATCCTTTTTGAAGTCCTATCTCAGACACTTTCTTTAATACATCAGAAACTTCTGTTTCCTTAGGAAGAAGATTTGCAAGAAACTCCATCTTTTTCTGAAGTTGTTCATTTAAAGCTTTCAATTCTTCATACTTGTTAACTACCATATTTGCTTTTTCTATCTCTTCTTTTAAACTATTTTTTTCTTTTTTTAATTTATCAATAGTTTCCAGATTTGGCAATAAATAAACAGAACTGAAAAGAATAAAAAGAACAAGACATGGAATCACCGTTAAAAGAATTCTGTTAGTTTTTGAAAGGTTTTCCCAGTTCATTTTTATACCTTTAGCTTAAATTTTATAATAAATTTATATACCGCCTGTTTTTCAAACTCAGTTTGCTGAGATTCTACAAGATAGACATCCTGTAACTCTGGTGTTGCTTTAAGATTGTCAACAAAGGCAACTACATTTAAGTTTGAAAATCCTATGCCTTCAACTGTAACTGCCTCATCAAACTGTAATCCTGTAAGCCATACTCCATCAGGAAGTTTTTTTACAATAGTGCTGAGAATACTAACAGGTGCTGATTGCATTTTTTTCAAACTTTCAATTAATTTTGTTTTTGCTTCTATATCTTTATTCATTGCTTCAAATTTTTTAACCTCGGCAATTTTTTTCTGTAGCCCTGAAAGCACTTTTTTCTGACTTTCTATATCTTTTTGATATTCTGATTTTATATACTCACAATAAGCCAAAATAACCATCAGAATCACCAATGTTATTCCTGCGGGAATTATAAACTTTTTAACAACTTCCCAAGATAGTGTGATTTGGAATTTTTTACCTGTTTTTTTTACCTCTTTTTTGGGTAAAAGATTTATTTTAATCACTTTATCTTCTCCGTTCCTCTCAGAGATAAACCTATTGATATAGAGGCAATGTTTACATATTTATGCATTTTGGATGAGATTTTTTTATTAATCTTGATTTTTTTGAAAGGATTAAATATAAAAATTTCCTGCTCCAGCCTTTCCTCAATTGATGAAATAAAAAAAGGAGAAATTACAGGAAATCCTGTAAGATATATCTTTTTTACAGATTCTTCGGACATAAAAGCCTTGAAATACTCAATCTGTCTATAAATTTCTGCAGAAACTTCATCTGCGAAGTTTCTTATTTCTTCATCGTGAGCCTCATTTATATTAATATTTAAAGCAATAGTGCTATCTCTAATATAAATAGGCTTATTTTTCTTTGCGATAGCAAAGTTAATAACATTTTCTCCTATGTTAATAACTGCAACAGTATCAACATCGCTATAATTTACCTCGTATATATTATAAAGAGCTAAAGCTCCAATATCTATAGCTACCAGTGTAATGCCTGCCTTTTCAAAAATATTGACATATTCATCCACTACTTGTTTGTTAGCCACTGCTACAAGCAGTTCTGCTGAATTTCTATTTTTGGATTGTTCAAGTATATGAAAATCATAATATACTTCTTTCACACTAAAAGGAATGTATTTATCAAGTTCTAAAGGAAGATTTAAAGCAATTTCATCTTTATTTATGTAAGGAACTTGAAGTATTTTTACAGCTGTATATGTAGGTCCTGAAATTGCTAATGCTACTTTGGGATTCTTTATATTAAACTTAGGAGGTATTTTTAAAAGAGTCTTTATAAGAGTATCGCTATCAACAATCCCTTCTGAACCGAATACGCCATTTGGAAGTTCAAATATCTCCCATTGAACAAGCTCATACTTCTTGCCTACTTGAGCTACTCTGATAGAAGAAGGCTCTATCTCTATTCCAAGAACCATTTTATGTTTTGTAGCAAAAAATTAATCTTTTGTCAATAGTTTATTCAAAGTTTTTTTCATAATTTCAATAGGAGCTTCAACTTCAGTCCAAATTTTAAAGGCAAATGCAGCCTGCCACAGAAGCATTCCAATACCTCCAACAACCTTACATCCGATTTGTTCCGCTTCTCTCATCAAAGGTGTTTCAGGATAAACAATGTCACAATAAACATGCTCAGGTTTTATTAATTCAGGATTTAAAGGCATAGGGTCATCCTTTTTTAAACCAAGTGATGTGGCATTTACTATAACATCTATTTTTTCAGTAACTGATTTATCCATTTCCACAATTTCAATAAAACCAAATTTTTTAAACTTTTCTTTTATTGCCAATGCTTTAGGTGGCGTTCTATTGTAAATATAAACTTTTCCACCTTCTTTTAAAATCCCGTAAACTATCGCTTTTGCAGCTCCACCTGCTCCCAAAATTAAAAAATTCTTATTTTTAATTGATATTCCTTCATCTTTAAGGGATAAAATAAACCCGTTTACATCTGTATTAAATCCTTTTAATATTCCTTCATTATTTAAAATTGTATTAACTGCACCGATATTTTTAGCTTCATCTGAGACTTCATCAATGTATTGGATTACTGTCTCTTTGTGAGGAACTGTAATATTAACACCCCTTATATTCAGAGCTCTTATAGCCTCTGTAGCTTCTTTTAGTTTATCTTTCTTCACATTAAAGGCTACATAACAATAATCAAGTCCAAGATAGGAAAAAGCTTCATTATGTATTAGAGGAGAAAGTGTATGTTCTATAGGATCACCGAATATTCCTATTATTTTTGTTTTTCCTGTAATCACGGAATTTATTCTATCAGATAAATCAATTTAATCTCAATTTGTTATAAAGTAAATAATTTACATTGCCTTGATACTGATAAAATGCTATATCTTTTTGTCTTGAAAGGATAGGGGTTCACTTTTGGGGAGCCATTTTTGCCCATCTCAAGTTGCCCTATTTTTCTGAGGAATTCCTCTTTTGCTTTTTCCAAACTTATTCTTTATTGCTGTTTTTTTACATTAAAAACTTCAGTTAATGCTTCAAAAAATTGTTTTTTCCAATAAATAACTTGATTGGGATGAACACAGTGTTCTGAGGCAATTTTAAAAATTGTTTTTTACCCACAAATTACATGGCGATTACTATACTTGATTTGAATTCTCTGTCAAGTTTCCTTTCTTAGTGATTTCATTTTTTTCTCCTTCTGAGTTAGGTTATATTCTACTAGAATAAGAGGCAACTAAACTTAACTCATTGTTTAAATTTTGAGATATATTATAACTTTTAATTTATTTTCTCTATGAGTAGTTTTTGCACTGCTTGATATACTGTTTCCACATCTATATTTTCTACACTTTCGTCTGCTGTAATGACAATATTTTTTGTATTCCAAGGGTACCAACAATATGACTTTGCTTTAGTCATTAAAGCCACCACAGGTTTTTTTAAAGCAGATGCAATATGAAGTGAACCTGTATCTAATGTAACTACTATATCTGATATAGAAATTGCTGCAATTAAAGCATTTAATTTTGGGGTATAATAACCTTTAACTTTTCCATCAAAATATTGTATTATTGATTCAGCAAATTCATCATCTCCTGGAAACATGGGATGCTTTGAAGAACCAGGAGCCCATAAAATTAAAATATTATAAATATTCTGAGTTAATAATTTTTCAATAAGTTTTATAAATTTTTCTTTTGTCCATCTATTTTTTTTAATTCTTGCACTTATGGAAATTGCAATAAAAGGTTTATTAATATCCTTAAAATTATTGATTTTGAAAAATTCAAATTTCTTCTGTTCCATTTTGTCAGGATATATTATAAGATCTCCTGGCATTTCAGTTATATTTAAAGGCTTAAGTAAATTAAACGTTTTAATGACTTCATGAATATTTTGAGAATATTGAATTATTGGGTGAGTATATAATGAAATTTTTTTATTTTGAGGGCAATATCCTATTTTAACCCGTGCCCCTGTAAAAAATGTTAATCTTTCAATATGTTCGGAATAAGAACCACAAGCAATTGCAACGTCATAATTTTCTTTTCTTATTTTTGAGAGAACTTTAAGATTATTACACCAAACAGAAAACTTGTTTTTCTCAGGAACATGTTTAGCTTTTTCATAAATATATATCTCATCAATATCTGGATTGTTTCTAATCGCCTCTGCATTATAAGAATTAACAAGGATTCCAATTTTTGCCTGAGGATAAGCCTGCCTTACTGCATGTATTGCAGGAGTCGTGCATACAAGGTCTCCAATATTGTCCCGACGGATGAAAAGAATTTTTGAGATCATTTTTTATTAGCCATCTCTGTTTCTTTAGGAATTCTATGCATAACGGCCATGCCAATCCCAAGTAGCATCATAAAAAGCAGTTTTGTATCATCTCCATCAAAACTTCCAAAAAAATTATTAACCCAATATCCTACCATCATAGTCATTAAAGAGACAGAGAAATATTTTACCAACGAATCCTTAGAATTTAACCAATATTTAAAACAAACTATAAAAAATGTTGTTATCATCCATAGAAAAACTGCTAAGCCCTGAATTCCTAATTCAAAGGCAACGCCTATAAAAGTATTATGTGTTTGTGGATAGATAAAATGTTTATTATCCTCATTTCTTACAGTTTTACCAAACAGAAACCTTCCATATCCATGAGGATAAAAGGGATTTTCAGATATTTTATCAATTGCTGTTTTCCACATTGCAAGTCTTTGTCTCATTGAGGACGGATTTTGTCCTGCTATTTCTTCTGGTGACATTTTTAAATATTCACTTATAGAAGGAATTTTTTCAGTATGCATCTCACGAAACATTTTCTTTTCTAAGTATACTAAACTTCCAATAGACAAGAAGATTAACAATAAGATACTAATGAATATCTTTTTTTCTTTAATTAGTAGCAAGGAAACAAAAAAAATCTGTAGCCCTAAAGCAATCATTCCAGCTCTCACGAATGTAATATGGAATGCCAAAAGATTGATAATCAAAGTTAATCCTAATAAAATTCTCTCTCTTTTATCCTTAAAATAAATCAATCCCCAAAAAATAAAGGGAATTACCATAGTATGATACAAAGCTGCCACTTCGCCACCACCAGGGTCTCTGAGGCCTCCTGCTTTGTATTTAGGATAAAACCATGTGCCATCATGTCTATAAAAATCATAAAGAGAGTAAAGGCTGAATAAAATGCTTCCAAAAAATAGAACTTTTATCAAAGTAAGAGCATTCTCATCTCTCTTAATCGCAAAATAAACTAAATAAAACAACAAAATCGGAATAATCAACTCGCTTCTTATCTCTTTTATAGTCTCTTTTTGGTTAACTGAAGTTAGAATCGAAATTACTGCCACAATAAAAAAAGCTATAAATGGTATTTCAAAGGAGGTCTTAATAAATTTAAAATTTTTCTCAAAATAAAATCTTAGAATTAAGAGAAAGAGAGGAGAATATAAAGCAATAGACCGAATAGTAGCCGTATGCGCGATGGGAAGTATGAAAATAAGAATAGATAGAAAAAAACTTATCAAAATATTGATGTGTTTTATATAAATTTGGGATTTAGAGTTAATAATTTTGTGACCTCCTCAACTATATCCTCTAATTTTATCATCTCAATACATGCACGATTGTTTATCTTACAATTATAAGGAACTCTGAAAATGTGAGAGCATGGAACGCATGGTAATTCTTTTTTTTGGATTATCAAAGCATTTTTCCCTAAAGGTCTCTGATCTTCCATATTAGAAGGTCCTGCTATGTTAATTAAAGGAATATTTAAAGCATCAGCCATGTATGTTATTCCTGTATCTACACCAATAAACAATGACAGTTTTTCGATAAGTGCCGGAAGTTCTTTAAGATTAAAAAGTCCAGTAGTATTGATAATTTTGTCTTTATGATTTGAGGAAGATTTGATTATTTCAGCATTATTTCTATCTTGAGAATTTCCTATTAGAACAATATGAATATCGAAATTTTCTAATAACTTATTAACTAAATCGATTATCTTATCAACCCCTAACTCTTTCAGTTTATTACCACTACTTACCGCGATGCCTATCAGAGGTTTATCTGTTTCGCTCAAGATCTTCTTAACTTTCATTTCTGCTTCTTCAGATTTATAAACTTCTTTGTTTAATTCATATTTATCGATCCCTATGAATTTCAGCATTTTCATGTAAGTTTCAATAACAAGCTGTCCTAAAATGTGAGGTTCAACATAAGTAAAGAGCTTTGAAGCTAATTTAAATGTAAAACCAGAAAAATTTGGCATTACTGATAATCTTATCTGGACTAATCCCCAAAACAGAGAAATAGCATATAAAACACTTGGATTAAGAGCAATTCCGATATCATATTTACCATTATAAATTAGTCTTGAAAGTTTAATCTTACCCAAGAATCCTTTATAATCTTGAGGTTTTATAACTATAATCTCATCTACATGTGGATTTAATTCCAACAATTCTTTCGTAGTCGGTGTTACAATAACGGATAATTTAACATTAGGAAAAGTTTTTTTTATTTCTCTAAAAATGGGCGTTGAACAAATTAAATCACCGATCTTTGCCGTTTGTATAACTAAAATTTTAGAGATTATCTCTTTTCTTTTCAAAGTAATCAGAATACAAATAAGTGGATAGAAAATATAAGTCAAAATCAAATATATCAAACCTTTAGCACCTCTTCAAATACTTTTTCTACTCCTCTTACATAACGTTCAATTGAAAAATGGTTTATAACTCTTTCCCTTCCTTTTTCTCCCATCTGTTTTCTTAAATCTGGATTATTTATTAAAAATAAAATTTTTTCAGCAAAAGCCTCTGGATTTTTAGGAGGAACAAGAAATCCAGTTTCTCCATTTATAACGAGTTCAGAAATGCCAGGTATATTTGAAGCTACGACAGGCTTAGCCATAAGCATTGCCTCAAGAATTACCCTTGGTAATCCTTCTTTATCTGAGGTCATGACAAAAATATCAAATGCATTGATATAAGAAATAGCATCATTTTGAAAGCCTGTAAAGATTATATCATTGATTAGGTTTTTTCTTTTTGCTAATTCAACCAAATTTTCTTTTTCAGGACCTTCACCTACAATTATGAGTTTAATTTCATTATCAATTTTACTTCTAACTATACTGAATACCTCTATTAAATCTGATATTTTTTTTCTTTTCATAAGGGAGCCTACTGTTCCTATTGCTATTTCTTTTTCTGATGCTTCTATTTTTTTTCTTATTGTTTGCAGGGATTGCTTGGGCAATACAGCAATGTCTATGCCATCATAGACTACTATGCATTTTTCAGTGTTAATGTTCTGCTTAATAAGTTCATTTTTGACACCTGCTGATACGCATATTATTTTATTGACTGATGAATTTGTTAATTTTGCTTCAAAAAAATTAAGAACTGGCTCTACTCGGCAATGTAATACTGAGGGAATTCCTGTAATTTTTGAGGCTATTATCCCCTCAAGATTTGATGATGGTTGATTATTCATATATAATAAGTCGATTTTCAAATCTTTTATTATTTTGGCAATTCTTTTTGCGTTAGGTTTTATTTTATAAAAATAATCAATCCAGAAAATGATAATTTTTTTAATTTTTTTACTATAAAAGAATAAAATCCTGCTCACTTCCTTTATTATCTTTATAAATATCGCCTGAGATTTTTGTGGTAACAAAACAAACTTTATTCCGAGTTTTTCAATTTCTTTTTGGATATTAGAATCATTACCCTTATTATAATTGTAGTAAAATAAAACAGTAAAATTGTATTTTTTTCTATCAATTCTCTTGAGAAGTTCAATAAGGCTATTAGTGCCTCCTCCCCATTCTTTGCCTGTATCAAGAATTAATATATCATAAATTTTTTTCATAAATTCAAAAATTTTATTATAACTTTATAAACTTCTTCAACACTTATACTTTCCATACATACGGGATATTTACATTTTTTACTTATACATGGTTCACATGTTCTATTTTTTTTGATAATAAAATGCTTATCTAAATCATAATATGCTCCAGACCGATTAGGATCAGAAACAGCAAATAATCCAATTATCGGCGTTCCCAAAGCAATTGCCATATGCATTATTCCTGTATCTCCTGTAACTAAAACTCTGAACCTTTTTACGAGCGACGGTATATATTTTAAAGGAATTTTACCTGCGGAGACAACTGCTCCTTCTCCTATACCTTGAGCAATTTTTTTACAAAATGAATACTCACTTGGAGAACCGGTTATTATAATCTTTATTTTAGAGTCTAATTGGATTAATTTTTTTCCTAATTCTATAAATCTTTCAGGCAACCACATTCTACTTACAGTGGAAGCTCCCACTTGAAATCCTATAATTATGTCTTTGTCATCAATATTGTTTTGTTTTAAAAATATTTTTACAAAATTTTCTCCCCCATTTTGAATTGGCAAAACCATTCTCTTATCTCTAATATTGCATCCTATCAATTCTGCTGATTTAAATCTAACCTCAACTCCATGTGTAAAATCATCCCACGTATACAACTTGTTTGAGTTAGAAAGCAGAAATCTAAATCTATTTGTATTAGGCACCTTTACGATAAATCTCGCACCACCCAGATATGCCATTGGTGTTGCTTGAGGTTCGTTGCCATGAAGAATCACGGCTACATCGAATTTGTGTTTTCGAAACTCTCTTATTGTTTTAAAAAACTTTTTCCAGCCTCCGTAATAGGGAATTATTCCGTCTATGTGGGGGTTGTTTTCAAAAAGTTCCATGTTTTTTACATTGAAATGGGCAATTATTTTTGCATGGGGATATCTTTCCCTTATAGCTCTTATTGCAGGAGTTGCCATGAGTGTATCTCCAATAGCTGTTGAAGACACCACAAGAATATTCCTTACCTCATCTGGATTAAAATATTTCAGTTCTGTTTGCCTTTTGTCAAATTTTTTAATTAGTTTTAATAAAAAATACAAAAGATTTTCTCTTATCCTGAGTCTCATCTGCCTCTTTGGTTATAAATTGTTTAAAGTAATTATTTTAACAACTCATCAAGAAATTTTAGAAATTTATTTATTTCACTCCTATATCTTTCCTTTATTTTAAATGCCTTTTCAGCAACAATTTTAAATTTTTTTCTATCAATATCAACATCGTAGGCATGCCTGAAAAAATGTCTGAATGCTCTCAACTCATTAAGATACTAAAAACTCTCAATTTCACTTTTTAAAACTGCAATGCTTTCTTTCATATATAAGCATTCCTTCTTTCCTTATCTTTTCTCTAAAAGGAAGCTCGCTGAGTAATCTTATGTCCACTTCTCTTTTGAAGTATCTGTTTATCTCGGAGTAAAGCTTAAGAAGGGTTTCAAAATCTATATCTGGTTCTACAGCAATATTAACATCGGAATACTTATTAAAAGAAAGCTCTTACCATTGAACCATAAAGGTAAACCCTTTCCACTTCATATTTTCCCATAGCTTTGAAAGTCTCCTTACCATTGACAATATCTCATACTGTTCTTTTCTTTTAAGAGCTAATTTCCTTTCATTTTTTTCTAAAAGATAATTTTTGACTGACTGAATATCTATTTTGCAGCCTTTCATGTTTTGATTATATCACATAGTTTAGTTTTCTGAAAATTCTCACGAAAACAGACCCAATTTTCTCATGAATTGACCCAACTTTAGATTAAAATAACCCCATAAAAAAAGGGAATTTAGGATTTAAAGGAAATCCTAAATTTTGTCAATACTGAATAGATATCTGTGTTTTATAATGATAGAGGTGTCCCTATATCCTTCTACCACATAAACATAGTCATATTCTGTGCTGAGTGGACACCTTTGAGGAACATGAACAATTATACCTCATGAAATATGGATACTCTATTAATATAAAAAGAATAAAAAATCTAAAAAAGTTATACAATAAAGATGAAAAAACAAAAAAATAGAATTAAGTAAAATCAATGAGTTACGAGCCAAAAATAGCAATTTTGGACTATGAATTGATAAACTCGGAAGCTGTGACTTTAGCATGAGGAAATTCTTCCTTTAAAACTTTGAATACAGGAATTGTTAGCATGACATCTCCAATATTTCTGGGTTTAATTACGAGTATGTTTCTTGCCTTAGTTCTTAACAACATTTCTCATTAAAGTCTTATATAGCCTCTCAATTTTACAGAGCATTCCTTCAAACGAATATTTCTCTCTAACTAATTTAATTGCATTTTCAATTATTTGTAATTTAAGTTCTCTATCAGTTAATATTTTTAAAATTGCTTTATATATAGCATATGGATTTTTAGGTTCAATTAAGATTCCCGTTTGATTATTCTTTATTATCTCTCTGATAGAACCTGTATCACAAGCTATTACAGGAATTTTCATAGCTAATGCTTGTAATATTGATTGAGGAACGCCTTCATTCGCGATAGAAGGATGGACCAATACATCTAACGATGATATTATTTCCGGGATATCCTCTCTATATCCTGTCATAGAAACATATCTCTCAATTTCTAATTGTGTTATCAATTTTTTTAAATTTTTGAACTGAGGTCCGTCACCTACAATATAAAAGTGAATGTCTTTAATTTTTTCTATAACCAAAGGAACTGCTCTTAATAAATATTCGTGTCCTTTCCAACTTCTTAATATTCCTATAGTTCCTACTAAAAAACAATCATTTTTTCGTGAGTGGTTTATTTCATTCACTCTAAATTTATTTAGGTCGACACCTGTAGGTATTGATATTATCTTTGTCGGATCAAACTTATTTATTTTAACCATTCTTTCTTTTATAATTTCACCCGTTGTAATTACCGCATCGGGAATTAAATCATAGATAATTTTACTTGCATAAGATTTACTTATAGGTGTAGACAAATGTCTCGTTCTTATTATTTTTGGTTTGTTATAGGCTATTTTTGCAGCAATAGTAGCAATCCAGCTGTCTTTTGAGCTATGAGTATTTAGTATATCAACTTTTTCTTTTTCAATTAGAGATTTAATTTTTAAAAAGGAGAGCGGATTATATTTTGAAAAATGAATTGGAAAGACTTCTAAATTTTTCGCAAGAGCTTTTTGGAAAAGGATACTATCTTTTTCTGTGGCAATCAATACTCTATATCCTCTATCTCTCATGCCAAGTGCTTCCTGCAGAATTCTTATTTCCTGACCTCCCCAGCCTTTAGATGATTCAGTATGTAATATGGTTAATTTTTTATATCCCTTTAACATCATCTCTTTTGTCAAATTTTTTAATTAGTTTTAATAAAAAATACAAAAGATTTTCTCTTATCCTGAGTCTCATCTGCCTCTTTGGTTATAAATTGTTTAAAGTAACTATTTTAACAACTCATCAAGAAAATTCAAAAATTTATCTATTTCACTTTTATATTTTTTCTTTAATTTCAATGCCTTTTCAGCAACAATTTTAAATTTTTTTCTATCAATATCAACATCGTAGGCATGCCTGAAAAAATGTCTGAATGCTCTCAACTCATTAAGATATTGAAAACTTTCATCTGAAAACAGAGCAGGTCTTATGCCCTTAATCTCAAGATTCATCCTCTCCAGTAGAGATTTATGCAAGTAGTCCTCATCTATTGTGTTTTCAAAGGTTTTAGCGATGTTTTTAAAAATTCTTTCAAAGCCAGTATAGATTTGATTTATATAAAAGGCAGATTCAATCAGTTTTGAATACTCTCCTGTTTTTTCAAATTCTTTGTAGGAAGCAGAAAATCTCTTAAAAAGTCTATTTAACTTCTCAGTATCTTTCTCAATTTCACTTTTTAAAACTGCAATGCTTTCTTTCATATATAAGCATTCCTTCTTTCCTTATCTTTTCTGCAAAAGGAAGCTCGCTGAGTAATCTTATGTCCACTTCTCTTTTGAAGTATCTGTTTATCTCAGAGTAAAGCTTAAGAATGGCTTCAAAATCTATATCTGGTTCTACAGCAATATCAACATCTGAATACTTATTAAAAGAAAGCTCTACCATTGAACCATAAAGGTAAACTCTTTCCACTCCATATTTTTCCCATAGCTTTGAAAGTCTCCTTACCATTGACAATATCTCATCCCGCTCTTTTCTTTTAAGAGCTAATTTCCTTTCATTTTTTTCTAAAAGATAATTTTTGACTGACTGAATATCTATTTTGCAGCCTTTCATGTTTTGATTATATCACATAGTTTTCAAAAATCTCTTTTACCTCATCAGGATTGAAATAAATTAATTGAGGCTGTTCAATTACCAACGGTCATTCCGATGGGTCTTCTCCTTAAAAGAGAAAAGGAGATTCCTCACTTCGTTCGGAATGACATGGACGAACAGAGGAGATTCCTCGTCGCTAACGCTCCTCGGAGTAACAGAAGAGGAACGCTCATTGGAATGACAGGAAAAAGGTGCAATGACAGAAAGCGAATCCGAAGGATACATATATTCTCTTACCCTGAGCGAAGCGAAAGGTCTCATCTTTTAGAGCGGAGAAGATTCTTCTTCCGCATACACGGCATTGGAATAGCAAACTTTTTGGGCAACTCATATTAGAAACTGAAGTAGACAAAAGAAATCAAAATTATATAAGGATAACAAGATTATCTCTGTGGACTATTTCATCTGAGTATTTATATCCAAGAATTTTTTCAATTTCTGAAGATTTTTTGCCTTTTATGAGTTTTATTTCACAGGAGGAATAGTTAACCAATCCTTTTGCAATTCTTTCTCCTTTTTCATCAACACAATATACTGCATCACCAACATCAAAATCTCCTTCAACTTTTTTTATTCCTGATGGTAAAAGACTTTTCCCGTTTTTAAGTAATGCTTTAACAGCGCCTTCATCAATATAAAGATTACCTTTTGCTCTTGTTGCATAGGCAATCCAGCCTTTTCTGGATGTTACTTTTTGAGCTACTGGTTCAAAGTATGTGCCTATCTGTTTTCCTTCTATTACAGCTTTAATATTTCCATAGCTTCTTCCGCTTACAATATGAACAGGGATTCCAAATGAGGTTGCTTTCTTTGCAGCCATAACTTTTGAGTACATGCCACCTGTTCCGTATCCTGTGCTTGTTGGTTTGGCGATCTCTATAAGTTCTTTTGAAACCTCTTTAACATGTTTTATTATCTTAGCATCAGGGTCTTTTTTAGGATCAGATGTATATAGTCCTTCAACATCTGATAAAATTATCAAATGATTTGCTTCAATAAGCCCTGAAACAAGTGCTGCAAGCTGGTCATTATCACCAAATTTTATTTCATCTGTAGCAACAGTGTCGTTTTCATTTATTATAGGAATAACATCCATCTCAAGAAGTGTAAGAATCGTATTTTTTGCATTAACATAGCGAATTCTATCACTGAGGTCATCTCTTGTAAGAAGAATCTGAGCGATATGTTTTTTATATTTAAGAAAAGATCTTTCATACATCCACATAAGAAGAGGTTGTCCAACAGCAGCTGTAGCCTGTTTTTTTCTTATTTCTCTGGGTTTAGTTTTAAGTCCGAGTTTCCTTAAGCCAGAAGCGATTGCTCCGGAGGAAACCATCACAACTTCAATTGATTTATTATGAAGTTCGGAAACTTCCTTTGCCAAAGAAAGAATTCTTTTTTGGTTAATGCGTCCTGCTTTGTCAGTTAAAAGATTACTCCCTATTTTTACAACAATCCGCATTTTTTACCCACTTTCTCTGAAAGATAATGTAAAAGTTTATCAATACCTTCTTTTTTTACTGCACTTATTGGGAAAAAATCAATACCTTTTTCTTCACAATATTTTTTAAGCTTTCCAAGTCTGTCCCCTTTATAGGCAATGTCAATCTTAGTTCCAACAACTGCAAATGGCTTTTTTGTAAGGGCTGGATTATAAAGTTCAAGTTCTTTCTGAATTTTCTCAAAGTCTTCCCGAGGGTCAGACTCAGAAAAATCTGATACATCAACAAGATGAAGGAGCAAAGAGGTTCTTTCAACATGCCTTAGAAATTGATGTCCAAGTCCTGCTCCTTTATGAGCACCTTCAATTAATCCTGGGATATCAGCAACAACAAAACTTTGATAATTTTCATATTTTACAACTCCAAGCACAGGTATAAGGGTTGTAAATGGATAATCTGCAATCTTTGGTTTGGCTGAGCTTATTACTGAAATCAAAGTTGATTTGCCAGCATTGGGAAGACCTATTAACCCTACATCTGCAAGGAGCTTAAGCTCAAGAATTACCCATCTTTCTTGTCCTTTTTCTCCTGGTTGAGCATATCTTGGAGCTTGATTTGTTGGAGTCGCAAAATGAGCATTTCCGAAGCCACCTCTGCCACCCTTTGCAACAATAAAATATTTTTCTTCTTCATCAAGATCTGCGAGAACTTCCTCTGTTTCAGCATCTTTAACTACAGTTCCAACAGGTACTTTTATTATCAGGTTTTCTCCATCTTTTCCTTTCATATTACTTCCTTTTCCATGTTGTCCTCTCTGGGCTTTATAGACTTTTTGATATCTATGGTCAAGAAGTGTATGAAGTTCTGAAGAAGCTTGAATTATTACATCTCCGCCTTTTCCACCATCTCCGCCGTCAGGACCTCCTTTGGGAACATATTTTTCCCTGCGGAAGCTTATACAGCCTCTGCCACCGTCACCAGCTTTTACATAGATTTTTACATAATCAATGAATTGCATGGAAGAAGAAAGGGTGGTTTTAGCCACCCTTTGATTTATTGGGCAGGTTCAATTACTGGATAAACGCTTACTTTGAGTCTCTGCTTGTCTTTTCTTTCAAATTTAACAATTCCATCAATCAAGGCAAACAGGGTATAGTCAGAACCAACCCCTACATTTGCTCCAGGATGAAATTTTGTTCCTCTCTGACGAACAAGAATATTTCCAGCTTTAACAAACTGTCCACCGAATCTTTTTACGCCAAGTCTTTTAGCCTGGCTATCTCTTCCGTTTCTTGAACTTCCAACTCCTTTTTTATGTGCCATTTTTATCCTCCTACAATTTCTTTTATCTTTATTTTAGTATACCATTGTCTGTGTCCTTTTAGCTTGTGGATAGCTTTTTTTGAAGGAGGACTGTAGACAAGAACTTTCTTGTCTTTTTTCTCATCAATAACTTCAGCTTTAACTTTTACACCTTCAATATACGGATTTCCTATCTTAAGTCCCTCATTCCCTTTAAAAAGTAAAACCTTATCAAAAATTACTTCCTGCCCTGGTTCAATATTGAGTTTTTCAATTTTTACTATGTCTCCAGATTTAACTCTAAATTGTTTTCCTCCTGTTTCTATAATCGCGTACATGAAACACCTCCTTATGGAATTACTTTATTCAATGGATACTCAACAAAACCTGATGCACCTGCATCTTTGAGCTTAGGTAAAAGTTCTCTAACTTTTTTCTCGTTTATAATAACTTCTACTGCATACCATTCTTCATCATAAAGCTGAGAAATTGTTGGCGAATGTAATGAATTAAGTAAACATAGCACTTTCTTAAGAGAATCCTTTGGAACATTCATCTTGAGTCCCACTTTTTCTTCAGCCAATAAAGCACCCTGAAGAAGCATCGCTATATCCTGCATTTTTTTCTTTTTCCATGAGTTTTTCCATGCATTTTTATTTGTAATAAAACGGGTGGTTGATTCAAGAATTGTTTCAATAACGCGTAATTTATTTGCCTTTAAGGACGTCCCGGTTTCTGTTAAATCAACAATTGCATCAGCAAGATAAGGTGGTTTAACCTCTGTTGCTCCCCATGAAAAATAAACTTCAGCTTTGATGCCTTTTGATTTTAAATATCTTTTTGTGTATCCAACAAGTTCGGTAGCAATCCTTTTACCCTGCAAGTCTTCAACTGTTTTTATCGGAGAGTCTTCTGGAACAGCTATAACCCATTTGACAGGCCTAAATCCTTCTTTTGCATATCTCAATTCAGCAACCTCTATTACATCAACATTTTGCTCAAGAATCCAATCATATCCTGTAAGTCCGCAATCAAGATATCCTTTTTCAACATAAACTGGTACCTCTTGTGCTCTTAAAAGCATACCTGAGATTTCTTCATCATCAATTACAGGATAATATGACCTGTGTGAAACATGTATATTGTATCCTGCCTTCTTAAAGAGCTTTAATGTGGTTTCTTGAAGACTTCCCTTAGGCAATCCGAGTTTTAAGACTTTATCCTTCATTTTATTTAGATGTCCCTCCTAAATAAATTTAGAAATTTTAGTTTAAAATTTTTATTAATTTTCCGTCAACTTTTTTTGCCATTCAGGGGCTGCGTATGCGGAAGAAGAATCTTCTCTGCTCTAAAATATGAGACCATTTACTTCGCTCAGGGTGACAGAATATATGTGTCCTTCAGATTCGCTCTCTCTGTAATTCCGCCTTTTTTCCTGCTATCCCGAACTTCTCTTGTCATTCCAATGCACGTTCCTCTTCTGTCATCGTATATTAAACAATGGAGAGATTGAAGATCGTGGTTATGGTTTACAATTATAGAGGAGGAGTGAAAGTGAAGGAGAGGAAGAGCGAGGTGTCATTCCGAGGAGCGACAGCGAGGAGGAATCTCATTTTTTCTCCCGAGTATCAAAGATTCCTCGCATCCATTGAGAATGCTCGGAATGACAAAAAAGATTGTTCAATTATTAAGGAGCATTGAAACCATTGAAATGACAGTTAGTATAAGTTTTTTAAATTTAAAGGCTTTCAACATCAATAACTTATAAAGTGCCGAAGGCGGGATTTGAACCCGCACGGCGTTACCACCACCAGATCCTGAATCTGGCGCGTCTGCCAATTCCGCCACTTCGGCATATAGTATTTTAAACTTTTTTATTATCTTTTCTTCAAGAATTAATCCAAAGAGGTATGATTTATATAAAAAATTTATTAAACTATTTAAAAGTTTTAACAAACCTAAGAATTAAAAATTGATATTATATTTTTGATGAGTCAAATATATCACTATTTTGATTGTCCATCCCCTTGATTTCCTGTCTCATTAATGTTTGACAATACTTTGATACTTAAAAGGAGGAATTATCATGAAAATTTCAAAACTTATTCAATTAGTAAGTATTACAACACTTTTTTCTTTTATATTTCTTTTTGTTATTTTTTACTTTACTGGAAAAACTTCTCAGGATAATGTCAGAGAACTTGTGGACAAGGATATTCAGCTTCTTGTTGCGTACAAAGATATTTATGGACATGGTTCTCAGACATTAGCTTCGGTCAGAAATGTTCTGGCATCTAATGATGAACAGTCAAAGAAAAATGCTGAGAAATACTATAAAGAGTTAATACAGACGATTGATGAAACAATAAAAATAGCACCTGCTAACATACAGGAAGAATTGAAAAAACTTCTAAAAATGTGGCAAGACAATCATGTTTTAATAGCAGAAATAATTAAACTTACAGAACAAGGTAAAAAAGAAGAAGCCCTTAAGAAATCACAAGAACTTACAAATGGATTCAGAAAAGCAAGGGATATAGTTTTTAATCTTAGTGATTTGCAAAAATCTAAGTTTTTAAAAGCAAAAGAAAATATGGCAAATACCATGAAAAGAAACTTTTATCTCTTTGCAGGAATATTTGTATTTGCAGCTCTTTTGACCAACATATTTTTGTTTTTCATGAAAAAGTCATTAAAGGTTATCCCAGAGATGGCATTAAAGATGGAAGAGATAGCAAAGGGAGCAGACAGGGGTGATATAGGGTCAATAGAGTTTGATAAAAAACTTGAGGAGAGGAAAGATGAGATAGGCTTAATAGCCAGAGGAGTAAGAAAGGTTGATGAATTCACTTTATCAGTAATAGAAAATGTAAAGAAATCTCTGGGGACGATTCAATCAGTAATAGGAGCACTTGAGGCAAATGTTGAGACATTAAAAAAGAAAGCAGCGGAGCAGACATCACAGTCTCATCAAATAGCTACAGCAGCAGAAGAGATGAGTCAGACAATAACTGATATAGCAAGAAATGCCTCTCAGGCATCTGACTTAGCAACAGAATCACAAAATATTGCACATGAAGGAGTAACACTTTCTGATAAATCAACAACAATAGTCCAATCAGCTAATCATTCAACCACAGAATTGAAAAGAACAATAGATTCGCTGAATAAGAGAGTAGAGGAAATTGGAGAGATAGTTACAGTTATCAAAGACATAGCAGACCAGACAAATTTGCTTGCTCTTAACGCAGCAATAGAGGCAGCTCGGGCAGGAGAGCAAGGAAGAGGCTTTGCAGTAGTGGCAGATGAAGTGAGGAAACTTGCAGAAAGAACAATAAAATCTACAGAAGAGATATCACAGAAAATAGAGGCGGTACAGGCAGAATCAAGGGAATCATTGAAAAGCATGGATGTGACAGCAAGGGAGGTAGCTGAGGCACTGGAAGCATTAAATGAAGTAAAGGATGCATTGAACAGGATAGCAGAACATTCAATAAAAGTAAAGGATACAATAACGCAGATAGCTACAGCTACAGAGCAGCAATCCTCAACATCTGATGAGGTAGCCCGTTCAGCAGAGCGTTCAAGTGGGCTTGCTCAGGATGTAAAAATAACATCAGAGACAGTGGGACAGGAAGTGGAAAATCTTAATGAAGTCATAAAAAAACTTACTGAGGCTATTAGAGGTACAAAAGTTTGATGAGTTATAATTGAGGTTATTCAAGGTTCTTTCTGTCATTCTGAGCATCCTCAATGGGTGATAGGAATCTATGAACCATTTCGTTACGGAGAAAGAGGAGATTCCTCACTCCGCTTTCGCTCTGTTCGGAATGACATTTTTATTGTGACCCTGAGCGGTAGCGGGGCATCTTTCTCTAGAGACGATGAGATTTCTCGGTTGCTTCTGCGGTCTCGGAATTACAGATGAAGGTAAAAGAAAAATAACAGGACTTGTAATTTATTGATTTTCATACATTATAAATTTTAGAACAGTCTCAAACATAGTAAAGGAGGTTTTAAGATGAGAGATGATAATATTTATGAAAGAATAGTAGAAGAATATATAAAAAGAAGGAATCAGTTTATGAGAGAAAAGTTTATACAAAAACGATGGAATTTTTTTAAATCTTATTGGAAAAGATCGTTAGGTAAAGAAGATGAATTCAAAAGGCTTAGAGATGTTGATATGGAGTTTCAGAATAATTTTGAAAAATATCTAAAAAAATATTTAGATAGTCCTGATATAAAAATAGATGACTTAAAAGAGTATATTGCCAAGCTTAAAAATCATTCACTTAAATTAAATTACAGACTTTCAGTATTGCCAGTAACATTATCAACATTTTTCTTTTTCTTCTATCAATTTAATTTGTACGAAGATATTATTAAAAAAATTAAAGCCAATTTTTTTATAGAAAAGGTCGTTGGTATTATTACTGTGGGGTCTATTTTTATGATTATATTCCTTGCTTTTAATGAACAAATAAAACTAAAAGAATATAAGTCAGCTTATGAAGAGCTTTATAATATTTTGGATAGATTTATTAAGAATAAGTAGAGAAAGTAGAGAATATAGTTATAATGTATTTTAAAAACTGCAAGTAAGTTAAAGTTTTTCCTGCCTCCTGATACAGAAAGTTTAACTTCTACTAATTTGATTTTATCCACTGTTAAGAGGCTCAATATAGCATTGTAATATCTGAATTTTTTCATTGAAAATATTATACAATTTTGTTTAACCTATAAATAGCAATAAAATGTTACCAAAATATACATTTTATTGCTACAAAAAGTAACGCAAATTTAAATGCTCTAATTTTTTCTTTAATTATTAAGACGTTTTATATTTGAAAAAGTCAGGCATAATTTTTGCTGCATTTATTTTTGGTGAGAAGTGAATTCAAAAAATAATTATGTTCATTGAAAAGAATTTTTTGCAATCAATAGGGCTGGTCAATTTCTTTCTGTCATTCCGAAGGGTCTCAATGACCCTGAGGAATCTCTGATTTGTTCCATTTGAGAAAAAACAGAGGAGATTCCTCGTTGCTTATGTTCCTTGGAATGACAGGTGGGGCGGAATGATAGAAAAATGAGAGATATGATAGATGGATGCAATTTAAAAATAACGCAGCTTGTAGTTTATTGATTTTCAATAAATTGCAAGTTTTTGAACAATCTTAAACTAAAAAAAGGAGGGGAAGAGTATGTTTAAGAACCTTACAATTGGTAAAAAACTCGGGATTGGTTTTGGGGTTGTTATAGCATTATTAATAATTCTTGGATTTTTGGTGTTCACCCAATTGACAGCCATTGAAGGAAAGTTAGGAGATATTGATGAAAGAACAAATAAGCTAAATGATGCAGCAATTATAAGGAAAGAAGTTAAAGATATATTGACCACCATAAGAGACATAATGCTGACTGATGATATAAAGCGAAAAGAGGAGATGAAAAAAGAAATTGATGAACATAGGAAGATTTATAAAGAAAAATTTGAAACTTTAGAAAAAGTTACCCGTTCTGAGCAGGGAAAGAAAATACTACAAGAAATAGAAAATGCTATAAAAGATGCTGCATCGGCAAATAATAAAGTTATAGAACTAAGTTTTGCAGGAAAAAATAAGGAAGCTATAGCATTTTTTAACAAAGAGTTGCCTAAGAAAGTTGAAAGGATTAACAAGTCACTTGATGCTGCTGTGAGCTTTCAACATGAAAATTTAAGTAAAAGAGTGAATGAAATCAAAACTTCCATTAGAACTCAAATAGTTATATTAATTGTTATATCACTCGCGAGTGCCTGTATCGGAATTTTCTTTGCTCTCTTCATTTCTCGTTCAGTCAAGAAACCTGTAACAGAGCTTAAGGGAGTTTTAGGGAAAGTAGCACAGGGAGACCTCTCAGTTGATATAAAAGTAGAAAGCAAAGACGAACTTGGAATGATTGCACAATCAGTGCATGAAGCAATAACAAGTATAAAGCGTCTCATAGCAGAATCAAAGACAATCTCAAGCTCTCTTGCATCATCTTCTGAAGAACTTTCAGCAACAACAGAAGAGATATCAAGAAACCTCAAATCCCAGACAGAAAGAGCAAGCCAGATAGCATCTGCAGCAGAAGAAATGAGCCAGACAGTAGTTGACATAGCAAAGAATGCATCAAACATAGCAGAAGTAAGTGTAACAACAGCCAGTGTTGCAAAAGAAGGCAAAGACATGACAATGAACACAGCAC